>JAFZFF010000022.1 GCA_017556045.1 Bacteroidaceae bacterium | reverse complement strand
GATAAGTCCAAACTCCTTGATAAAATGTGCAGTTGTATGATCAAGCAAGAAACCGAAATGACCTGCGATAATACCCACGAAGAGTATCCAAGTTACACCCAATGATACACTGCCAAACTTAATTCGATTAAGACCAAGGCCGATGGCAATAACAGTGGCCACAATGAATACAGAGTGGGCAACACCATTGCCAATAAAGAGGTTTATTAGCCATTCCATAATGTAAAAAATCTTTTTTCTTTATTTCTTAAACAACCTATCTTATTAAAAGAACTAAAGGTTATGTTTAAATTATTATTTTAGACTAATGATTCAGAGCAGCCATACCATATAGCCGGCATAGATAAGTAGGAAGATCAGTGCATCTTTGCGGTCGAGCGTGTGTTTCTCAAAGGTAAAGGCTGCGGCTAATAGTAAAAGGCTGGAGAGGAGCATCACGCCCCAATCGACAAAGGTGATGCCACCCATCGTGAGCGGACAAATGGTGGATGCGGTACCGAGGATGAGCAGGATGTTAAAGATGTTGCTGCCCACGATATTGCCAAGAGCCATCTGCCCCTTTTGCTTGGTGACGGCGATAACGGAGGAAACCAACTCTGGGAGCGAAGTCCCTCCTGCTACGATGGTGAGCCCGATAATAGCTTCAGACACGCCCCACTGACGAGCGATGGCTGAGGCAGAGTCGACAAACAGATTACCACCGTAGATAAGACCCGCCAAGCCTGCCACGATGGAGATGACACACACTGACGTGTAGCGATAATAGCCCGTAGTGACCTCAGCGGCGTCATCGGCTGCGTCTTGCTGGTCGCGTCCACTGCGCAAGGAAATCCATAGGTAAAGGGCAAAGAGACTGAGCATCAAAAGACCCGAGATGCGTCCCAGTCCGTACTCGCCACTGCAAGCCTTGGTCAATATACATAAGGCAATGACCAGCACCGAGACACCGATATTAATGGGTATGTCGCGACGGATATTGTCACGCGTATACCCAATGGGCATCAGCAGGGCGGTGATACCGAGGATGAGCAACACGTTGAAGATGTTGCTACCCACGACATTGCCGATGGCGATGTCGCTATGACCACCAACAGAGGAGATGACGCTCACCACCAACTCGGGAGCACTGGTGCCCATGCCTACGATGGTGGCACCGATGATGTATTCGGACATATGGTATCGACGGGCAATGGCTGCAGCGCCGTCAACCAGCCAATTGGCTCCCACTACGAGGAGCACAAGGCTGATAATAAGCATAATGTAAATCATCGTGTCAGCTCTTCATGATTATCCAACCTGTTTTGTCCTCATATCCGTGAGGCTCATATTTGAACAGTCTGGCTGCAGTGAAGAGATGGTCTTCAGACTCCAAGAATTCCACCAGTAGGCCTCCTGCATCATCGTTCTTAAAGGCTTTAATACGAGCAGTATTTCCCTCTTTGAGGCAATGGAGTAAATCAGCCTGTAATGAGATGTTGAAGCTATATGATTGCTTCTTGACAGCACTTCCCGTAGGAGAATAGATAAGTTTGCTACTGGTACTGAAAAATTTATAAACAGCCAAAACTACACAAAGGGCTACGAGTGATATTTGTACGAGACCTAATGTGGTGTCCTTTTCGGGCTGTTGGTTATAAATAATAAAGAGCACTACAGCTATAATTAACCACAACATAGCTTGCGTGCGATTATTAGACTTTAGTTCGTTGATACATTGGGGGTAAGCTGCCTGTACGTCAGAGGCAACATTATTCATTGTTGTTTGCATATATGTCGTTTTATATAGTTTATTGTTAGGGTGTAGGGATAGGAAAAAGGTCAATGAGGGAAAAGTTTTTTTAACTTCACCCCATTATATTCTAAATAAAGGAAAAAAGAAACCCTAACATATCATCTGACAGCGATGATAGATGAAATATCCTATATGAAAACGTTTTGAAGCAATAGTGTGGCACTGCTCATAGTTCAAATGCTCTGTGGTGCTTAGACCAGAGATATAGTTCATCGCCATTCGAACGATGCGCTGTGAAAGATTGCTGAACGAGAGCGTGCGTCCCGCTGGAGCTCGTAAATGGAGTGTGTTGGATGATAGCCCCCAACAATTAGTTTCGCGCAGATGAGTGAGAATATCGCTCTCTGGCCCACTTAAAATAATATTGTCAGGCGTCTCATTAGTAACAAACGCGCACTGTGATGCTAACGAAGAAGTTTGCTCCGCACACCTCTCGGATCTGTCGGAACCAATGATGCATAGCAACAATAATGTAACTATGCACGCAATCCATTTGAATTTGCTAACCCTTATTTTCATAGCACTGTGCAAAGTTACGGTTTTATTTCTTAAAAATGAGCCTAAAAACAAAGAAATACATTATCCCGATTATAAATAAAGTTGTAACTTATTTCTCTTGACTTTATTTACTTTCATAATCTTCTTCAAAAAATCAATAATTCAAAAACAAGACAACACCCCATAAACGACTCACGTTGTCAAGTAGGTCACCTTATCCGTATATGCGAACAATGGGAGTCGTACTTGACCAAGAAAATTGCCGATGGGTTGTGTTTTGATTATACGACAAAGATTTGGAGGTATCAAAAATAATTTCTATTATAACCTCACACCGCAGACAATCCATAAAAAATGCGCGAAGCATAACGCCTCGCGCACTTTGTCATTTCATTTCTACCTCTTCCTTCATCTCTATCTCTTCGCCTTTGGTGTCGAAAAATTTGTAGGCGAGTAGGGGGAGGTTTTGATTGGGGGTGATGCGTATGCCGAAGCCATACTTCATCTTCCATTTGGTCTTTAAGGATACTACCCCTTGGTTGACATATGCTGCCACGTAGGGGTGGATGTGTAGGTTGAAACGGCTAATCTTCAACTTGTTTACGAGGTAATCAATCTTGCTCTCCAGAGTGTCGGTGAAGAGTATGGATGCCTTGATCGTGCCCTTGCCAAAGCATACGGGGCAGGTCTCCTCGACCTCTACATTCATCGCAGGACGTACGCGCTGGCGGGTGATCTGCATCAGACCGAACTTGCTGAGCGGTAGGATGTTGTGCTTGGCACGGTCGCGTGACATGTTTTGACACATGCGCTCATAGAGCTTCTGGCGATTCTCGGCTGTGTCCATGTCGATGAAGTCGACTACGATGATGCCGCCCATATCGCGCAGACGGAGCTGGCGAGCGAGTTCGTCGGCTGCGCCGAGGTTGACATCGATGGCGTTCTCCTCTTGGTTGGTGTTGCCTCGTGAGCGGTTTCCACTATTGACATCTATGACATGCAGCGCTTCGGTGTGTTCGATAACCATGTATGCGCCTCCCTTGTAGGGTACGATTCTGCCAAATGAGGACTTGATCTGCTTGGTGATGCCGAAGTTGTCGAGTAGGGGCAGGGTGCCGGTGTAGTGCTTCACCACGTGTGCTCGTTCGGGGGCAATGAGTGCTACGTAGTTGCGTATCTCATTGTATGCGTTGTCGTCGTTTACGTAGATAGCTTCGTATGACGGGTTGAAGAGGTCGCGTAGCATGGCTACGGCACGACTGTTCTCTTCGTGGATGAGCACGGGGGGCTTTTCGGCCTTCTGTACTTTGGCAATGGCTTCGTCCCACTGCTTGACGAGTACCTTCATCTCTGCGTCCAGCTCGGCTACACGCTTGCCTTCGGCTACGGTACGTACGATGACTCCGAAGTTCTTGGGCTTGATGCTCTGGATGAGCTGCTTGAGTCGTGCGCGCTCTTCGGCTGACTTGATCTTGGATGATACTGATACCTTGTCGGCAAAGGGTACTAATACGAGGAATCTGCCAGCAAAGGAGAGGTCTGCGGTCAGTCGGGGGCCTTTGGTAGAGATGGGCTCTTTGACCACCTGCACTACGATCTCTTGTCCGGTCTGTAGTACGTTGGATATGCTGCCATCTTTGGGGAGCTCGGGCTGTCCTACGGCTTTGGTGTAGGGGGCGAGTTTCTTCTTGTCGCTGATTACCTGTTTTACATACTTGTGATAGCAGTTGTAGTGGCTACCCAAGTCTTGATAGTGAAGAAAAGCTTCTTTGCTCGAACCTACATCAACAAAGCATGCATTGAGTCCGGGCATGATCTTCTTGACCCGACCCAAGTACATGTTGCCCACTGAGAATGACGCCTCGCGTCCCTCTTTCTGAAACTCCACGAGCACCTTGTCTTCGGTAAGTGCGATGGTGATTTCACTGGGCTGTACGTCGATGAATAATTCGCTGGTCACTTTTCTTGAGTTCTAATACAATTAATACTTTGCATAAAGCACAAAGAACAAACTCAAAATATCTGTCGTATCCTGTAGTTTGTTCTTTGCGTTTGGTTACCAAGAGCTTACTTCTTGCTCTTGTGTCTGTTCTTTCTCAGTCTTTTTTTACGCTTGTGAGTCGCCATTTTATGACGCTTATGCTTCTTACCGTTTGGCATAGTTGAAAAATTTTATGGATTAATACTTATCTTTTGTTTATTCTTATTTCTTTACATCGATTGCAAATGTCTTTGCAGGCTTGAAAGCGGGGATGTTGTGCTCGGGAACTACGATGGTAGTGTTCTTAGAGATATTACGAGCAGTCTTCTGAGCTCTCTTCTTCAAAATGAAGCTACCGAATCCGCGCAAGTAAACATTCTCTTCCTTTACCAATGATTCCTTAACCACTTCCATGAAAGCCTCAACACACTTCAAAGCATCAGCCTTGTCAACTCCAGTCTTCTTGCTGATTTCGTTAACAACTTCAGATTTTGTCATTTTTTCTATTATTTTATCGTTTACAATTCTTGTTCTTCAATTTCGGGTTGCAAATATAGAGTTTTTCTCGTTTCTAAAAAAATATATTGGCCTATTTTTTTCGTAAATGGCTCACTTTGTTTGTTATGTCTCTGCTTTTTGCGTATTTTTGCGCTATAAATAAAGCTCAACTTTATAAAATGAACGACATTAGCAGCCGCATTCTTGCATGGTACGATATGAATAAGCGCGACCTCCCTTGGCGCGATACGCGGGATCCTTATCGTATATGGATCTCAGAAATCATACTGCAGCAGACTCGTGTGGCGCAGGGGTATGACTACTTCGTGCGTTTCGTGGAGCGCTTCCCTACGGTAGAGGCTTTGGCCGAGGCTGCCGAGGATGAGGTGATGCGTATGTGGCAGGGACTCGGCTACTACTCTCGTGCTCGTAACCTGCATGCGGCATCCAAGGCTGTGGTCGCTCAGGGTGGCTTCCCCACGAACTATAGTGCTATACGTATGCTCAAGGGGGTGGGCGACTATACGGCGGCGGCGATAGCCTCATTCGCCTTCGATGAGCCTGTGGCGGCGGTAGATGGCAATGTGTGTAGGGTGTGGGCTCGTCTGTTCGGTATAGATGCTCCGATAGATACTACGCTGGGCAAGCGCATGATCGCTGAGATCGCTCAGGAGCTGCTGCCTGCCACTCATGCGGCCAAGTATAATCAGGCTATCATGGAGTTTGGCGCGCTGCAGTGTGTGCCCAAGAGTCCCGATTGCCTTGCTTGCCCCTTGGCAGACAAGTGCGTGGCTTTGGCTGAGGGTAGGGTAGAGGAGTTGCCCATCAAGTCGCACAAGACGAAGGTGACGCCTCGCTATCTCAGCTATCTCTACATACATAATGCCGAGGAGTTGCTCTTGCACAAGCGCGTGGCCAATGACATCTGGCAGAACCTCTACGAACTCCCTCTGATAGAGACTGCCGAGCCGATGGATGCGGACAGGCTCTTCGGACATGCTGACTTTGAGGCTTGGCACTTGCTCATGCCTTCCTATTTATATAAGGGGGCCACGGCGGGCATCAAGCATGTGCTCTCACATCGGGTGCTACACGCTACTTTTCATGAGATAGAGCTGCAGGGTCAGCTACCTTGTCCTGAGGGCTTTGTGTGTGTGCGCCACGATGAGCTACATCGCTATGCTCTGCCTCGATTGATAGAGCGTTACTTCGAGGGTTTGGCAAAAAAGTAGCTTATGATACAGAAAATGTGAAAATATTTCCCTAATTTTGAACCCTCAAATTAAAATCGTATTCGGATATGTCAGTAAATAAAGTTATTTTGATAGGTAACGTAGGTCGTGAGCCTAACGTGAGATATTATGATCGCGATCAAGCTGTGGCAAGCCTTACATTGGCAACCACTGAGCGTGGATATCAGTTGCAGAATGGTACACAGGTGCCTGACCGCACCGAGTGGCACAACCTCGTCTTCTGGGGTGGCATGGCTAAGACCGTGGAGAAGTACGTACACAAGGGTGACAAGCTCTATGTGGAGGGTACCATCCGTAGCCGCTCTTATGATGATAAGAATGGTGTGAACCGCACTGTGGTGGAGATCTACGTCAACAACATGGAGATGCTCTCTCGCACCCAGACTGCAGCTGCTCCCGCTGCCCAGCCTGCTGCGCCCTCGGCTCAAGATACTCCTGACGTGCAGGCTCCTTTCTAAAAACCTAATTTTTATATTTTGGAAGTTTCGTCGTTTTGGCATCCCATAGCCGATGCCCTCTCCTCTATACAGTTTGTGCCCCCTACCGCAGGCGTTATCGTAGCTCTTGTGGTGGCGGGTCTGTTGCTTTTCTGCTCAGGTTTTGTCTCAGCCTCTGAGATAGCCTTCTTCTCGCTTACCCCCTCAGAGCTCAATGAGATAGAGCAGGGGCAGAGCGTGTGTGACCGACTCATCGGCAAGTTGCTCGGTAAGTCGCAGAAGTTGTTGGCTACCATACTCATAACCAATAATTTCGTCAATATCACCATCACCGTGCTGGGCAACTATGCCATGCTTGCCATGTTTGACTTTGCAGGCATTATATGGCTCGAGTTTGTCTTTATTACCGTGTTGCTCACCTTCTTGCTATTGCTCTTTGGTGAGATCATGCCCAAGTTTTACTCTTCGCTCGATCCTCTGAAGTTTTGCCGCATCTGTGCCCCAGCGATCAATGTGCTTACCTATGTGTTCAGCCCTTTGGCGTCGCTGCTGGTGCGCTCATCTCGACTGGTAGACCGCTTGCATACCACGCCCGCGCACAATCTCTCTGTAGACGAACTGGAGCAGGCACTCGAGCTTACCGATAAGGCCGAGCTTACGGGCGAGCAGACCCTCCTCGAGGGTATCATCCGCTTCGGTGACGAGACAGCCAAGGATGTCATGACCTCGCGTCTCGATATCGTGGCTCTCAATATCCGCGACTCTTACAAAGACGTCTTGCGCTGTGTGGAGGAGAACATCTATTCGCGCATCCCTGTCTACACAGATACTATCGACAACATCAAGGGTGTCCTCTATATCAAGGACCTGCTCCCTCATCTGGGCAAAGGCGCCAATTTCCGTTGGCAGACACTCATCCGTCCCGCCTACTTTGTGCCCGAAACCAAGCAGATCGATGACCTCTTGCGCGACTTCCAGGCCAGCAAGATACATATTGCCATCGTGGTAGACGAGTTTGGTGGAACCCTCGGCCTTGTCACCCTCGAAGATGTCATCGAGGAGATCGTAGGTGAGATCAATGACGAGTATGATGAGGTAGAGCGCCCCTACGTCAAGATCAATAGCAATACCTATCTCTTC
Organism: Bacteroidaceae bacterium; assembly: GCA_017556045.1. Taxonomy (GTDB): domain Bacteria; phylum Bacteroidota; class Bacteroidia; order Bacteroidales; family Bacteroidaceae; genus UBA1189. The sequence goes on along the minus strand of JAFZFF010000022.1, from coordinate 64,700 downwards.
GAGGCTAAGACTATGCTCACCGACTTTCATAAGGCACTGGACCTTGATGATGAGCTCTTCGAAGAGGTGTCGGGCGATGCTGACTCCTTGGCAGGCTTGCTCCTCGAGCTCAAGGGCGACTTCCCTGAGCTGCATGAGAGCATTGACTATCAGCATCTCACCTTCCAAGTCATGGAGATGGATGAGCGTCGTATCGTGAAGATCAAGGTCATCGTACACGCCATACCACAAGCCTCTACTGCGGATGCCTAACTATCTACACCACACCTTCGATGGGGGCGGCATCGCGATATGGCATATCACCGAGTCGTCCTCAGAGCTTTATGAGCAGCTCGATACCCATCGCTACGATGCTCGCCTCGCTACTCTCACCCATGAGGGTCGCCGTGCCGAGTGGCTCGCCGTACGCCTGCTCGTGGCTCAGGTCTTGGGGAGTGACAAAGAGATTGCCTATCACGCTACTGGGCGCCCCTATCTGACGGATGGGAGCTATCACATCAGCATCACTCATACACGAGGATATGCTGCCATAGCCTATCATCGCTCGGTCCGCATAGGTGTGGATATCGAGTACATCTCGTCGCGTGTAGAGCGTATAGCCCATCGTTTTACCCACACCTCAGAAGCTGCTTACCTCGATGCCGCGCCAGCTGCCCAGCGCACCATGTTGCAGCTCATCAACTGGTCGGCCAAGGAGACCCTCTATAAAATTTTTGACACACCTGCAGCAGCCGATTTTCGTGTAGCCTTTGCTATCGGCTCATACCTGCCCGAGCAGCAGGGCGAACTTGCTGCAATGGTCTCTCTCCCCACACAAACTCTCTGCACGGTGCACTACTCACTCTCCCCTGACTTTGTGTGTACCTGGGCGCTGCTGCCTCAGTAACTTATTGTTGATAAAAAAAGAAGTCCTCCACGATTGTGAAGGACTCTTTACGTATTGATGATGTGTGTATGTATTACTTTACTACACTCTGCGCTACGAGATACTCTGCGATCTGTACAGCATTGAGGGCTGCACCCTTCTTGATCTGGTCACCTACGATCCAGAAGGTGAGGCCATTGTCGTTAGCAAGGTCCTTACGGATACGACCTACATATACGGGGTCTTTGCCTGCGAGGAAGAGGGGCATGGGGTACTCCTTCTCTGCGGGGTTGTCCATGAGCACGAGGCCATCGCCTGATGCGAATGCATTGCGAGCCTCCTCTACGCTGATGGGGCGCTCTGTCTCTACCCAGATGCTCTCAGAGTGTGAGCGGAGGGCGGGTACGCGCACGCAAGTAGCGCTGACGCGGATGTCAGAGTGCATGATCTTCTTGGTCTCGTGGTACATCTTCATCTCCTCCTTGGTGTAACCATTGTCGGTGAATACATCGATCTGAGGAATGAGGTTGAAGGCGAGCTGGTAAGCAAACTTCTCCACGGTGACGGGCTCCTCGGCCAATACCTGGCGGTACTGCTCGTAGAGCTCTGCCATAGCTGCTGCACCTGCACCGCTGGCTGCCTGGTAGGTAGATACGTGTACGGTCTTGATGTGTGAGAGCTGCTCGATGGCCTTGAGTGCTACTACCATCTGGATGGTGGTGCAGTTGGGGTTAGCGATGATGCCTCGGGGACGTGTGAGGGCGTCTTCTGCATTTACCTCAGGTACTACGAGGGGTACATCGTTGTCCATACGGAAGGCGCTACTATTGTCGATCATGATAGCACCATACTTGGTGATGGTCTCGGCATACTCCTTAGAGGTGCCTGCTCCTGCTGAGGTGAAGGCGATATCGATATCCTTGAAGTCGTCATTATGCTGCAACAACTTCACGGTGATCTCCTTGCCACGGAAGGTGTATGTACTGCCTGCGCTGCGGGGTGAACCGAACAGCACGAGTTCGTCGATGGGAAAATTTCTCTCTTCGAGCACGCGGAGGAACTCTTGTCCTACAGCACCGCTAGCTCCTACAATTGCTACTTTCATGTCTTGAATTAGGCGTTTATAGTTATGAGTATATATTTTGGGGGCAAAAGTACAAAAAAACTAATAAATCATAACTTCTGTGGCGTGAAAGTTCGTCTGTCGAGGGTATATTTCGCGTTAATATCATAAATATTTGCTATCTTTGCAGCGCAAAATGAATGGTATGGCCCTATTTAATGATATCGCTCACCTGTTTCCTATCACCAACCCTACATGGATATTTCTTGTAGTGCTGGTCATCATACTATTTGCTCCACTGATATTTAATCGTATCCGTGTGCCGCACCTGGTCGGAATGATTCTGGCCGGTGTATTGGTAGGCGAGCATGGTCTCAATGTGTTGTCGCGCGATAGCAGTTTCGAGCTGTTCGGCAAGATGGGCCTCTATTATATAATGTTTCTCGCCAGCTTGGAGATGGACCTCGAGGGACTGAAGAAAAATCGTACGCGCGGCATCGTCTTCGGCCTACTAACCTTTGCCATCCCCTTTGTGCTGGGCTATGGGGTGGGCCACTGGGTGCTGGGCTTCCGGTGGGATGCCTCGCTGCTGTTCTCGTGTATCATCTCATCACATACATTGGTCGCATACCCCGTGGTAGGGCGCTATGGTCTGAGTCGTCACGATTGTGTGACCATTGCCATTGCGGGTACCATGATAGCCCTGCTCTTGGCTCTATTCACCTTGGCGGGTATCTCGGCGAGTGCCGAGGGTGATATCAGTGCCCGATTCTGGTTGGGTTTCGCGCTGCGGTGTGCTCTGTATTGCTTCTTTATCTTCTTCTGCTATCCGCGATTTACGAGATATTTCTTCAAGAAGTATAGCGACAATGTCACTCAGTTTACCTTCGTCCTCGTGTTGCTGGTGCTGAGTGCTGCCATGTCTGAGTTGGCGGGCCTTGAAGGTCTCTTCGGCGCCTTCCTTGCAGGCTTGGTGCTCAATAGATATATCCCTCGTGTGTCGCCTCTGATGAACCGCATCGAGTTTGTGGGCAATGCACTCTTCATCCCCTACTTCCTCATCAGTGTAGGTATGCTCATCAATGTGCGCAGCCTCTTTGACCATCGTGAGGCGCTCTTCGTGGTGCTCGTGATGGTGGTGACCGCTACTGTGACCAAGTGGTTGGGTGCGTGGGCTACGCAGCAGGTGTTGCGCATGAAGCGCCCCGAGCGAGAGATGCTCTTTGGTCTCAGTAATGCTCATGCAGCAGGTGCCTTGGCTATGATTATGGTAGGTACGCAGCTCGAGATAGCTCCCGGGCAATATCTTATAGGTGATGATGTGCTCAATGGTGTGGTGCTGATGATATTGGTGAGCTGTATTATCAGTTCGCTCGTTACCGATCGTGCCGCGCGTCAGATAGCGCTCTCTGAGGCTTCTACCTCGAAAGGTGAGGGTCAGGATGCGGGCAATGAGCATATCATGGTGGCGCTCAATAATCCCGATAGCGTGGAGCAACTCATAGATACTGCCATCATGATGCGTAGCCCCAAGTCGCAGAAGGAGCTGATAGCGCTGCAGGTGTGTCTCGACAATGAACATGTAGAGCAGCAGAAGAAGCAGGGTAAGCTCAACCTTGAGCGTGCCGCTAAGGCTGCCGCAGCAGCTGATGTGCAGCTCTCGACATATAATCGTGTGGGAGTGAACGTGGTGGGTAGCATCACTCACTCGATGAAGGAGTTTGAGGCCTCGGAGCTCATCCTCGGTCTGCACCATAAGCGTAAGTTGACCGACTCTTACCTGGGTAATGTGGCGACAGAACTCCTCGACCGTACCAATCGCCAGGTCATCATCGTCAACTACTTGATGCCTGTCAACGTAGTACACCGCATTATTGTGGCTGTGCCTGAGCGTGCCGAGCTGGAGGCTGGCTTCTATCAGTGGGTAGAGCGCGTGAGCCGTATGGGTGAGCAACTGGGCTGCCGCATCGACTTCCATGCACACCCCGATACCATCAAACTCATAAAGCCCTATATACAGAATAATCATCCCAGTGCGCGCACCTCGTATGCCGTGCTCGATGACTGGGGCGACCTGCTCATCGTGACGCAATACCTCAGCTACGATCACCTCTTTGTGCTCGTTAGCGCGCGCCGTGGCAGTATCTCATGGCAGCCCGCCTTTGATAATCTGCCGATGCAGCTCATGCGTCACTTCTCTAACAATAGCCTCATGATCATCTATCCCGAGCAGTTTGGCCAGGCCCATGAGCTCTCCTTCGTGCAGCCCCTTCCCGTGGTCAATCAGGCTCCCGTGTTTGAGAACCCCTTTCATCTGAAGTCAAAAACCTCAAAAGACCATGCCGATGGAGAACAAGTGGACTGACCGTACAGCGCTCTTGCTGGGCAATGACAAGATGCAGCGCCTCGCCGATGCCCATGTCCTCGTAGTGGGTGTAGGTGGCGTAGGAGCCTATGCTGCCGAGATGCTCTGCCGCGCAGGAGTGGGCGAGCTCACTATCGTGGATGCAGATACGGTGAACGTCACCAACATCAATCGACAGCTCCCTGCCACGCATGATACCATAGGTCGCCTCAAGACCGAAGTGCTGGGCGCGCGCTTTCGCGATATCAATCCCGATATCCGTCTGCATGAGCTCCCTATCTATCTTAAGGAAGAGGAGGTGCCTTCCCTTCTTGATGGTACGCTTCATTGCCAATCGTCAATGGTCAATAGTCAGTATAGCTTCATTGTCGACGCTATCGACACCATCGCCCCCAAGTGTGCCCTCATCAGTGAGGCCTTGCGCCGCGGTATACCTATCGTGAGCAGTATGGGAGCAGGGGCTAAGAGTGATATCACACAGATACGCTTTGCCGACCTCTGGGATACCTACCACTGCGGACTTGCCAAGGCTGTGCGTACCCGTCTGAAGAAGGAGGGGTTGCGTCGCTCGCTCCCTGTGGTATTCTCCACCGAGCAGGCCGACCGCAATGCTGTCATCACCGTAGAGGGCGAACAGAATAAGAAATCTACCGCAGGGACCATCAGCTACATGCCTGCCGTCTTTGGCTGCTACCTTGCCGAATATGTAATACGTAAACTATGATACAACTCCACGATATACGCAAGAGCTTCGGCTCACTCGAAGTGCTCAAAGGCATTGACCTCACCATCGGTAAGGGCGAAGTAGTAAGCATCGTAGGTCCCAGCGGAGCGGGCAAGACCACCCTGCTGCAGATCATCGGCACCCTCGACCGCCCCGATAGCGGCCGCGTGCTCTTCGATGGCATCGACGTGTCTGTCTACAAGGAGAAGCAGCTCTCGGCCTTCCGCAATAGCCACATCGGCTTCGTCTTCCAGTTTCACCAGCTCCTGCCCGAGTTCTCGGCTGTAGAGAATGTGATGATGCCCGCCCTCATTCAGGGCACCAGCATGAGCGAAGCACGTCGCCGCGCTATGGAGATGCTCGAGTACCTGCGTCTCACCGATCGCGCCACTCACAAGCCCGCAGAACTCTCAGGTGGTGAGAAACAGCGCGTAGCCGTAGCCCGCGCTCTCGTCAATCGCCCCCAGGTCATCCTTGCTGACGAGCCCTCAGGTAGCCTCGATACCCACAATAAAGAGGAGCTTCACCGTCTCTTCTTCGACCTTCGCAGCGAGCTGGGGCAGACCTTCATCATCGTCACCCACGATGAAACATTAGCGGCTACTACCGACCGAACTATTCGTCTGCGCGATGGTTTAGTAGTAGATGAACAATAATAAATGAGAAAAAAGTGAAAATTATTTGCTTCATCAGCGAAGTATCATTACATTTGCACTAACATTTATATCAACCTTAAAAAAGATATACCAAAATGGACAAACCTTATGTAGTAGGAATGGATATCGGCGGAACCAATTCCGTATTCGGTATCGTAGACGCTCGTGGTAACATCCTCAGCGTAGATTCAATCAAGACTCAAGCTTATAAAGAGATTGACGAGTATGTAAAGGCAGTAGCCGATAAGCTCCTCCCCATGATCGAGGCCGTAGGTGGCACATCAAAGATCAAGGGTATGGGTATCGGTGCTCCCAACGGTAACTTCTATAGCGGCACCATTGAGTTTGCTCCCAACCTCCCCTGGAAGGGCGTTATCAGACTCTCTGACCTCTTCTCTGAGGCTATCGGCGTACCTGTGACAGTAACCAACGACGCTAACGCAGCAGCTATCGGTGAGATGACCTATGGTGCAGCTCGTGGTATGAAGAACTTCATCGAGATCACACTCGGTACAGGTGTAGGTAGCGGTATCGTTATCAACGGTCAGCTCGTATATGGCCACGACGGTTTCGCAGGTGAGCTCGGTCACACCATCTCACGTCGTACCAACGGTCGTCAGTGCGGTTGCGGACGTACAGGATGTCTCGAGACCTACTGTTCAGCTACTGGTGTAGCACGCACTGCAAGAGAGGTTGTGGACTGCACTGATGAGCCCAGTCTCCTTCGCGAGATCGAGGGTGAGATCACATCTAAGGATGTGTTTGATGCAGCTATCCGCGGTGACAAGGCAGCTCTCGAAGTGTTCAAGTTCACAGGTACTATCCTCGGTGAGGCTTTGGCAGACTTCGTAGCATTCAGCGCACCTGAGGCTATCATCCTCTTCGGTGGACTCACCAAGGCTGGCGATCTCATCATGAAGCCCACACTCGAGACTATGGAGAACAGCATGCTCAACCTCTGGAAGGGCAAGGTGAAGCTCCTCGTTTCAGAGCTCAAGGATTCTGACGCTGCTGTACTCGGTGCCAGCGCACTCGCTTGGGGCTAATAGTTCACGCTAAGTAATAGTCAATAAGTGCTTTGTACGTATCCCGTACAGAGCACTTTTTTTGTGCCTTATGTAGTGAGTGATAATAGTTCAGTGATGACATGCTGTGTCATACGTCCCCACATGATAGGCTCTCCCTAAAATGGGAGGCTGATGATAGCCTACAAAAATAATGCCGAGCATCGATGCTCGGCATTTGTATGATGATGCTGAGGATTACTCAACCTGGCGGCAATAGGTAACGCCGAGGATGTCGTAGATCTTCTGCAAGTGGGGAAGACGCTTCTTGAAGTCCTCGAAGTTCTTCTGCTCGGGGAGACACCACTGTACCTCACTTGATGCACCGAGTCGGGGGAGGAGCTGGTAGAATGCGTGGTCGGGGTATGCCACGTGCTCTGTCCAGAGGTTCACCTGGGGACCCAAGATGAGGCGCTGCTGATCCTGTGTGAGGCTATCGGGGATGAGGGGTTCGAATGAGTGGATCTTGCTTGCTGACACGAGGTAGCTGTCTGTAGTACGGGGCTGCTTGCCATAGTCCTTCAACTGGGGATGGTCAATGTAGCTGTATACGTTGGGGCTCATGATAACACGGTGGCCTTCGCGAGCAGCTGCAATACCGCCCTTAACACCACGCCATGACATGACGATAGAATTGCCTGAGAGACCACCTTCGAGGATCTCGTCCCAACCGATGATAGCACGACCGCGCTCTGCCAAGAATTCCTCAACTTCCTTGTTGATGTAGCTCTGGAGCTGGTGCTCTGCATGGAAACGGTGTTTGGGGTCGCCCTTGATGCCGAGCTCCTTAATCTTAGCCTGACACTTCTCGCACTTGTTCCAACGATCCTTGGGTACCTCGTCACCACCGATGTGGATGTACTTAGAGGGGAATACCTGGCAGAGCTCGTCGAGGACGGTCTTGAGGAATGTCATAGACTCGGGGTTACCACCGCAGAGGATCTCGCGGCTCACGCCCCAATATGTGCGTACGGGCATCGGTTTGCCGGTGCAGCCGAGGTGGGGGAATACGTGCAATACGCTCTGCATGTGACCGGGGAGGTCGATCTCGGGAACGACGTTGATGTAGCGCTCAGCAGCGTAGCGCACTACCTCGCGGCAGTCGTCTTGTGTGTAGTAACCACCATAGGGAGTGCCATCGTAGATACCAGCGCTGGGAGGGCCAACGCAAGTCTCTGCACGTACGCTACCGAGGGGAGCGAGGTTGGGGTATGCCTTTACCTCGAAGCGCCAGCCCTGGTCCTCAGTGAGGTGCCAGTGGAACTGGTTGCTGCCGTGGAGGGCCATCACGTCGATGAACTGCTTGATGAAGTCTACGGTGAAGAAGTGGCGTCCGCAGTCGAGGAGTACACCACGGTACTCAAAGCGGGGCTCGTCCTTGATCTCTGCATAGGGGAGCTCTACAGATTCAGCGTTCTTCACTACGGGGAGTGCCTTGCGCAAGGTCTGTGCAGCGCGGAAGTGACCTACGGGGAAGCGTGCCTGGATGTCTACACCAGTCTTACCTACGGTGATTACGTATGCCTCCTTCTCCTGCTCTGTAAGCTCGGGAGCAGTCTCGCCCTTCTTGAGCTTCTTGTCAGCGGGGTGACCGATGGTCATGCGGATAGCTGCCTTCTTGTCCTGGGGAGCCAAAGCCAACTTGATGCCTGTCATCTCCTCTACCCACTCGCAGAGGAACTGTGCGTTGCGAATCTGCTCAGCATCGGTAGCATCGAAATATACGCCCATGCCTTCGCGCAATACGAATGAGTTTACAGAGTCTGTCTTAACCTCTTTGGGGAGGGGGATAACGTTGTAGTCGGCACGTTGAGCCGTTGCCATGAAGTTACCTGCGAGGGCAACAAACATGAGAAGTGATAGATAAATTCTCTTCATAATAGTTTTGTATGTTATTAAAAAAGTTGTCTATGAAAGTGGCGCCATATCGCCATCCTATAAACAATTGATTATATTTCGGATGTAAAAGTACTATTTTTTTTATGGATTTCAAGGTCTAAGGGAGATAATATTGATAAAATTTGGATAAAATTTTATACTTTTGCAATGAAAAGTGCATTAATGCAGAATTTGTGGATATGAAAGAGAAATCTCAAGTGATATTCGAGCGCAATACGGTGGAGTTTGTCACCGTGGCTGCCGAATACTGTGCCTTCATTGAGCGCAGCGAGGGAATGAAACGTGCGGAGTTGGTAGATACGCTGCTCAAGGTGTTACCCCTATTGTACATCAAGGCTTCGATGCTGCCCGAGTGCGAAGTGATGGGCGAGGATGGCATGGAGGCTTTCGTTACGGAGGAGGACTACGAGGTGATACGTATCAATCTGCAGGAGATGATGGCTGATCGCGATGACTATCTCGATGTATTTGTGGAGGATATGAAGTATAGCGATACGCCGATACGTAAGAGCATAGCAGAGGACCTGGCCGATGTGTACCAGGCTGTAAAGGACTTTGTGTGTCAGTTTCAGAGCGGACTCAATGAGACGATGCATGATGCACTGGCGACCGTACGCCAACACTTTGCCGAATATTGGGGACAGACGGTGGTAAACACGATGCGTGCCCTACATGAGGTGAAGTATGGAGCCAACGATGACGAGGAGGAGGAGTATGATGACTGAACTGCCGAGTGACATAGCGAAAGCGGAGATTGCTCAGATGCCTCCCGCCCTGTTTGACGGGCGCATCATAGTGATTCACGCTAAGGCCGATGTAGATAAGGCTGTCAGCTATCTCAAGAAACGTCCCATCGTGGGAGTTGATACCGAGACACGCCCCAGCTTTGCAAAGGGAAGGACCTATGAGGTGTCGCTGCTACAGGTGTCGACCGAGGATACTTGCTTTCTCTTCCGTCTCAACTATATCGGTATGCCCGACTCGCTCGTAGAGCTCTTGCAGGATGAGCGTTTGCTCAAGGTGGGGCTCTCGCTCAGAGATGACCTGCAGGGTCTGAATCGCAAGCATAACTTTGAGCCGCGCGGCTTCCTCGACCTGCAGCATTATGTCAAGGAGATGGGCATGGAGGCGCAGAGCTTGCAGAAGATATATGCTCTGCTCTTTGGCGAGAAGATATCAAAGTCGCAGCGTCTGACCAATTGGGAGGCCGATGTGCTCACCGACCGCCAAAAGGGGTATGCGGCCACTGATGCCTGGGCTTGCGTACGCATCTACAAGTATCTGGAGGAGCTGAAGGCTCGAGGTGGAGTGAGGGTCGTGAAACAGGCTTAATGTATAATGAATAAAAAACGAATCTATATATATGTACAACACTGTATATCTAAAGAAAGGTAAAGAGGAGTCGCTTGGTCGATTCCATCCGTGGGTGTTCTCAGGAGCTATCCATCATATTGACGGACGTCCCGAAGAGGGCGATGTGGTGCGTGTCCTCAGTGCTGATGGACGCTTTCTCGCTGTAGGTCACGTGCAGATAGGTAGCATCGCCGTGCGTGTGCTCTCGTTTGAGGATATCACTATCGGTCGTGACTTTTGGTATCAGCGCCTCAGCACCGCGTACGATGTGCGTAAGAGCATATTCAAGCAGTGGACAAGTGGTGAGGGTGAGCCTACCAATGCCTTTCGTCTCGTACATGGCGAGGGCGATGGCCTGCCTGGCCTTGTTATCGATGTATATGACCGCACTGCCGTGATGCAAGCCCACTCGGTGGGTATGCACGTGAGCCGTCACGAGATTGCCGATGCGCTGGCTGAGGTGCTCGACGGTGTTGTCGAAAATATATATTATAAATCGGAGAATACACTTGCCTACAAGGCTTCTGAGGATGGTGGTAATGGCTTCCTCAAGGGAGGGATTGCGACGGCAGATGATATAGCCGTGGAGAACGGTCTGCGCTTCCATGTAGACTGGCTGGGAGGTCAGAAGACTGGCTTTTTCGTCGACCAACGCGAAAACCGTGCTTTGCTCGAGCGTTATTCTCACGGCCGTAAGGTACTCAACATGTTCTGCTACACGGGAGGCTTCTCCTTCTATGCTATGCGTGGTGGTGCCGAGCTGGTACACTCTGTAGACTCATCGTCTCGCGCCATCGATATCACTCGCGCCAATGTGGAACTCAACTTCCCCGGTGATGCGCGCCATGAGGCGTATGCCGAGGATGCCTTCAAGTATCTTGACCGCATGGGCGACCAGTATGACCTCATCATCCTTGACCCTCCCGCCTTCGCAAAGCATAAAGATGCGCTGCGCAATGCGCTGATTGGTTATCGCAAGCTCAATGCCAAGGCGTTTGAGAAGATTCGTCCCGGAGGCATTCTCTTCACCTTCTCATGCTCGCAGGTGGTGACCAAGGATAACTTCCGCACTGCAGTGTTTACCGCAGCGGCCATGTCGGGACGTCGCGTACGCATCTTGCATCAGCTCACTCAGCCTGCAGATCACCCCGTAAGCATCTATCATCCTGAGGGTGAATATCTGAAGGGACTCGTGCTCTACGTGGAGTAAGCGGTGCCCCTCCGATGAGGCTCAATATTGTAAATTCGATAAGACAAAATGCGCGTAGATCTACGCGCATTTTATCGTTTTAACCATTTTTTGATGCAAAAAGGTGCTTTAAATGTGGTTTTTCGAAAGTTCAGACTTGCGGATTCGGCAAAAAGTCGTACCTTTGCATCGTGTTTTTCATGGTATTAGATTTTTAAAGTTGGAAGATTGGTCGTCGGGATGACGACCTTCTTTTTTTACCCCTATCAATCCTCCTTTGTTTCTTCCCCTCTTATGATGGCGTTGTTTGTGTGGTAATGTCGAAAAGTGATTATTTGTAACTTTTACACGTCAAAATTTTAGGAAATATAAGATTTTTGTTCTAAAACGAGCCAAAAGTGTTAAAAAGTGTCGGAAATACACTATTTTCTTCGTGTAAAGTTTGTAAATACCAAAAAAGGTCGTACCTTTGCATCGTGTTTTTCATGGTATTAGATTTTTAAAGTTGGAAGATTGGTCGTCGGGATGACGACCTTCTTTTTTTAATACCCTGCTGATGCTTCTCTCAACTCTTCCGATATGTTTGGGTAAAATAAAAATCTCGTAAAGCCTCTTGACCTTACGAGATTGTATTTAGTCCGCTGTGGGCGGGTGTGTACGTCTGTGTTATTCTTTATATATAGCCACCGTCAGAGGCTCATCGCCCAGTGTTACGGTCTGTCGCTGAGCGTTTCCAGTCGCATCGCTATAGCGCAGCTCGTATGTGCTATTCTTGGGGAGTAATATGGTGAAGTAGTCATTCATGTCGCGCAGAGGACCTGCGGTGAGTCCGCCACCCATCTGCTCAGTTCCTTGGAACACGTCTACACCCATCTCTACTCGGTCAGCAGAGTTGGTCGTGGTGCCGCGCTTCTGGTAGCCTGCTATGCGTAGGTGAGTATGTGTGCCAGCCTCTAAGCGGCGCGATTGCTGCTCGTGAGCCAGGTCTATGTAGTGCTGTGTCACGTTCTCTGCGCCGATGAACTTTGGCAGATCCTCGATGGCGGTATTATCCTCGCCACACCACACCATAGGGAACCAATCGTCGGCCTTGCCAAAGCGCGTAGCATATATCGCATAGCGGCGGTCATCAGCCTTAGCTTTGGCGGCATCGGCCATGAACCACAGGTGGTCAAGCTGTGAGGGGAAGTAATACTCCGTCACTCGCCATTGTCCGTCGAGCCACACCTCTGTCCAGCTATGGTTACCACGGTCATCGTGCCATGAGGCGGTGCCGACAAAGCGGGCAGGGATACCTACGGCGCGGTAGGCATCTACCAAGAGTATAGAGAGTCCTGTGCATGAGGCCATGCCCTGGCGCATCGATTCGCGCGGACTCTGGTTGGTCTTCTCGCGCAGCGTGTTATAGTGTACGCCTGTCAGCTCGGGTATGCGGCTGTTGACGGCATTTATCGCCTCTTCCAGCGTGTTGCACTTTTCTACGGCAGGAGCGAAGAGCTCATACAGCTCCTTGCGCCATGCGTCGCGCACCTCATCTACTACGTGGTAGGGAAGTACGTCTTTTAGGTAGGTCTCATCGGGGAGTTTCTGTGTCCACGCATATTGCTCGCGTGCCTGGTGAGCATAGCGCACGTTCTCCTCCAAGAGAGCGAGTGACATGGTGTCGCGGTCGGCCTCGGGCATGTTGATGATGAGGTAGGCCAGCTCGTCTCTCAGCTCCTTGTCGATCTGCTTATACATGGTCTGTAGACATTTGGGGCGGGCTGATGAGGCTATGGCAGCCTTCAGCTCCTCCTGGTAGCTTGGCGCATTGCAGCAAGAGTGCATGGTCAGCGATAGGGTAGTGATGGCCAGTGTTGTCGCCATCAGATGTAGGCGTATTCTTTTCATAAGGTGTTATTGTTTGATTAGTTGTAATATTGCTTTTACCTCCTCCTCGTCTACCGTTCTTAGGGCAAACTCGTCGATAGCGCTGCTTCCTCCCATTGATATGCGGGGGTTGCGGTACTCCATGTTGCTTGGTATACTCTTCTTGGCGCTAAAGTGTAGTGCGTCTGCTCCCGTGCCAGCCAGCAGTAGCGCATTCTCTGATGTCACCCCGCTGCCTATCATGATCTCTATGCGTTTCACCGCCGTGCCTACGGCCTCTCTTATCTCATTGATGCCATCGATAGCTTTGTCATGTCCGCCCGAGGTGAGTATGCGGGTACATCCCGTCTCTATGATGTCGCTGATGGCCTGTTCGTAGTCCTCCGTCATGTCTACTGCTCGGTGGAAGGTGGTCTCCATGCCTCGTGCCGCCTCTACGAGCTGGCGTGTACGCTCTATGTCCACCTTGCCCTCGGCGGTGAGTATGCCGAACACCACTCCTGTGGCACCCGCCTGGCGCGCGTGCTCGATGTCGCGTAGCATGATTCGAAACTCCTCGTCAGAGTAGAGGAAGTCACCTCCTCGGGGTCGTATCATCACACTCACATCGATGCCTTTGATGGCGCTTGCCTGCTCTATGGCTGCTAATGAAGGGGTGGTGCCTCCCTCTGCGGGAGAGGCGCATAGCTCTACTCTGTGTACGCCGAGTCGTGCTGCCGTGCGGCAAGCCTCTACAGAGTAGGCGCATAGTTCACATTTCATGGTCGTTCAAGATATTTAGTTTGTATTGATTGCAAAGATACGGATAAACGAGCGAATAAGCAATTGTCATGAATAAAACTTGTTTTAATGAATTGAGCAATTGTTTATTCTCAGCGAGTGTGAGTATCTAAGAGGCTTACCTCAAAGATACATATAAACGGGCGACAAACATCAAGTCTGCTTGATTTTTTTTTCACAACTGGCGAAAGTTCCTTCTCAGCTTCCCTATCATAAGGTAGTTGTTGTCCCGTTCGATGTCGATGCTTTCAGATAATGCTGATACTTTCTGCCTCATGGCAGGAGTGAGGTCGCTCCTGCGTAGTGCCTCCTCCAGTTCCGTTTTCAGCATTTGCGGTGAGAGGTTGCGGGTATAGTATCCGTTGCGCGACTGCTTGAGCCAGTACACGTCGGTATTTCCCAGAAAGTCATTGTACACACGATAGCGACCGCCACGCAGGGTACACTTGTCTACGATAAAGTTGACATGGTCGCGACTTTCCGACTGAGCGAATCCTGTCTCCCTCATACCGCCGATGAGGGTGCCGATGAAGCATCTTGGAAGCTCGTTGTGATAGTGTCTCTGCAGCCTGTCATCGGGAAAATCGAGGGTAAAGACCGGTACCAGATGGTTTTCCTCTGGGTAGTAATGAAAGAGTGTATCCTCCCTCTCAGGATTGAAATTCAGCACGGAGAACTCGAATGCATTCATATTGTGCAGATGGTAGAGTTCCGAGCTGTAGTCTCGGGTGAGCTGGTAGGGATTATAGGGAAGCTGTCGCAGCACATGCCCCTCATAGTCCTGCACCCATGCCATGCGCGGATTAATCGTCCAAGGCAGAACTGCCACCGTCACCTCTCGTCGTTCGCCATCGACGTGGAATGTCGCTTTGGGGAGAGCCCACGCACGTTCATCGGGGCTGTTCAGTGGGATGGGTGGCAGTAGGTGTCCCTGCAGATTGTACACAATCAGTTCTGTGGCATTCCACGGCATCAGATATATATGTCCATGCTTCTCATCCAACTGGAAGTCGCCCACCTGTCCATAATTGCCACGCCCATTCCCCGAGTTTCCGATGGTATATAGGAAACGCCCCTTACGGTCAAACAGCTTGAACGGCACGTTGCGGCTGCTATGCACCAGTATATAGTTGTCTGAGATACGTACACTGCTGCCACGTACGTATGCCTCGTCCCTATTCTCCAGACGCACAATCTCCAAGTCCTCTACGAAGTAGCTGAGCGGAAGCGCGATGCTGTCCGTCATCTTCTCTGGGTGACATACGATGAGAGCCTCCTCACCATCTCCCCCTCTTTCGGCTACAATGGGCAGCTGTTCCCATCGGGTGGCAGTCGGGTGTAGAGAGCTGCGCTGACACGCCACTGTCGCCAGTGATACGGCTATGTATAATAAGGTTTGTTTCATACTCAGTAGCGTTGTAGGAATTCGTCCAACGTGAGTCCCTGCAGCAGCTCGTTGCCTATCTTGTCCTTCACGCGCTGCTTGCGTCGGCTCACCGAAGCTTTGTTGATGCAATAGATGTTTGCCAAGTCCTGCATACTCACGTTGATTTTCACCAGGCAGCAGAAGTTGAGGTCAGTCGTCGTGAGGTCGGGCACCGCCGCCTGCAGTCGTGAGGTGAACTGCTCATACTCCGTATCGAGCAGAGTGCGTATTTCCTTCCACTCCCTATCGGTGATGCGTATCGCCTTGTTGTCCTCATGCAGCGTGTCGTTCAGCGAGGGAAGCTTCTGGAACACCTCCATCTTCCGTATCAGTACCTCGCGTAGCTTATTGGCCTTTTCGCGCTGCAGGTTCAGCTCCTCAGCCTGCCTCAGCAGTAGGTTCTCCTGCTCCATCTGCAGTTGCCTTGCCTCCATGGCCTTGCGCTTGTGCTTTTGTATCAGCCACGCTATGCCTACAGCGAGTGTCAGCAGCATCAGCAGCAGTGACAGTATGATGATGGTTTGTCTCTGTCGTCCTATCTTCAGATTGTCAATCTCGCTCTGCAGTTTCAGCTCGTTGAAGGCATTGCTCTTCGCCTGCGACTGGTAGGCTCTGAACACCTGATCTATATATCCCGTGGCATCCTGATGGTAGTGGTAGGCTCTCTCTGCATCATCGGCGGCCGAGTAGTATTGCGAGAGGTGATACAGCGCCTCGGATGCCAAGAAGAGGTTTTCCGACTGTGCCACCAGCTGATAATAGTATCGCGCCGAGTCTTCCCGATGCAGCAGCTCGTTGACCTGAGCCCTGTAAAGGTTATGCGAAGCCACATCCCTGCGTGTCATATACTGGCGCGACTCCTGCAGCAGAGCCAGCAGTTCGTCATACCTTCCCTGCTGGGTATACAATTTCCGATACCGCTCGCTGAGGTAATAGAGATATTCCCTGTCCTGCTCCCTTGCCGCCATGGCTTTGGCAGAGTCAAGGCAGGCTTCTGCCTCGGCATACGCTCCCATATCCATCAGCAGGTCGGCCTTCTGGCTATATCGGTAGCGCACCTGTCGCGACGAGCGGTCCATAGCAATGAGTCGGTCTATATAATATAGCGCCGAGTCGGTCTGCCCCTGCTGCTCGAGCAGTGCAGACCTCATGCTGCAGATCCAGCGTATACTTGCGCTGTCGTTACGGTCGGTATAGTCCCGATGCATCCGCCTCAGCAGCGAGTCGGCCTGCGCATACATCTGCTCATAGCGATAATTGCTCAGGAGCACCTTGCGCATCTGCTCCAGATGAGCCGTGTCGCCCCTCTCCTCGTAGTAGGCAGCAGTCTGCATTATCTGCTCCATGGCTCCAGGCTCTTTGGAGAGAGTATTGCTGTACTTCAAGCGTAAGAAGGCATAGCTGTCCTCTACGGAGAGGCGCTCCTCGTTTATCTTGTACAGGCATGCCAAGGTGCTGTCCACCTTCCCAGCCTTGTGGTACGCCTCAGCCTGTTGCAGCCATTCGGCATTCCTTTCCCTTGTAGTACAGGCAACCATCAGCACCATCAGCACGAGGGCGATATATGTCATAGAGTGTCTGTTCTTCATTTCTGTAGAGGATAGTTATTTTAGGACAAAGATAGTCAGTTTTTCTTAGAATCTACTTTATTTCTTCAATCTTCCGACAAACATGATAGGGTTTTGCCCCACGTTGCCGACATTGCAGAGATACCTGCCTAACGCACAATCCGAAAGTCGTCCACCCACTCGCTCAGTGCAATCGTGACCGTGTCCTTCACCATATCAAAATCACAAGAGGTCACATTATCTACTTTATCCATTTCGATAGCGATAGTTCCATCGCTTTTCGTCTGCTTGCATCCGGCAAGCAGACAGGTTACCACAAGGACAACGCTCAGAGCAGTCTTTCTCATTTCTTCTTTTAATGTTGCGATACTAAATGTCCATCTATTTATGTTGCAAAGTTACGCCTCCTGTCAGGTACTTCCAAGTAATACCGATGTACATCAGAATCGTATAACGCGCTATTATTCTGTTGTATATAAATCTACATGATGTACATTTTTTATATATAAATCTTTCATTCAATATGTTTTGTAGGATCCAAATCCCATATGATGTACAACGTTACTATGGCATTCACACGTAAGATCTACCCCATTTCAGGTGGAGAAAGTTTATTTTTGGGGTGGCATGGCAGTGAAGCGCGGCGCGCTTCGCTGCCAACGATAACGTTAACGATAACTTCCATCCGGCAGGCCAATTCTCCATTGTCACTTCTCAATTATCAATTCTCCATTGTCACGCTGCCATGCGAAGTCGCACCCCATAGAGTCTGCGATTTTTCACCCTTGCCTGCGGTGCTCCCATGCGTTTCAGGTAATGGCCGAAGCCAGTGCGCTCGATACCTCCCATGGCTGCAGGAGATACTTCGTACAGATAGTCATATACCTCAGTCGCTGCCCATAGCGCATCGAGCTTCTCTTCGGTCGACTCGGGCAGGTTACAGGAGGCGAAATGCTCATTCAGCAGGTCCCATACACCACGTGAGGCGGCATAGTGGGCATTGTGCTTCTCGAGCTGGCGTGTCTCCTCCTCATCCATCCAGCAGCGCTCGCCAGCCTCCAATGCTGCCATCGCCTCTGCATATAGCTGAGCATAGTTGATGGGCGTGTCGGTATCGATGGCATGGGTAAGCTCCACACAGATAAATCGTCGGCTGCCCGACTCATCATGCAATAGATAGTGCTTGTTGCTCGTAGCTATGAACGAGGCCATGCGCTCTTTCTCCTCCATCTGCGAGTGGTAGGCACGCTTCATCGACACCCCTGCCAGCTGCACCATATTCTTGAAGGTCGCCATGCGCGTATCCTTGAATCGGTCTATCTCATCCACATTGATGAGCATATAGGCCGTCATGCGGCGCAGGCAGGCATCCTCCTGCTGCAGGTTGAACGTATCGGTGTAGAACACCCTCAGCTGGGGCGGCACCAGCATCTTGGCAAACTGGCTCTTGCCCCATCCCTGCTTGCGGCTGATGAGTATGGGGCACACGCTGTTGCCATACGTACCCATACGGCCCATCACCTGAGCCACCATGCCAATAAACCACTTGCGCAACCAGCGCAGCAGCTGCTCGTCATCAGTGATGCGGCGGAAGAGTGCCTCTATATGTCCCTGTCCATCCCATTGGGGCAGGCTCTCTAGATAGCTGCATACGGGGTGATATCGCTGCGCCAGCCCACCTCCTTGCACCACGGCACGCACCAGGTAAGACTTGGTGATGGCTATCCCCTCATGGTTCATCTCCATCATCAGGCGGTAACACAGTTCATCATCGAGCCTCATCCATTGGCAGCCTCCCCTCTCGACCAACTCATATTGTTGCGACAGGCGGTCGTAGCGCACCTCATAGTGCTCGGCCACAAACTCCTCCATGCGCAGCATCAGCGTGTCGCCAGCCGATTGGGGTGTCGGGTGTTGGGAGCTGAGAACCACTCTCTTGCCCTTCACCTCTGAAAGGTTATCGTACACGCTACGCGCGTCCTTTACCTCTTCATTCTGCACTTTTCCCTCTTCACTCTTGAGCGCTGTTACTCTTCTTCGCAGCCACTCGATTGCTTTCTTAAACAACTTTTTCATAGAATGATTTTGTTTAGTGTTTTATGTTTTAAGTTTAGTGTACCTCCGTATGGTAAATAACCAAATTCCTAAATCGTAAATTTCTCCGTTTTCTTCCGCAAAGTTACGATGCCTGCAAAACCATTTGTTCTGCATTTGATATGCTATAGAAAAAGGTTTTCGTTAACGTTATCGTCATCGTTGGTTGTGCAAAGTTACAACATCAAAAAGCCCTTGTCAATACCTCCCACCTCCAATAAAAACGAGGGGTAAATGCTTGCAAAAGTCCTTGTCTTTGCTTAAATTTGCAGCTGCATTTGCGTATTATTGATGGCGACCATTCGCGCATATCGTCGCCACCATTCGCGCGGATGTACGCGTCCATTTGCGCGAATGGTCGCCATCAATAAGCTTAAAACCTTTGTAAAAATATGAGAAAGACCAAAGCAACGAAAAAATCAGGTACTATAGCATATCAGCTGAACCCACGCTATGACCTACAGGGCGAAGCCACCGAGAAGAATCCTCTGATGGGAGTAAGTGTAGTGCCCATGCCTCCAGTCACCACCAAAGAGATGGCAGAGCGCATAGGCTATGCCACCAGTGTAAACAAAACCGATGTGGTAGCTGTGCTCAGCGCCCTGGGGCACGAACTGAGCCAAGCCCTGCTCGATGGGCGTACCGTACGGATCGATGAGATAGGTTCGTTTAATGTAAAGCTCGGTATGAAAGCTCTCAAATATCTCAACGACCGTGTCACTCAGCACGACATTGAGGTCAAAGGCATCAGCTTCCGCCCCTGCAAGGAGCTGAAGGAGTCGCTGCGCAGTGCCGAGATTGTCAGTGGTGGCCATGCCGTACGTACCCTGCTCACGCGAGATATCGCAGAGCGTCGCCTACGCAACTTCTTTGAAGACAATGACTATATCTATCGCTCACAGATGGAGCAGCTCTGCGAGTGCTCCACCTACCTCGCCACCAAGTATCTCAACCTCTTTGTCAAAGAGGGTCGCCTACGTGCACTGGGTCGCAAGAACAGCCGCTTCTATGCCCCGGCATCAGAAGGATTCTGATGATAATTGACAATTAGGATGTAAGTTATCGTTAACGTTATCGTTGGCAGCGAGCTCCGCTCGCGCTGCCATGCCACCCCAAAAATAAACTTTTATCACCTGAAGAAGCCCATTTCGCGCGTGTGATTCCTATTAGAAACGCTGTGCGATTCACTCAAAAAGGCCGTATCCGTTGAGGATATGGCTTTTTTATTTTCAGTATGTCATACGGAAACAGCATTCCAAAAATATATTGAATCAAGACACCATGAATCTCATTCTTTTAGTGAATGTACATCATCTGCATTTTTATATGACAGATTAACAGGAAGATATATGATTTTGATGTACATTGGTACTTCTTGGGTAAAATTAATAGTCGGTATACCTTTGCAGCGTGAACGAACAATATGTTAAACATTCAAAAAAACAGAAAACAATAATGAAGAAGTTCCACATCCTATGGCTCTGTGCATTCCTCTATACATACGGAGGCTATGCCAAACAGCAATTGTCTGCTACAAACGAAAAGCAGACCGTAGAGAAGCAAATAGCGCAGTACCCCATCCACATCCCTTTTGAAAAAGGTATGGAAATAGAGCGAGAAGTGAAGTTGAGTGATATTGCCGAGTCGGTAGAATATCTTCGCTTGGAGACTACCGATAAGGGATTGGTAAAATACTTTCTGGCAAGTAAGATGCATCGCACCTCGAAATACTATATTTTCGCTGAACACCAGAACGTGATGCAATTCACTCGCGACGGTAAGTTTGTACGTAACATAGGACAACGCGGACAGGGGCCAGGCGAATACAACTACATCATGCAGGTGGATGTGGACGAGAAGGCTGGCAAGGTGTATGTGCTCTCTACAGGCAAACGCTTTAATGTATATGATTTGGAAACAGGAGAGTTCTTGGAGTCGGGAAAAATGATTCATGGACAATTGAACAGCTTCTTGATGCAAAACGATTCCACCATGATTGCCTACAAAGACAATGACAACGGACAAGTGAAGACACTGGCCTACAGCGCTACTTTGAGCGGAAATGTGTTGCACGAATATCCACGCCACGAATTGTTCGAGGTAGAGCGGGGGGGGTACATGGTGGGTAGCCCACATGACTTCTACCTCTCTCGGTATCACGGCATGATAAATCTGAAAGAGTACGAGAACGATACCGTCTTCACCGTTACTCCCGAAGGGCTGAAGAAGCGTTACATCATCGACACGGGCAAGTATGGTATCAAGCTGGAACACACCTTTCCTGCCTTGAATGGCAACGAGGAGGCCTTCAACCGATTGGCGGCAGAGTATATGCGCTATGCCGTGTTGGAGACTGAGCACTACCTGTTCCTTCCCTACACCAATTGGGCTGGGCCTAAAAAGAACCGTCCCAAGATGGCAATGTATGACAAGCGTACCGGTGAATGCTATCGCGTGAAGAACGATCTGATTGAAGATGACCTCACCAAAGGCCTTTATGTATATTTTCCACATTGCGCTTTTGATGAGCACACTTTGGTACTCGCCTTTGATGCTGCGCACATCCATCGCGTAGCGGAAAGGAACCCCGACCTCGACCTGCTGAATCATCCGCAACTGAAGGGGTTGGACGAAGAGGACAATCCAGTATTGATGATTGTGCATCTGAAACGGTAGGGGTATTTCTTGTTTCAACCACGAATCGCTCTGAAATAACATGTATATATGTATATGAGAAAACTTATCATAAGCTGCATGGCACTGGCAATGCTGGTAGCCTGCTCAAACAGTAAAGGTAACAACGCCAGAAAAGAGGAACGGACAACTGTTGAGACAAAGGTCCCCGAGGGCAAAGAAAATCCTACAATGACTTTCCTTCACCAAAAGGAACCAACCAATACGGTCGGCCTACCCGTGCTCGACATGAAGAAAGAGTACCCGAAGAAGACCATAGCACTGCAGGATATTGCCGACGTAGAATATATCGTATTGGAGTCCCATGAAGATGGCTTGGTAGGACATCAAGATATTATCATGACCGACAGCTTCATCATTACGATGCGCGAGATGGAGGATGTCGTATTTTTCAGACGTGATGGAAGTTTCTCCCACTACTTCAGCCGAAAGGGAGGCAGTGGTGAGGAGTACTCACGATTCGCCGACTTGTGTGTAGACCCCCTGCTGCGTGAGGTGTACATCCACGATTGGCAACGTCACAAGCTACAGGTATACACCTACGAAGGGGAATACAAGCGAACGCTGAGGGTCAAGGCTGAAGGGTACACATGGGGAAAGATTCATTGCCTCTCCAAAGACACAAGGAGTCTTCTCATGGAAGACCTCATGAATGTAAACAACAAAGTAGAGAAGCACACCAACCCTCGCCCTTATTACATGCTTTCCGTTACGGACGGAACAGTATCCCGACTCCCCCTGACAATAAAAAAAAGAATAGGTAACAGTGTCAGCTATTATGATAAGGAGGCGGACAAGTTCATTACGATAAGTACAAGCATATCCCCCATATCAAACATAAATGGCGGACTTATCTTCGCAGACTTCGCATTGGACACCATATACCAATACAAAGACAAGCACTTCGTCCCCATTGCGAAGAAAGAGAACTGGATGAAAGAAAACGGCACACCTTGGCTTGTGGCTCCCGATGCAGTAACAGAAGACTTCTTCATGTGGACAGCAGTAGAGAAAGACTTCAATAAAACGATACTGCCGACAAGAACCTTCCTACAAAATCGTCATACAGGCAAGTGCATCCAGGTGAAACTGACAGACAGGAACATCACTGCTGAGGGATACCCGTTCCGCGCTCCTATGACTGCCAATTGCCACATACTACCAGACAACACCGTGCTGCAATATTACCGCTCCTATGAACTATTGGCACTCTATGAGGGAGGTAAGTTGCAAGGAGAGCTGAAAGAGATAGCATCCAAGCTGGACGTAGAAGATAACCCTGTGATTATGTTGGCAAAATTCAAGTAAACGGATATGAAGAGATTTATCATTGGTTGCATGACACTAAGCATATTGGTGGCCTGCACTAAAGCGAACAAAGCGGGTAAGGAGAATGAGAGGGTGACAACCGTACTTCCTCAGCAGGTAGAGGAGGTGACGGTGATGACACTTGCCCGAGGCGACTTTCACCACGAATTGGTAAGCAATGGCAAAGTGGTGGCAAAGGAATATGCCGATCTATACTTCCGTACATCAGAGGTGGTGGCAAAAGTGTATGTAAAGAACGGAACGTATGTACGCAAGGGGCAGAAGCTCGCTGAGCTGGACCTCTTCAGGCTGAACAACACCTTGGCACAACGCAAGAATGCGCTGTCGCAAGCCACGATAGAGCTGCACGATGTATTGATAGGTCAGGGCTACACGCCCGAAAATCTGACCGCCATACCTGCAGATGTATTAGAATTGGCCAAGGTGAAGAGCGGATACGAGCAAGCTAAGGCTCAATATGAGGTGGCACAGTACGATGTGGAGCAGGCTACACTGACAGCCCCTTACGACGGAGTGGTGGCCAACCTCTACGGTAAGGCGCATAATATGCCCCGAAGCGGAGAACCTTTTTGTCGAGTCATCGGTACTGCAACCATGGAGGTGGACTTCACCATGCTGGAGAGCGAGCTACCCCTTATCAAGGTGGGCGATGAGGTGGAGGTGACTCCATACGCCTCGATTGTGGATGTACGTGACGGACACATCTGCGAGATAAACCCCATGGTAGACGGCAACGGCATGGTGCGCGTGAAGGCGACGGTAGAGGGTGGTGGCAGACTGTTTGACGGCATGAATGTGCGTGTTAGCGTGAAACGCATCGTCCCCAACCAACTCGTGGTGCCCAAGACTGCCATTGTATTGCGCTCGGGCAAGCAAGTACTCTTCACCGTAGAGGATAGTCTGGCACTGTGGAACTACGTACAGACGGGACTGGAGAACCTCATACAATATACGCTCGTAGAAAACGAAGAAAACAAGCTACAGGAGGGTATGACGGTGATAACCACAGGCAATGTGAATCTGGCGCATGAGACGAAAGTGGAGATAATTGACAATTGATAAGGGATAATTGACAATTGGTAAAATATATGATAAAGTTCCTACTACAACGCCCCATAGCAGTGCTGATGGCCTTTACGGCATGTTTCATCATAGGTCTGGTGACATATCATACGCTGCCTGTGTCACTGCTGCCCGATATTGCGATACCGCAAATCACAGTGCAGGTGACAGGAGAGAACTCTTCGGCGCGTGAGCTGGAGAACACGGTAGTGGCTCCTGTGCGCCGACAGCTGCTGCAGGTGGCAGGACTGCGCGAGATAAGGAGCGAGACACGGGACGGCGCGGGCATCATACGCATGGAGTTTGACTTCGGCGTGAATACCGACCTTGCCTTCATCGAGGTGAACGAGAAGATAGATGCAGCTATGAACTATCTACCCAAGGAAGCTGAGCGCCCCCGTGCCATCAAGGCAAGCGCAACGGACATACCTGTACTGTACCTGAATATGACACTGAAGGACAGCCGACCTTACGAGGATACCGACGAACAACGGTTCCTGACACTGTGCGAGTTGGCCGAGAACGTGGTGAAACGCCGTATAGAGCAGCTCCCCGAGGTGGTGATGGCTGACATCACTGGTATACCTGGACGAATGTTACAGATAGTACCTGACCCCGAGAAGCTGGCCATCACTGGTACCACGATAGCAGATATTGAGAGTGTCTTAGCTGCAAACAATGTGGAGCCGGGAAGCATGTTGGTACGCGACGGATACTACGAATACAACATACGCATCGCTACCCTGCTGCGTACTCCCGAGGATGTAGAGAATATATATATAAGGAAGGGAGAACGGCTGATACAGCTGAAGGATCTATGTCGCGTGGCCGTAGTGTCGCAAAAGGAACAGGGGTTGTCGGTAGCTAAGGGTAAACGTGCCGTGACACTTGCTATCATCAAGCATAGCGATGAGAATATGGAGGCGATGAAAAGCAAACTGAAAGAGACGACCGACTATTTCGCGTCCTTATACCCTGACATTGAGTTCAGCGTATGCCGCAATCAGACGGAATTGCTCGACTATACCCTCTCTAACCTGAAGGAGAATTTTACCATCGGATTCCTGCTGATATTCATCGTGGCCATATACTTCTTAGGCGATGTGCGCTCGCCCTTAGTGATAGGACTGAGCATGACAGTGTCGGTGGTGGTAACCTTTGCCCTGTTCTACCTCTTCGGGGTGTCGCTCAACATCATCTCCCTCTCGGGACTCATCTTGGCTGTGGGCATGATGATAGACAATTCCATCATCGTAACGGAGAACATCGAGCAATATCGTGAAAGGGGCTACTCGCTCAAGCGAGCCTGTGCAGTAGGTACAACGGAGGTGATAACTCCCATGCTCAGCTCTATGCTTACGACGGTGGCGGTATTCCTTCCACTGGTATTCATGAGCGGTATTGCTGGGGCCATCTTTATGGATCAGGCTTTCTCTATCGCTGCAGGCTTGTTGGTGTCGTACATCGTCGGCATCATGCTGCTGCCTGTACTCTACCAGCTGTTTTATAGTATGGGACTTCGAGGCAGGAGGTGGTTCACCCGACAGTTTGACAACAGCGGAAAGAACAGTTGGCTGGAGCGCTGCTACGATGGGGGTATTAGTTGGGTGTTCTCGCATAAGGTGCTGAGCATAGCGATGACGGTAGTCACACTGCCGCTGTGCGTATTTCTCTTCTCGCACCTGAGGAAGGAGCGTATGCCCGAGATTGACCAGAACGAGCTGGTGATGCGCATAGAGTGGAACGAGAACATCCATGTAGAGGAGAATCACCGCCGTGTGGATGGGCTGACAAGGATGGTCGATACTCTGGTGACGGAGCATACGGCATACGTGGGTATGCAGGACTTTATCCTAAATGAGGGCAGTGGCCTGTCGGCTACCGAGGCAGAGCTGTACTTCAAGACCGAAACCTCTGCAGCCATAGCTCCGCTACAAGAACAGCTGGCGAAGGCTGTGAGGGTGGACTATCCGTTGGCGGTACTGACCTTCTCACCACCGGAGACCATCTTCGAGAAGCTCTTCGCGACTGGAGAGGCTGACGTGGTGGCGCAGCTGCATACCACCAACCGTTCACAAGCTCCTGAGCCCATAGCCCTGCAGCGGCTCGAAGGGGAGATTGCCGAGTGTGCGGGGGTGGAGACCGAGGGCATTGCCTTCCGCAACCAGATGAACATCGTGGTGGATAGGGAGCGATTGCTGATATATAACGTGTCGTATGACGAGCTGGTGCGTGTGTTGCGCACGGCATTCAAGGAGAACAAGGTATCGACCCTGCGGTCGTACCAACAGTATCTGCCCATCGGTATCGCGGGAGGGGAGCGCACCATCAACAGTATATTGCAGACGTGTCTGGTACAGACACTGCCGAATAGCCGTGGGGAGATTTCGCATATCCCCTTGAACAGCTTGGTGAGGGTGGTGCCGTCGGAGGACTTGAAGAGCATTACAGCCGGTAAGAACGGTGAGTATATACCCATCAGTTTCTTTGGTGTGGACGATGCTCCCCAATTGATGACCGATGTGGAGCAGGTAGTGAAGGATGCTGATGGATGGGAGGTGGACTTTGCGGGCAGCTTCTTCTCGAACAGGAAGATGATAGACGAGCTCACGGTGATACTCTTCGTGTCGATACTGCTGATGTACTTTATCCTTTGTGCCCAGTTCGAGAGTTTCGTGCAGCCACTTATCGTATTGGTGGAGATACCGATAGACGTTTCCTTTGCCTTGGCTTCGCTGTGGCTGTTCGGGCATACGTTGAACCTGATGTCGGCCATCGGCATCATTGTGACATGCGGCATCGTGGTGAACGACTCTATCCTGAAGCTCGACTCCATCAATGAATTGCGTAAGATGGGAACTCCGCTGATGGAGGCCATACATACGGCAGGAACCAGACGCTTGCGCCCCATCATCATGACCTCGCTGACGACCATCGTGGCCATGGTGCCGCTGCTGTTCTCCACAGATATGGGTTCGGAGCTGCAGAAGCCGTTGGCTATAGCGATGATTGGCTCTATGCTGCTGGGGACACTCGTCAGCCTGTTCATCATCCCACTGATATATTGGTTTGTCTATCGTAATAAATAAGAGAAATATGAAATGGAGATTCTATACTATAGGTCTGTGCCTGTGCTTGCTCGCATCGGAAGGTAAGGCACAGCACACGGTGAGGCTCACCCTGAAGCGTACCATAGAGCTGGCTTGTGACAGCTCGCTATCGGCATTCAGAAATCAGAATATGTACCTTTCGGGCTACTGGGCATATCGCACCTACAAGGCCAACCGACTGCCGAGCCTTACACTGGACCTGATGCCTGCGCAGTATTATCGCTACATCACCCGACGATATGACTCGAACAGCAACATGGACGTATTCCGCGAGCAGCAGATGCTCAGCTCCAGCAGTGGGCTGAGCATCAAGCAGAACTTCGACCTCACGGGAGGTACATTCTATATAGATTCGGAGTTGGAGTATATGCGTAGCTTCGGTGATAGCCGCTCGACACAGATAGCAAGCGTACCTTTCCGCATAGGCTACTCGCAGAGCCTGCTGGGCTATAACCCCTTCCGTTGGGAACGCAAGATAGAACCGCTGAAGTTCGAGAGGGTGAAGCGGGAATTTGTCTACAATACCGAGGTGGTGGCGGAAGAGGCGGTAGGCTACTTCTTCGGTTTGGCGATGGCACAGGCCGACTATGAGCTGGCCGAGAAGAATGAGGCATCGACGGACACGCTATATAGCATCGGGCTGCAGCGATATAAGATAGCTGCCATATCAAGAGCCGACCTGCTGACCCTGCAGCTGGACAGGGTGAATGCACAGAACGCTCTGGAGAATGCGCAGATAGCTCTGAAAAGGGCGATGTTTGCATTGGTGTCATTCCTTGGCATGGATAGGGATACACAGGTGGTGCTCGACATGCCAATCCGACCACAGCCGCTGGAGATACCGATGGAAGAGGCGCTGGCGAGAGCGAAGGAGAACAATCCTGAATATCTGCAGCAACGGCAGAATATACTGGAAACGGAGCGTAACGTGGATAAGGCACGGATAGAATCGCGGTTAAACGCCAGCGTGAATGCCAGCGTGGGATTCAACCAAGTGGCTGACAGATTCAGGAATGCATACACAGAACCCCTACAGCAGGACCTGATAAATGTGAGCGTATCAATTCCGCTGGTTGACTGGGGGGTGAGAAAGGGTAGGTGCAATATGGCAAAAAACGACCTCAACGTGATGACCATAGCATCCCAACAGGAGGAGCTGAGGCTCGAAGAGGAGGTGACGATGACGGTGAGCGACTTCAACATCCAGCAGCGGCTCATCATGAGCGCAGAAGAGGCTTTGGACTTGGCGGTGATGGCCTATGAGCAGACACGCCAACGGTTTATCATTGGAAAGGCCGATGTGAACAGCCTGACCCTCTCGCTGAATCGTCAGCAGGCTGCACAGAAAAACTATATTTCGGCACTGCAGGACTATTGGCTCAACTATTACAGGATACGCAGGCTGACATTGTATGATTTTGAACACGGAGTGTCGCTCTCCGAGAGTTTTGACCTGAAGCACGGTATGCGCCCATGAACAAGATACGTACCCTATCGCCCTTTACATTGATAGTGGCATTCGTGTGCCTGTCATTAGTGGGGCTGGCACTGCTACCGCAGCTGCCTGTGAAACTGTCGCCTTCGCGCACCTTGCCTGGACTGACGGTGTCGTTTACGATGCCAGCAGGCTCATCGCGGGTTGTCGAAGCAGAGGTGACCAGCCGCTTGGAAGCAATGTTGAGCCGCGTGGAGGGGGTAAAGAATGTATACTCCACCTCAGATAATGGCAGTGGAAGCATCACCTTGGAGATGGACAAGCATGCTGATATGGAGGTGGCTCGCTTTGAGGTATCGGCCATCGTAAGACAGACATGGGCACAGCTGCCCGAGGGAGTGAGCTATCCGCAGATACATGCCAACCGCTCAAGCGAGAAGGCCTCGCGCCCCTTCATGACCTATACGCTGAACGCCCCAGCCAGCCCTATCCTTATACAACGGTATGCCGAGGAGCATATCAAACCTATAGTGGGACAATTGAAGGGAGTGTATAAGGTGGAGTTGACGGGCGCGACATCCATGGAGTGGCAACTGGAGTATGACAATGCTCAGCTGGCACACTTGGGTATCACTTTGACAGAGATACAGTCGGCCATTGCGCAGCACTACGACAATGAGTTCTTGGGCGTATGCGCCCAAGAGACTGGAAAGGGAGACAGA
Organism: Bacteroidaceae bacterium; assembly: GCA_017556045.1. Taxonomy (GTDB): domain Bacteria; phylum Bacteroidota; class Bacteroidia; order Bacteroidales; family Bacteroidaceae; genus UBA1189. Next base: position 35,433 of record JAFZFF010000022.1, on the reverse strand, counting down.
GAGTGGATACGCCTCATACGCACAGCAACAGGGAAAGATACGGAGTTCTGCCCCGAAGAGATAATCCTGAAAACGGCTGACGGTGCATTAGTGGGATTGGAGAAACTTGTCAGGGTAATGCACGTAGAGTCGGCTCCTACGAGCTACTACCGTATCAACGGGCTGAACTCCATATACCTGAACATTACTGCTGAAGAGGCCGCCAACCAGCTGAAACTGGCCGATGAGGTGAAAGAGACGATGTGGAGGCTGGAGCAGCAGATGCCATCGGGCTATGAGGTACATATTGGCTATGACGCTACGGAACATATCCGTAAGGAACTGGATAAGATATACTTCCGTACAGGGCTGACAGTGCTGATACTGCTGGTGTTTGTAGCGCTGATTACATGGAGCCTGCGCTATCTCCTGCTGATAGTCGCCAGCTTGTCGGTGAATCTGGCCATCGCCTGCATCTTCTACTATGCTTTCGGGTTGGAAATGCAGCTGTACTCACTGGCAGGTATCACCATATCTCTGAATCTGGTAATAGACAATACCATCGTGATGATTGACCACATCCGTCGCAAGCACGACCTGAAAGCCTTTATGCCCATATTGGCTGCAACCTTGACAACGGCAGGAGCATTGGTCATCATATTTTTCCTTGATGACAAACTGAGGCTCGACCTTCAGGACTTCGCCGCGGTAATGATTATCAATCTGCTGGTATCACTGCTGGTGGCGCTTTTCTTTGTCCCTGCCATGATGCAGAAGATTGGATTAGGAGAGGTCAAGCATACTGTACCGAATCGTCTGGTAAAACAAGGTGCTGTCAGCTTCACACTCCTATATGCTAAACTGATAGGATGGCTATGTCGTTATCGGGTACTGGCATGTGTAGTGCTGGTATTGGCATTCGGACTGCCTGTTTTTCTCTTACCCGATAAAGTGGATGGTGAGGGAGTGTTTGCCAAGCAATACAACAGAATGTTTGGCAGCATAGTGTACAAGGAACAGGTAAAGCCCATCGTAGATAAAGTATTGGGCGGTAGTCTACGCCTATTTGCAGAAAAAGTCTATACTGGTAGCTACTTCAGTCGTGAAGAAAATGAAACGGTACTCTCGGTGTATGCATCGTTACCAAACGGCAGCACACTGGAGCAGATGAATACATTGGTAGGGAAAATGGAAACCTATCTGAGTGAGTTCAGTGAAATTAAGCAATTTCAAACCTCCATCTACACAGCCCGAAGGGCTATCATACGGATATATTTCACCAAGGAACATCAGCGCAGTGGATTTCCCTATGTGTTGAAAGATGACATCATAAGCAAGGCGCTACAGCTGGGTGGAGGAAGTTGGGCGGTATACGGACTGCAGGATCAAGGCTTCAGCAATGATGTGCATGAGACGGCAGGGCGCATGCAGATTAAAATGTATGGCTATAACTATGACGAGCTGGCCTACTGGGGAGAGAGATTGAAGAAGAAACTGCTGGCAAGACGAAGGATTAAGGAGGTGACCATCAACTCGGAGTTTTCGTTCTACAAGGATGACTATAGTGAGTTCTTTTTGGATTTGGACAGGCATCGCTTGGCAGAAGGAGACATCACTGGCATACAGTTGTTTGCAGCTCTTCACCCTATATTCGGCAGAGATATATCGTGCGGAAGCATTGTATACGATGGACAGCCTGAGATGCTGAAACTGACCTCACGACAAAGTGAAGAGTATGATGTGTGGGGTCTGGCTAATATTCCCCTCAGAATAAACGGGAACTCATACAAACTGACCGACTTTGCTACAATAGGAAAAGGACAGGCGCCACAAAAGATTGCTAAAGAAAATCAGCAGTACCGCCTATGCTTGCAGTATGACTATATCGGCTCGGGACAACAGGGATATAAACTGCTGAAGAGGGACCTGAAAGAGTTTAATGCCTCTCTGCCGATGGGCTATATAGCAGAGCATGAAGAACAAACCTTGTCGTGGGGAGAGAAAGATAGCAAACAATATGCCTTGCTACTTATCGTGATAGGCATTATATTCTTTACCACCAGTATACTCTTCAATTCGCTGAAGCAAGCGTTGGCAATCATTTTCGTAATACCAGTTTCGTATATCGGAGTATTTCTCACCTTCTATCTGTTTAAGCTAAACTTTGATCAAGGAGGCTTCGCTTCGTTTGTGCTACTGTGTGGCATCACCGTGAATGCAAGCATATATGTGCTGAGTGAGTTTAATGCCGTACGTCAGCGCTACCCCAAGCTGACAGCAGTACGCGCATTTGTCAAAGCGTGGAATGCTAAAGTTATCCCAATCTTTCTGACTGTGGTATCAACCGTCTTAGGTTTCGTCCCGTTCATGGTAGGCACTGGTAAAGAAGCCTTTTGGTTTCCCTTGGCAGCAGGTACTATAGGTGGACTGACCATGTCGGTCATCGGCATATTTCTGTTTCTGCCTGTATTTGTATTGAAACAGAGGGAATAAAAAAGACCGACTATATAGTCAGTCTCTTGATTTTGTAGCGCCTACGGGAATCGAACCCGTCTTCCATGCGTGAGAGGCATGTGTCCTAGCCGATAGACGAAAGCGCCATAGCTTAAAATCCCCTTATGTTTATACACTCCGGGGCTGAGTGTTTGTCTTGTAGCGCCTACGGGAATCGAACCCGTCTTCCATGCGTGAGAGGCATGTGTCCTAGCCGATAGACGAAAGCGCCATCTTGCAAAAGAAAAGAGCGGAAGCTGGGGGATTCGAACCCCCGGTACGGTTACCCGTACGGCAGTTTAGCAAACTGCTGGTTTCAGCCACTCACCCAAACTTCCTTCTCGTGGAAAAGTGCTGTTTTCCTTTTGCGAGTGCAAAGGTAGATACTTTTTTTGAATTGACCAATAATTCTAAAAGTTTTTTTTTCTATCTTTGTAAAAAAATCTTTGAATGCTGCTCGGGATAGTCTCTGTGCTGTAGAGGTTTTTTATAGATTTATTATACGTATAATGCAGATTATGAGTGATGTAGTGCTTGGTAATATGCCGCGAGGGTGTAAGGTCATCGATTTTCCACAATTTATGGATGCTCGCGGTGGTTTGTCGTTTGCCGAGAGCCAAGGGCATGTGCCTTTTGCTGTAGAGCGTGTATTCTGGTTGTATAATTTGACTGGATGTCGCTCGCGTGGTGGCCATTCGCATGGGCATTGTGCTCAGGTGGTGGTAGCGGTACATGGTGCTTTTGACTTGGTGCTCGACGATGGTGAGGTGTCTACAACCATACATCTGGACTCGCCGCATCGGGGAGTGCTGATAGCGCCTACCGTGTGGGACGAGCTGAAAAACTTTACCGAGGGTACGGTGGTGATGGTGATGGCATCGCATCACTTCGACGCTGAGGACTACATCAGCGACTACGAGGAGTTTCGTGGTGAATTGGTGGAGCTGGTGCCCTACACTGCGGTTCGCGCGGGGGAGTGGGATGCCTTCGTGGATGAGGCTAAGAATGGTAGCTTCCTCTACAAGCGCGGATATATGGATTATCATGCGGACCGCTTCACGGACTGCTCACTGATGTTTTACAAGCGCGGGACGCTCATCGGACAGTTGCCGGCTTCGTGGAATGCTCTGCGACACACGGTGACCTCGCATGGTGGGCTCACGTATGGTAATCTGATATTGTCGCCTGGGGCGACGACGGTGGATGCGTATAATATGATGAGCTGTGCTGCATCGTGGTATACCCGCCAGCTGGGAGCTGAGTCGTGGGTATATAAGCCTATGCCCTATATATATAGTGGTGTGCCGAGTGATGAGGACTTGTATGCGCTATTCCGTATGGAGGGGCGTGTGGTGAACCGCTCGGTGGCCTCGGTTATCAGTTGTGATCATCGTGTGCCGATGCGTACGCTGCGCAAGCGCTGCGTGGCAAAGTCGCGCAAGAGTGCTCTTGTCTATGAGGAGAGCATGGCGTGGGGTGAATATTGGCCTCTACTGCGTGAGGTGTTGCAAAGTCGCCACAATGCTGCCCCTGTTCATACCTTAGAGGAGATGGAACTATTGGCTTCGCGATTCCCTGAAAATATACGCCTCTTTGTGGCACGCAAGGAGGGTGTCGTGATGGCTGGTGCTGTGGTGTATGAGACTGATCAGGTGGCTAAGACTCAGTATCTGGCGGTGTCTGATGAAGGAGTCAAGTGTCATGCACTCGACGGGCTCATCGCATACCTCGCTGAGGAGCGCTATGTTGACAAACGCTATATCGATTTGGGTACTTCGATGGACCCGACGACCCTGCAGATCAACGAAGGACTGATATTCCAAAAGGAGGGCTTCGGGGCGCGTGCAGTGGTATATGATGCGTATGAAGTGAATCTTAAATAATAATGTTATGAGGCGAATTTTTATAGTGATTGTTATATTGGGATTTTCTTTCCTAATCACGGCTTGTTTGCCGGATTTCTGTGTTGAACCGCAGGTAGAGGAAAATGTGGATTTTCGCAATCTCACTATTCCGTCGGGTGGAAAGACGTATGAAATCCCCTTCAAGTTTACGCATGAAACGGATCGCCACACGAGATTGTCAATCCACATAGATTATCATCAAATTAGAAGCAGGATGCTTATTGACGATTGTCCAAGTGAAATTTTTGATGCCTATTATAACGATGTTGTAGGTTATAACCTTGCTGATACTGCAGCAGGAAATGTATTACCCGCAACCTTTGTTGTCAATGTCCCTCCTAATGAAACATCTAACGTACGAAGCATTGTGGCACAAATTAGTATTGATAGATGCGAAAACTATTCTCTGACTATTGAAGAGTCTGATGAACATGATTGGGGTGAATGGATAACAATACTTGATGGTATCCAAGAGGGGAGTGAAATAAATCCAAATTAACAGAATAGAAAGAAATGATAAAATTTCTCGACCTACAAGCTGTAAATGCTGCTTATGCGGCAGAGATAGAGGAGGCTGTATTGCGCGTCGCTCGCTCGGGCTGGTATCTGCGTGGTGCCGAGACGGAGAGGTTCGAAGCTGCTTATGCTCAATATGTTGGCACTAAGTATGCGGTGGCGTGTGGTAATGGCCTCGATGCCCTGCGCCTCATCTTTAGAGCGTATATGGAGATGGGTCTTCTGCACGAAGGTGACGAGGTGATAGTGCCTGCCAATACCTATATTGCCAGCATATTGTCTGTTACATACAATGGGCTGAAGCCAGTCTTCGTGGAGCCCGACTCGGGTACGCTGCAGATCGATGATGCGCTGATAGAGCAAGCCATCACGCCGCGCACGCGTGCCATCTTGCTCGTGCATCTCTATGGTCGCTGCTCATATACGGAGCGTGTAGGTGAGCTGTGCCAAAAGTATGATCTTTTGCTCGTGGAGGACAATGCGCAGGCTCATGGATGTGCGTTCCAATGGGCAGATGAGGCATCCGATGAGGCTGGAGAGAATAATTGTCCCTTGTCAATTGTCCCTTGTCAATTAAAAAAGACCGGCTCTCTCGGTCATGCCGCTGGTCATAGCTTCTATCCAGGGAAGAATCTGGGTGCTTTGGGCGATGCGGGCTGTGTAACTACCGATGATGCTGAGCTGGCGGCTATCGTGCGCGCCCTGGGCAACTATGGTTCGCAACAGAAATATGTGTTCCGCTATGCTGGGTATAATAGCCGTATGGATGAGCTTCATGCGGCAGTCTTGCTGGCCAAACTTCCTCATCTTGAGGCGGAAAATCGTCATCGAGCATCTATTGCCGAGATGTATTATTCGGGTATTGATAACCCGCTTGTCAAGTTGCCGACACGGATGCCCGAGGCTTGTAACGTGAATCATATCTTCCCTGTCTTTTGCGAAGAGCGCGACCGCTTGCAGCAGCATCTGCGCGAGTGGGGTGTAGAGACTCTGATCCATTACCCCATACCTCCGCATCATCAGGAGTGTTACAAGGAGTATGCCGAGCTATCACTACCCATCACCGAGCGTATTCACAATACGGAATTGTCGCTGCCTATCGGGCCTACGATAACTGAGGCCGAAACTATGCGGGTGATAGAGGCAATTAATACTTTCGAGTAGTCAAAAACGAAGAAAAAACTATTTATATATCATAAATATACGTCTATCCGTGCGTATATGAAAAAATAGTAGTATCTTTACACTCGTTTTCGCGCGCGTACCCTCTCGGGATGGGCGTAACTGACAATGTTTTAGACAAAATAAGAAAAATAATATAATAAACTAACAGTTATGAACGATAAGCAACTAATGAACAGAGCAGCGGACAATATCCGAATTTTGGCTGCAGCGATGGTAGAAAAAGCGAAGTCTGGTCACCCTGGTGGTGCTATGGGCGGTGCTGACTTTATCAACGTACTCTATAGCGAGTTTCTCGAGTACGACCCCAATAACCCCTTCTGGGAGGGTCGCGACCGCTTCTATTTGGATCCCGGACACATGTCTCCTATGCTCTATGCCCAGTTGACATTGGCAGGTAAGTATACTCTCGAAGATTTGAAGCAGTTCCGTCAGTGGGGTAGCCCCACACCAGGTCACCCCGAAGTAGACCTCGTACACGGTATCGAAAACTCTTCTGGTCCTCTCGGTCAGGGTCACACCTACGCCGTAGGTGCTGCTATCGCTGCAAAGTTCCTCAAGGCACGCTTGGGCGATGTGATGGGTCATACCATCTACGCTTACATCTCTGATGGTGGTATTCAGGAAGAAATCTCTCAGGGTGCAGGCCGTATCGCTGGTACACTCGGCTTGGACAACCTCATCATGTTCTATGATAGCAACGATATCCAGCTCTCTACAACTTGTCAGGAGGTGACCAATGAGGATGTTGCTAAGAAATATGAGTCATGGAACTGGAAGGTTATCACCATCAATGGTAATGACCCCGATGAGATACGTGCTGCGCTCAAGGAGGCTAAGGCTGAGACAGAGCGTCCTACCCTCATCATCGGTAACACCATCATGGGTAAGGGATGCTTGAAGGCTGACGGTAGCAGCTATGAGCACAATTGCGGTACTCACGGTGCACCACTCGGTGGCGATGCTTATGTAAATACTATCAAGAACCTCGGTGGTGATCTCGAGAACCCCTTCCAGATCTTCCCTGAAGTACAGGAGCTCTATGCTAAGCGTGCTGCTGAGCTTGAGAAGATTGCTGCTGAGAAGTATGCTGCTAAGGCTGCTTGGGCTGCTGCTAATCCCGACCTCGCAGTGAAGATGGCTGAGTGGTTTGCTGGTAAGTTGCCCGCTATCGACTGGGATTCTATCCAGCAGAAGGCCAATGACCCCACACGTAATGCTTCGGCTAACGTGCTCGGTCTCCTCGCTACAAAGGTGGAGAACATGATCGTTGCTTCAGCTGACCTCTCTAACTCAGATAAGACTGACGGCTTCCTCAAGAAGACTCACGCATTCACCAAGGGTGACTTCAGCGGTGCCTTCTTCCAACCCGGTGTTGCTGAGCTCACTATGGCTTGCTGCTGCATCGGTATGGCATTGCACGGTGGTGTGCTCGCAGCTTGCGGTACCTTCTTCGTGTTCTCTGATTATATGAAGCCCGCTATACGTATGGCTGCTCTCATGCAGCTCCCCGTGAAGTTCATCTGGTCACACGATGCGTTCCGCGTAGGTGAGGATGGACCTACTCATGAGCCTGTAGAGCAAGAGGCACAGATCCGTCTCATGGAGAAACTCAAGAACCACAAGGGTAAGAACTCAATGCTCGTGCTCCGTCCTGCTGATGTAGAAGAGACTACTGTATGCTGGCGCATGGCTATGGAGAATATGGATACACCTACAGGCCTTATCTTCTCACGTCAGAATGTGAACAGCCTCCCTGAGGGTACTGACTACGAACAGGCTACCAAGGGTGCTTACATCGTAGTAGGCTCAGATGAGAACCCCGATGTTGTTCTCGTAGCTTCAGGTTCAGAGGTGTCAACCCTCGTCGCTGGTGCAGAGTTGCTCCGTGCCGAGGGCGTTAAGTCTCGCATCGTTAGCGTACCTTCTGAGGGCCTCTTCCGTAGCCAGAGCAAGGAGTATCAGGAGAGCGTCATCCCCACTGGCGCTAAGGTGTTTGGTCTTACCGCAGGTCTTCCTGTCAACTTGCAGGGCCTCGTAGGTGCTAATGGTAAGGTGTTTGGTCTCGAAAGCTTCGGTTACTCAGCTCCCTTCAAGGTGCTCGACGAGAAGCTTGGCTTCACCGCTGAGAATGTATATAATCAGGTTAAATCAATGCTTTAATATATAGGGAAAAGGGTGTCGTCTGACGGCACCCTTTGACTTTTAATTTTTAATTTTAATTACATGAAGGTTATAGGTCTTGCTAGCGATCACGCTGGTTATGAATTGAAAGAATATGTAAAACAGTGGCTTGAGGCTAAGGGTTGGGAGTACAAGGACTTCGGTACTCACAGCGAGGCAAGCTGCGACTATGCTGATTTTGCTCACCCTCTTGCTGAGGCTGTTGAGAGTGGCGAATGTTATCCAGGTATCGCAATCTGTGGTAGCGGTGAGGGTATCTCTATGACTCTTAACAAGCACCAAGGCATACGCGCAGGTCTTTGCTGGATGCCCGAGATTGCTCATCTCATCCGCTTGCACAACGATGCTAACGTACTTGTGATGCCTGGTCGCTTCATTGATAATGATACTGCAGCGGCTATCATGGAGGAGTTCTTTAATACAGACTTCGAGGGTGGTCGCCACCAGGCACGTATCGACAAGATTCCTGTAAAGTGATCTGATACGTTGATATAAAAGAAGAGTGGTAATCTCAAGCGAGATTTACCACTCTTTTTTTGTTTGGGGTAGTAAAGTTCTCTTAGGGTGCAACATTTGTCATAGGCTTGACATATACGTTGTAGCCCCAATCTCGTGCGACCTTTGAGAATTTTGATGATCTCTGCTCAAAGTCAGGCCAGTTCTTCTTCTCGGCAGGGCTCCATCCTGTCTCTGCAATAGCGAATACGCGAGGGTAGAGCTGCATTTCAGCATGCCATGCCTCGAGTACGTGCTCGGTCCACAGGCAGCCTTGTATGCCCAAGACATGATGAGCATCCTCTTCCGCAATCTTCTCCTGCATGGGGTCAAAGGAGTAGACTTTTTCCAATGGCAGGTGTCTTCCTGCACGGTGGTACTGTTCGGGGTCTTGATGGTGATCCAGATAGCAGTAGTGTGTAGGTGCAAAGATTACATCGTGTCCTTCGGCAATAGCTTTCAGGCCTCCCTTTGTTCCACGCCAAGACATCACGGTAGCATCAGGCGCTAATCCTCCTTCCAGAATTTCGTCCCAACCGATAATGCGCTTTCCATGCTCATGGGCGAAGCGTTCCATTCGTCTTATCATATAGCTCTGAAGCTCTTCAACGTTCTCCAATCCCTCATCTTTCATTCGAGCCTGACAATCTGGGCAAATAGCCCAGCTCTTCTTGCCTGCTTCATCTCCACCGATATGAATATATTCGTTAGGGAATAGTTCGAAGACTTCAAGCAGTACATTTTCCAAGAACGTGTAGGTGCTTTCCTTTCCAGGGCAAAGTTCTCGTTTGCTTGGTCCGCCATCTTCAAGGCTGCATGCCAGTTCGGGATAGGCGGCGCGGGTTTCGTAATTATGTCCGGGCATCTCGATTTCAGGAATCACCTCAATGTGTCTTTCTGCAGCAAATGCCAAAATATCCGCAATGTCCTTCTTGGTGTAGTAGCCGCCGTATGCGTCAGGTGTACCTTCATCCACGAAGTCACCTCCTATTTTGTTTATTTCCCAATCCCAGAAGTATGGTACAGGACGCCACGCTGTAAACTGGGTGAGGCGAGGGTAGGCATCAATCTGTAGACGCCAGCCAGGGTTGTCCACCAGATGGAAATGGAAACGGTTCATCTTGAGAAGAGCCATCATCTCCAGCTGTTTATATATGAATTCTTTGCCTTGGAAGTGGCGGCTTTCGTCCAACATGACACCACGATACTGGAATCGCGGCCAGTCGAGAATGGTGCAACAGGTAACCATACTATCTAAAGATGCCATCATCTTCAGGGACTGTCGGGCATAAAATACGCCTTCCTCATCTGCTGCCACTATCTTGACTCTTCTTTTCCCAATCTCCATCCAATAGGCCGACTTGAGTTGCCAATCAGTCAGCGCTTGATCTCCCAATTTACAGAGGAGGTCCTTCTCTGAGATGCTAACCTTTTGTGGTAAGTTGGTCAACTTATTTACGCTGATACTGTCGGTGCCTACTATGAGCTCTACAGGAGTTGGGATTACCTTTGCTGGCTGAGGTGAAGGCTGATTGTCCTTAGGACTACATGCAAGGAGCAGCATAAGGGATAAACCTGCAGCCATAAATAGTCTTAATCGTGTTTTTTTCATAATATTATGCACTGAATGTTTATTTATAATACACTTGAAGTAATCTGCTAATTCAAGTGTGTTAAAATTTTATCGCCTATGCGATAAAAAATGGGCAAAGAGTTTACAAAAAATCTCTGTGTCCATTTTTCAAAATCTCTGTGTTCAATTTTTAGTTGCCAGCTCTATGATGTAGTCAACGCCTGTGGGGACTTCATCGAAGAGTAGGGTAACTCCCTCCTTGGTGCGCTTCAGCTTTAGGGGTTGAAGTGTATCGTAGACAAAGGCGCTCTTGACCTTGCACTCGAGGGGGAGGAAGAGCTCCTTGCTGTCGAGGTTGAAGATGTGTACGAAGAGGCGGTTGCCCTTGCGGGTGGTGACGCCCCATTCTTGAGCGGGGATGTCGCCTGCTGTGGTACCATAGATGGTGTCGCCATATCTGGTGGTCCATTCTCCTAATGCTTTCAGACGGTCTATGGCTGCTGCAGGAAGTTCTCCATTGGGCTGGGGGCCGATGTTGAGCAGGAGGTTGGCACCCTTACCTGCGGTGCTCACGAGATACTGGATGAGTGTCTCGGGACTCTTGTAGTTTTGGTCAATAATCTTGTAGCCCCACATTCCGTTCATGGTTTGGCAAGTCTCCAAGGGGAGGCGGCTGATGGCTTGGCCAGAAAGTCCTGCTTTGTTCTCTCCAGGGAGGTCGCGCTCAAAAATTTGGATATCTTCGCCCTCTACGGGTGTGCTGTGGTGATTGTTACCTACGAGACATGAGGGCTGTATGTTGTGGATGAGGGCATACTGCTCTTCGAGTTGCCAATCGAAAGGAGTCTCGTCTTGGTCGTGGTCCCACACGCCATCAAACCATATCGCGCCTACCTCGCCATACTTGGTGAGAAGCTCGGTGAGCTGACGGTTCATGAAGGCATAGTACGAGGGCCAGTCAGCCTTGGTGTGGTCTTTCCCAGTCTTCTGGCCGGTGCGTCCTGCGGGGTAATCATCGCGTGTCCAGTCGATGTGTGAGTAGTAGAAGTGTAGCTTGATGCCTTGGCGGTGGCACTCGTCGGCCAACTCCTTGATGACGTCGCGACCAAAGGGAGTCGCATCTACGATATTATAGGGAGACTGTTCGGTATCCCACATAGAGAAGCCATCGTGGTGGCGCGAGGTGAAGCAGATGTACTTGGCTCCTGCGGCTTTGATGGCTGATACCCACTCCTTGGCATCGAACTGTATGGGGTAGAAGGCTGAGGCTGCCTTGGCATACTCCTTGTTGTCGATGTTGGCATTGGTCATGTACCATTCGCCTTGGGCGAACATGCTATATATGCCCCAATGGATGAAGATGCCCAGTTTGCTATCGGCAAACTCTTGGCGTGCCTCAAGATTACCTGCTGTGGGTACATACGATGGGGTGGCCTCTTGTGCCGTAGCATGGTATCCTCCGAAGAGGAGAAGGGCTGCTAATAAGGTCTTTTTCATAGGACTCTTACTGTTGAATCATTCACTTTTCATCATTAATCGTTCAATACCAGTTCGCCGAAGAATTCAGGACGGTGGAAGTCGGGTGTCTCTACCTCGATGGGGTTCCATGAGAGGAAGTGGGGTACTTGAAGTTCATCTCCACACTTGTAGAAGTTCGCACGAAGGGTAGCACCAGCCTCGAGCTTGATGGGGAAGGCCTGGAATACCTCTGCGGGTACAACCAAAGCTACCTCCCATGTGGTCTCCTCTTTGCGCTCCTCGAAGGGCTCTCTGCCCAGTGATGCCCAGCGGTCTACTTTTGCCAAGACAGAAAGGTCGCCAGGTACGCGGTCGTGACGGCTATCGCCTGAGCCCATGAGAATGGTGCCGATACAGTTGCACTCGAGGTTGTAGTATATGTCATTGTCTGCATTGCGGAGGAAGCACTCTACGCATGAGTCTGTCCATACCTGTCCGCCATCGTTGCCGTAGCGGGCACGTGCGCTCTGCTCTGTCACGCGGTAGTTTATGGCAAGACCCTCTTCGCACCATGCAAGACGGAACTCAGCCTTGGGAGTATAGGGGTACTCTGCAGGCCAGTTGGCTATGGCGATGGGGGAGAAGGGTACGTTGAGTGTATCGAGTATTTGGGGTACGTCAACTGCTGCTGATGGCAATGCTGCCATGCGTGCTACTGAAAGGGTGTTCATAATTGTATCGATTTTAATTGTTTATTATTGATGTTTGCACAAAGATAGTGATATTTTGTGAATAGCAAAACTTGTATCGTGCTTTTTCTTAAGCTGTAATATCAAAGAGTACTTCGCCCTTGGTGTTGAGCACCTTGATGCGTAGCTCTCCCTTGTGCTTCTCTATGATCATCACCGTAGCGGTGCTGAGGCTCTTGCCTCCACCTACTAAGATGGGGTAAGCATTGTCTTTCGTGCCTATGGCATGATGGGCATAGCGGTGGGTGTGCCCATTGAGAGCAACGTCAAAGTCTGCTTTGTTGAGCAGGGGTGCCCATAGCTCTTTACATTGTCCAAAGAGGGGAATGTGGTGTATGAGGATGCGTTTATCGGCCTTCTTGAATGCTTTAGACTTTAGTTCCTCTTGCAGGTATTGGGCCTGCTCTTGGCGTAGCTGGGCAAAGTCGTTAAGGTCTTGGAAGGCAGGTAATGAGTCGGGGTTGCTCTCTCCGCAGTCGAGCATCACGATGCGTGTGTCGCCCCAGCTGAATGCACCGTAGGTATTGCCACCAGCAAAGTCAAAGTGGTCGGGGAGGTTTGTGCTATAGGCTTCGCGTACTTCATGATTACCTCTTACAAAGAAGGTGGGGATACTACTTCCCTTGATGCCCTCAGTGAGAATCTTGATGAACCATGTGGCTTGCTCGCGATCTTCGGGGTCGCTGACGCAGTCTCCATTGAATACCGCAAAGTCATACTCTATGCCCTCGATTTGCTTGAGCAGAGATTTGAAAAGGGTGGGGTTGCAGTGGAGGTCATTGAAGACGACGGCAGTGAAGTCCTCGGTGTCGGGCTCGGGTAACTCGAATGAGTAGAACTCTGATTGGACAGTATGTCCGAAGACTTTGTGCCAAGCTCTGTTCTGCAATATCTCGCGCGAGCACACGCGATAATAATAGGTCTGACCTGCGATAAGTCCGTCGATTCGTATCTTGTGTAAGCTATCATCGACCTTGACCTGTCCGTTGATGAGTACACGTGCACGGCTCAGTTGCGTGGTGTCGGTGCCATACTCTACCCAACTGTAGGTGGGGATAGAGGTCTCCCACATCACGGTGATGCCATCCTCAGTGGGGTTCTGTAGGTAGGGCTTGGTGATAAACAATTCGTCTGCTTTTATGGGCATGCGAAGTTGTACTGTGAGTGGACGATGGTCTGAGGCGACGGGCTCGTCTATCACCTGTGCGGCCAGATTAGCAAAGCAATTATCTCCATGTCTCCATGCAGCGATATAGTCTATGGTGATAGAGGGGTCAGTAGAGGGGAATGTGGGCTGCAGAGTGTCGCTGAGCAGGACAAAGTCTTTGGCCAAAGCTTTCATTTCGCTTGATGCAGGTTTTGCATTAAGATCTCCCGCAAAAAAGAAGGGTTTGCGGCCTTCGTAGCTGGCTGCTATCTGCTTGATGATATCTATGGAAGCAAGTCGGTCCTCCTCGGTCAGTGAGAAGTGGCTACAGCAAAATATGTATTCGGCAAATTCAGCCACTATCAGTGCGCGTCGCTCCTCTCGGCCTGGCATGGCGTATCTGTGTACGGCCAAAGGCTTCTCGCGAGAGAGTATGCCTATGCCATATTTGCCGCCTTGGAAATCGATGGCAGGTGCGTAGCTCGCATACATCTGGGTGTGCTCAGCAATCTCGCCCAGCACGTATCTCTGTTCGCTACGTGTAGTCATGCTATCAGCTTCCTGTATGGCCACTACGTCGGGGCTCTCCCTAATGATGACATCGGCTATACGTTGACTACTACTGATATTGTCCATGCCGGTAGTGTTCCTGATGTTATAGCTCATCAGCTTTAGATATTCTTGTGAATGTGCGGCCAGGGTCATGGCAAGGGCGCAGAGTATGAAGCTCAATCTTTTCATGCGTATCGCGTGTTATATATTACAATGTATGGCAATGCTATTTTTGAGTGTTATGCAAAGATACTATTTTCTGTAAGAAATGCCACTTTTTGGCTGTGTAAATGATAAACTATCGCTAAAATGCGTATTTTTATGACTTTTTTATACTAAAAATAACAAAATGTATATATCTTTGCAATTCTGAAAGGAAAAATAAGAAGATTTATAAAATAGGTATTAGTATGAAAGTACAAGAAACATTAGCAGTACTCAGAGAGCACTTTCCTGGTGAAGAACTTTACTTCCAGGCCGTAGCTGAGGTACTGTCAACTATTGAAGATGAGTATAACAAGCACCCCGAATTCGAAGCAGCTAACCTCGTAGAACGCCTTTGTGTGCCCGATCGTATCGTGACATTCCGCGTGACTTGGGTTGATGATAAGGGTAAGGTGCAGACCAATATGGGTTACCGCGTACAGCACTCAAATGCTATCGGCCCCTACAAGGGTGGTCTCCGTTTCCACCCCTCAGTAAACCTCAGCACCTTGAAGTTCCTTGCCTTCGAGCAGACCTTCAAGAATGCGCTCACCACACTCCCCATGGGTGGTGCTAAGGGTGGTTCTGACTTCGATCCCAAGGGCAAGAGCGACAATGAGGTGATGCACTTCTGTCAGGCCTTCATGACCGAGCTTTGGCACAATATTGGTGCAGAGATGGACGTTCCCGCCGGTGATATCGGTGTAGGTGGTCGTGAGGTAGGTTACCTCTTCGGTATGTACAAGAAGCTCACTCGTAACTTCGAGGGCGTGCTCACAGGTAAGGGTCTCGACTTCGGCGGTTCACTCATCCGTCCCGAGGCTACAGGTTATGGTAATATCTACTTCCTCCAAGAGATGCTCAAGACTCGCGGTCTCGACATCAAGGACAAGGTATGTCTCGTCAGTGGTTCGGGTAACGTAGCTCAGTATACCACACAGAAGTGTATCCAGCTCGGTGCTAAGGTGGTGACCATGAGTGACTCAAACGGTTACATCTACGACCCCGCAGGTATCGACGAGGAGAAGCTCGCCTTCATCATGGAACTCAAGAACGTACGTCGTGGCCGTATCAAGGAATATGCTGAGAAGTATGGTTGCAAGTATGTTGCAGGTGCAGCACCCTGGTATGAGAAGGGTGACATCGCACTCCCTTGCGCTACACAGAACGAACTCAATGGCGAGCATGCACGCGCTCTCGTAGCTAACGGCTGCATGGCAGTATCTGAGGGTGCTAACATGCCTTCTACTCCCGAGGCTGTAGAGACCTTCCAGGAGGCTAAGTTGCTCTATGCTCCCGGTAAGGCTTCTAACGCTGGTGGTGTGTCAGTATCTGGTCTTGAGATGACACAGAACAGTTACAAGCTGGGTTGGAGCGCTGAGAAGGTAGATAAGAAGCTCAAGAGCATCATGCAGAACATCCACGCTTCATGTGTGAAGTATGGTACACGCCCCGATGGCTACATCGACTATGTGAAGGGTGCCAACGTGGCTGGCTTTATCAAAGTGGCCAATGCTATGATGGCTCAGGGTGTAATCTAATCGATATTTTGTGAGCGCTTAGGCGCAACGAATAACCCCGAGGGGCGAGGAGACACGATCTCTTTGCCTCTTTTTTTTGTGGATAAATATTAGACTTATGGGGATTGAGTTAAAAAATATCGCAGTTTTGTAAAAAAATGTCACGAAAATGTAGGAGATGATTAAAAAACTATTACCTTTGCGCTGTAAACAAAAACAAAACGTCACAATGAAGCATTTTGGCTACGCATATTATTCTTATTTTTACTTTTACTTTTTTAGCAAAGAGTAGAGCGGGATAGGCTATGTAGCAAAATTGAATCATAGAATGTAACAAACGAATGATAGATTTAAGGTCCCGCTCATCAGTTGAGCGGGATTCTTCATTATATATTAGGTATATTTTAAGGAATATGGATGATTGTAAGACATACGCGATACGCCCTGCCGACAGACTTGGCTCGGTGAGCGAATACTACTTTTCGCGTAAGTTGAAGGAGGTGGCAGCGATGAATGCTGCCGGTATGGGTGTGATCAGTCTTGGTATAGGTAGTCCCGATATGCCTCCCTCGGAAGAGACGGTGGAGACTCTCTGTACTGAGGCTCACAACCCAAACGGTCATGGCTATCAGCCCTATGTGGGTATACCCGAGTTGCGAGAGGCCTTTGCTCGTTTCTACCAGCGCTGGTATGGCGTAGCGCTCGATGCCAAGACTGAGATACAGCCCCTCATAGGCTCTAAGGAGGGTATACTACATGTGACGCTTGCCTTCGTGAATCCTGGCGAGCAGGTGCTCGTGCCAAACCCTGGTTACCCTACCTACACGTCGCTGAGTCGTCTGCTGGGTGCCGAGGTGATAAACTATAACCTCACGGAGGAGAATGGCTGGATGCCCGACTTTGAGGAACTGGAGCGTATGGACCTGAGCCGTGTGAAGCTGATGTGGACCAACTACCCCAACATGCCCACGGGTGCGAATGCTACTCCCGAGCTGTATGAGCGTTTGGTGGACTTTGCCCGTCGCAAGGGTATCGTCATCGTCAATGACAACCCCTACAGCTTCATACTCAATGACAACCCCATGAGCATCCTCTCCGTAGAGGGCGCCAAGGAGTGCTGTATCGAGTTCAACTCGATGAGCAAGAGCCACAATATGCCAGGCTGGCGTATTGGTATGATTGCCGCTAATCCCACCTTTATCAGCTGGATTCTCAAGGTGAAGAGCAATATCGATAGTGGTATGTACCGTGCTCTGCAGCTGGCAGCCGTCAAGGCACTCGACGCTGAGGCTGACTGGTATGAGGGTAACAATGCCAACTATGCAGCGCGTCGTAAGACGGCTGGCGAAATTATGGACGCCTTGGGCTGCACCTATGACAAGAACCAGGTGGGCATGTTCCTCTGGGGCCGTATCCCCGAGCACTATGCCGACGTAGAGCAGCTCACCGAACGTGTACTCCATGAGGCTCGCGTATTTATCGTCCCTGGCTTCATCTTCGGCAGCAATGGTAGTCGCTACATACGTATTTCGTTGTGTGCTAAGAATGAGATGCTCGAGGAGGCACTAAAGAGAATTAAAGCAATGGACAATTGACAATTAAAAGAACAATATTTTAACAAACATATATAATTGGCATGGCAGATAATTATCATTTGTCAATTATCAATTCAAAAAACATTATGGAACTGAAACCAATCAAACTCGCGGGTGTTGAGGATAAGCGTCCTCTCGTGATTGCAGGTCCCTGTAGTGCAGAGACCGAGGAACAAGTGATGGAGACTGCCACTCAGTTGGCAAAGAAGGGTGTGAAGATTTTCCGTGCAGGCATCTGGAAGCCACGTACCAAGCCCGGAGGCTTCGAGGGCGTAGGTGTAGAAGGCTTGGGATGGATGCAGCGCGTCAAGCAGGAGACAGGCATGTACGTGACCACTGAGGTGGCTACAGCCAAGCATGTCGAGGAGGCGCTCAAGGCTGATATGGACCTTCTCTGGATTGGTGCACGTACTTCGGCAAATCCCTTCGCTATGCAGGAACTGGCCGATGCGCTTCAGGGTGTAGACATCCCCGTATTGGTGAAAAACCCCGTGAACCCCGACCTCGAACTATGGATTGGCGGCATGGAACGTCTCAACAATGCTGGTATCACTCGCCTCGGCGCCATCCATCGCGGATTCAGCACCTATGAGAAGAAGATTTACCGTAATCTCCCACAGTGGCATATCCCTCTCGAACTGCGTCGTCGTTACCCTGATTTGCCCATTCTGTGTGACCCCAGCCACATCGGTGGCAAGCGCGAGCTCATCGCTCCCCTCTGTCAGCAGGCTATGGACCTCAACTTTGACGGTCTCATTGTAGAGAGCCACTGCAGCCCCGACAAAGCATGGAGCGATGCCTCACAGCAGGTGACCCCCGACTCGCTCGAATATATCCTCGAGATGCTTGTCATCCGCGCCGAGACACACAGTACTGAAGACCTCGGACAACTGCGTAAGCAGATTGACCTCTGTGATGACAATATCATTCAGGAGTTGGCCAAGCGTATGCGTGTAGCTCGCGAAATCGGTACCTTCAAGAAGGAGAACGGCGTCACCGTATTCCAGAATACCCGCTACAACGAAATCCTCGAGAAGCGTGCCGCACAGGGCGAACAGTGTGAGATGAGTGGCGAGTTTATGAAGAAAATCTTTGAGGCCATCCACGAGGAGTCGGTGCGTCAGCAGATGGAAATCATTAATAAGTAAGAAATGAAAATCCTTATTCTCGGAGCAGGCAAGATGGGCTCCTTCTTTACAGATTTACTGAGTTTTCAGCACGAGACGGCGGTGTACGACATTGACCCCAAGCGCTTACGCTTCGTCTATAACACCTGTCGCTTCACCTCGCTCGACGAGATACGCGAGTTCCGTCCCGAGCTGGTCATCAATGCCGCTACGGTGAAGTACACCATCGAGGCCTTTAAGCAGGTGATGCCTGCCCTGCCCAAGGACTGCATCTTGAGCGATATCGCCTCGGTCAAGACCCAATTGCCCGAGTTTTACCGCGAGAGTGGCTTCCGCTTTGTGAGTACGCACCCCATGTTTGGTCCCACCTTTGCCAGTCTAAGCAACCTCAGTAATGAGAACGCCATCGTCATCAGCGAGAGTGATCATTTGGGCAAGGTCTTCTTCAAGGACCTTTACCAAAGCCTCGGGCTCAATATCTTTGAGTACACCTTTGATGAGCACGATGAGACCATGGCTTACTCGCTCTCCATCCCCTTCGTGAGCACCTTCGTCTTTGCTGCTATCATGAAGAAGCAAGAGGCGCCGGGCACCACCTTCAAGAAGCATATGGCCATTGCCAAGGGGCTGCTCGGTGAGGACGACTACCTGTTGCAAGAGATCCTCTTCAACCCCCGTACCCCGGGTCAGGTTGAGAATATCCGTCGTGAGCTCAAGGAACTGCTCCAGATCATCGAGGAACGCGATCCCGCAGGCATGAAGGCCTACCTCACCAAGATACGCAGTAAGATAGAGTAGACTAGTGTAAAAAAACAAGAGGGCATGCCGTGGGGCTGCCCTCTTGTGTGTATAGATGTCTGTGGATGACGGATTAGAAGAGCTTGTTGGGGTATTCGCCTGCGTCTACGAGAGCCTGGATCTTCTCTACTGTGCCGGGACGGTCAGCAGCATAGGTCACGCCAAACCATTTAGCGGTGGTGTCGAGTACTTCGCAAGTAGCCTTGCCGTTGTTGATGAGGGTGTCTACTACGAGGGGGATGAAGAACTCTGACTTGGGCTTGTCGATGTTTTCCTTCAAGAACTCTACGAACTGTGCCTCTGAGTACTTGAAGTAGTCGGGTGTGAAGCCCCAGAAGTTCATTGATACGGGTGTCTCCTCACCTACGGGCTGCCACTCGCCATTCTCGTCTTTGTATGAGATGACGCCATCGACGCGCATGATCTCGGTGCGCTCTACTACTGCGGTGAGCATCTCAGCCTCGTCCTTAGCGCATACGCCACGAGCTACGGTACCGTTCTCACTGAGGGTATTGCATACACGGAAACCTACCATGCTGTATTTGCCTTCGCTGCCCTCGGGGAGCTCGCTGAGCCACTTACCCATTACGGCAAAAGCATCGCGACCGTAGAAGTCGTCGGCATTGATCACAGCAAAGGGCTCGTTGATAACGCTCTTACCCATGAGTACTGCGTGGTTGGTACCCCAGGGCTTGGTGCGATCTTCGGGGCAGGTGAAGCCTTCGGGAAGGTCGTTGATAGCTTGGAAGGTGAGTTCGGTGGGGATGTGACCCTCGTACTTGCTCAATACCTTGTCGCGGAAGTCTTGCTCGAAGTCCTTGCGGATAACGAATACGATCTTGCCGAAGCCGCCACGGATAGCGTCGAAGATAGAGTAGTCCATGATAGTCTCACCATTGGGGCCGAGACCGTCGAGCTGTTTCAGACCACCATAACGGCTGCCCATACCGGCTGCCAATACAAATAATGTAGGTTTCATAATGATGTGAATTTTTTAAGTTGTTTAAAGTGGTTTTTACCTATTTAGTCTATAATGGCACAAACTTACAACATTTTTTCTTTACTTTTCACTATTTTATGAAAAAACTTTACTTTCGCTGCACGAGATTTGGCATTTCGTCTCTCTTATGCTACCTTTGTGTTGGATTTTAACGTTAGATTTCATTTTTAGAGTAGGATATGCCACTGACATTGCCTGATAAACTACCTGCAATCGAATTGCTGAAGAAGGAGAATATCTTTGTGATGGACACTACGCGTGCGGCCTCGCAGGATATACGTCCGCTACGCATCGCTGTGCTCAATCTGATGCCGCTCAAGATCACTACGGAGACGGATCTCGTGAGATTGCTCTCAAACTCGCCGCTACAGATAGAACTGAGCTTCATGAAGGTGAAGAGCCATACGTCGAAGAATACGCCCGTAGAGCATATGCAGGCCTTCTATACCGACTTTGATGAGATGCGTCACCATAAATATGATGGATTTATCATCACGGGTGCTCCGGTAGAGCATCTTGACTTTGAGGAGGTTGGCTACTGGGAGGAGATGACAGAGATATTCGAGTGGGCGCGACATAATGTAACCTCTACGCTGTATATCTGCTGGGCTGCTCAGGCGGGTCTGTATCACTACTACGGGGTACCTAAGTATCCGCTAGAGAAGAAGATGTTTGGCATCTTCAAGCATACGGTGGCCAACCCCGAATTGCCTATCTTCCGTGGCTTCGATGATGAGTTCTACGTGCCGCATAGCCGCCACACTGAGGTGCGCCGCGAGGACATAGAGCGTCACCCCGAGCTGAGCATCCTCGCCGAGAGTGAGGAGTCGGGTGTATATATGGTGATGGCTCGCGAGGGCCGCGAGATATTCCTCACGGGTCACTCTGAGTATTCGCCTTTGACGCTCGATACAGAGTATCGCCGTGACCTCGGCAAGGGATTGCCCATTGAGATGCCGCAACATTATTATCCGAACGATGATCCCGAGCAGCCTCCCTTGGTACGCTGGCGTGGACATGCCAACCTGCTCTTTAATAACTGGCTCAACTACTACGTATACCAAGCTACGCCGTATAAGTTGGAGGACATTAAGTGAATTGACAAGTGACAAGTGATAATGAAGACAATCGAACTACTTGCCCCTGCGAAAAACTTGGAGTGTGGCGTCGAGGCTATCAAGCATGGTGCTGATGCGGTGTATATCGGTGCACCAAAGTTTGGTGCGCGAGCTGCTGCTGGCAACTCCATCGAGGACCTAAGTGCATTGGCAGAGTATGCCCATCAGTTTGGTGCTCGTGTATATGTGACGCTCAATACGCTCATCAAGGATGAGGAACTTGCCGAGGTGGAGCAGCTCGTATGGCAACTCTACCGCATCGGCATAGATGCGCTCATCGTGCAGGATATGGCTCTGCTCACTATGAACCTGCCACCTATACCGCTACATGCAAGTACGCAGACAGACAATCGTACGGCAGAGAAGGTGAAGTTTCTCCATGCGGCAGGATTCTCACAGGTGGTGTTGGCGCGCGAGCTTTCGTTGGCCGAGATAGAGGCTATACACCGCGCTTGCCCCGTACCGCTCGAAGTGTTCGTACACGGTGCACTTTGCGTGAGCTATAGCGGTCAGTGCTATGCCTCACAGGCTTGCTTCGGGCGCAGTGCCAATAGGGGTGAGTGTGCACAGTTTTGCCGACTTCCCTTCACGCTCGAAGATGCTGACGGACGTATTATAGAGCGCGAACGCCATCTGCTCTCGCTCAAGGATATGAACCGCAGTGCTCACCTGGAGGAGATGATGGATGCGGGCGTGCGCTCATTCAAGATTGAGGGTCGCCTCAAGGATGTGTCGTATGTCAAGAATGTCACCGCCTACTATCGCCAAGCCATTGATGCTGTATTGGCTCGTCGTACCGAGTATCAGCGCGCCTCACAGGGCGTGAGTACCTATACCTTTACACCCCAACTCGACAAGAGCTTCAATCGCGGATTTACAGATTATTATCTCATGGGGCGCCGCACCGATGTGTCGTCATTTGCTACGCCCAAAGCGATGGGTGAGCCCGTAGGACATGTCAAGGAGGTGGGACGCGGATATGTGGCCGTGTCATCTACCAAGAGCTTCCATAATGGTGACGGACTATGCTTCATCGACGATCAAGGCCGTCTGCATGGCTTCCGCGTGAATAGGGTAGAGGGCGTACGTCTGTACCCGAAGGAGATGCCTCGCGAGATACGTGCAAAGATGCCGATTTATCGCAACTTCGATAAAGATTTTGAGCACCTGCTTGCGCGACCTAGCGCCGAACGAAGAATTCCTGTTCGCTTGACTTTGAGCGAAGTCTCTTTTGGCTTCTCGCTTACCATCACTGATGAGCTGCAGCGCAATGTTACCGTCAACTTTGAGCGCGACAAGGAGTTGGCTCGCACGGAGCAACGTGCTGGTATAGAGAATCAGTTGAGCAAGCTTGGTGGTACTATTCTGGTGGCTCAAGATATCGAGGTGCGCTTCACGGAGAATTGGTTTATCCCCTCATCCGTAGTGGCCGATATGCGCCGCGCAGCTGTAGAGGCCTATGAGCGTATGCTGAGGACGACATGGCCCACGTATGTGACACCCCGCAAGGTGGACACCAAGGCACTGCACTGTGGAGAGGGCTCGCCGCTAAAGCCTGCACTCACCTATCTGGCCAATGTGGGCAACCACAGATCTGAGGAGTTTTACCGCGCTTGTGGTGTCGAGGAGATAGCTCCCGCCTACGAACTTAGCGCTCCGCGAGGTGCTACGCTGATGTTTTGCCGCCACTGTCTGCGCTATGCCCTGGGCTGGTGTCCGCGCAATGGAGGAGTGCGCTCGCCCTACCGCGAACCCTATACGCTGGTCTCTGCCGATGGTCGCAGATTTGCTCTCGACTTTGACTGTAAGCAGTGTATCATGACCGTAAAAGGGAAATAAAGTCCTAATATTTCGGTAAATTCTGAGAAATGTTGTACCTTTGCCTACTTAAATGCTTTGTGTAGGCTTATGGACAGTAAGGAAATACAGAAGATAAAGTTGCGATTTGGCATCATCGGTAACTCTGATGAGCTGAATCGTGCCATTGATGTTGCAATGCAGGTGGCTCCCACAGACCTCTCGGTACTCGTCACGGGTGAGAGCGGTGTGGGTAAGGAGCACTTCCCTCAGATCATACATCAGAATAGTGCACGCAAGCACAATAAGTATATCGCCGTCAACTGCGGCGCTATCCCTGAGGGTACCATCGACTCAGAGCTGTTTGGTCACGTCAAGGGTGCCTTCACTGGAGCTATCGAGGAGCGCAATGGCTACTTCGCTGAGGCCAACAATGGCACTATCTTCTTGGATGAGATCGGTGAGCTGCCCCTCTCTACGCAGGCTCGACTCTTGCGTGTGTTGGAGTCGGGAGAGTTTATCAAGGTAGGCTCGTCAAAGGTGGAGAAGACCAATGTACGCATCGTGGCTGCTACGAATGTGAACCTCACCGATGCTATCACACAGGGCAACTTCCGCGAAGACCTCTACTATCGTCTGAACACCATCCCCATCAAGGTGCCGCCCTTAAGAGAGCGTCCTGCCGATGTGGCATTGCTGTTCCGTAAGTTCGCCTCTGACGTGGCTGAGCGCTATACCATGCCGCCACTACAGCTGACCGAGAGTGCCAAGCGTGTGCTCACGGCATACCCCTGGCCTGGCAACATACGTCAGCTCAAGAATGTGACCGAGCAGATAACCCTGCTCTCGGCACAACGCGAGATCACCGAAGAGATATTGCGCGAGTACCTCCCCGAAGTGAGGTCGAGCCTACCCATGCTTGCCGGCAGCAAGACCACGCAGGGCAAGAGCTTCGAGAGCGAGCGAGACATCCTATACCAGGTGCTCTTCGATATGCGACAAGACATGACCGAGCTTAAGCGCCAGGTAAATGCCCTCATGGGTGGAGAGATGCCTATCGCCCGCAAGGCCGACGACTATACACCGAGCAAGGAGGTAGCGCTCGTGGGCCGTGCTATAGAGGCGCCCGCGACCATCTCTATCACTTCGGCCAAGGAGCGTATGCACGATGACTACGAGTACCAAGATACCGAGGAGTATGTAGAGGAGGCATTGTCAATCGAAGATGCTGAGAAGGAACTGATACGCAAGGCACTGATACGTAGCCGAGGCAAGCGTAAGATAGCCGCCCAGGAGCTGAAGATATCAGAGCGTACGCTATATCGTAAAATCAAGGAGTATAACCTCGAAAGTTATTAATAGATGAAGAGAAGACCTATATATAAAGGTATTATGATGGCGCTGGTGATGTTGCTGGCGGGGTGTACCATTTCGTACAAGTTCAATGGTGCCTCTATCAACTACGATATCATCAAGACCATATGCATTGAGAACTTCCCCAACCGTGCCCTCTATCAGTGGGGCCCCATGGAGAGCATGTTCAACAATGCCTTGAGCGACATCTACGTCAACCAGACCAAGCTACAGCAGGTAAATCGTGGTGGAGACCTCATGCTCTCGGGCGAGATCTCCTCGTATGACCAGGTCAACAAGTCTATATCTTCGGACGGTTACTCATCGATGATGCAGCTCAAGATGACGGTGAAGGTGAAGTTTGAGAATACCAAGACTCCCGCAGAGGACTTCGAACGCCAGTTCTCGGCCACCCGCGAGTTTGACGCTTCGCAGCAGCTCAATGACGTGCAGGAGGAGTTGGTAAATCAGATGATCAAGGAGATCGTAGAGCAGATTTTTAACGCTACGGTAGCAAACTGGTAAGTGAGGAGCGGCAACCTATGATATTGGCAACACTGATAAATCATCCCGAGCGACTTAATCGCGATACACTCTACGAGCTACGCTCTATCGTGGCACGCTACCCCTATTTCCAGACGGCGCGCCTGCTGATGCTCAATAATATGTATCTGCTCCATGAGCCAGACTTCGGAACCGAGTTGCGTCGTTCGGTGCTCTATGTGTATGACCGCCGAGCACTGTGTCGTCTCATCGAAGGCCACTTTGAGAAGGTCGAGGTAGAGCAAGAGAGTGCCGTAGAGGAGCCTACGGTAGATCGCACGATGAGCCTTATCGATGCCTTCTTGGGTACCCTTCCCGAGGAGTCAGAGGCCCTGCAGCTCTCGGTCGATATGGTGGGCGACTATGCCGCACGCTTCCTCATGGGAGATGAGGCCGAGGAGCATGAGACCCTCTCTCTCAATCCCTCGCTCGAGGAGTATAGAGCACCCTCTATGGGCGTAGTAGATGAGGCACTTGTAGAGGTGTTGAAAGAGATCACCCAAGCGCCCGAGCCGGCCGAAGAACCCCAAGTTGTGGAGGACATCAAGGAGGAGGTCGTAGAGGATGCCAAGGAGGATACTGTAGGCGAGACCACGGAGGATGAGACAGAAGATGAGGCGAATGCTCAACCCGCTGTTTCTGACGAAGAATTGCTCGATGAAAGTTACTTTACAGAGACTTTAGCAAAGATTTACATCAAACAACACAAATATTCGCGTGCTCTTGAAATTATTCGCAGTTTATATTTGAAATATCCAGAAAAAAATATTTACTTTGCAGACCAAATCAGATTTTTAGAAAAATTGATAATTAATAATAACTCAAAATAGAATATGTATTTACTTTGTATCGTACTTATCGTTATCGTTTCGGTGTTGATGTGTGGCATTGTTTTGATTCAGAACTCTAAGGGTGGTGGCTTGGCTTCATCTTTCGCATCATCAAACCAGATCATGGGTGTTCGTAAGACAACCGATTTTTTGGAGAAGACCACTTGGGTATTGGCAATCTGCATCGCTTTGTTGAGCGTTGTTGCTGCTTACACATTGCCTGGCCGCGTAGAGTTGGGTCACGACAGCGTACTCTTGGAGGATGCTGTAAATGGCAACATGGTTAACCCCGAGACATTGCCCGGTTTCGAGGCTCCCTCTCAGGAAGCAGGCAACTAATTCCGAGATAGTAAATAAGGTTTTAAGGCCGTCTGACTTGTCAGATGGCCTTCTTTTGTTTTATGGCTCTTCATGAAAATTTTCTGTAGCTTGCCGTTGTAGATGTGGGGCAAAGCCATTATCTTTGTGGCATAAACGTATGAAATAGAATACTGCATATGAAGAAACACATCTCATCGGTGGCCCTGATGATGGCGATGTCATTAGGGGCAATGGCACAGCACGTTAGTGAGACCAAGCACGGATTGCGCATAGATGCTGCAGGCGACCACCCCACCACGGAGCTCACGGTATATGCCCCGAGTATCATACGAGTGACCAAGTATGCCGATGGCCTGGCTACCATGCCCGCGAAGACGAGCTTCTCGGTGATCATGCAGCCCAGCAAGGAGAAGGGCGCATGGAACGTCACGGACAACACCCTCCGCACCTCATGCCTCACCGTCACCGTGGATGAGGTTACCGGCAAGGTCTGCTTCTCTGATGTGGCGGGCAATGTACTGTTGCGCGAAGGTGCTGTAGCCGAGGTGACCCCCATCCTTAATGGTGTAGACAAGGGCAACTATAGCATCAGCCAGTCCTTCTCCCTCGAGCCCGATGAGGCCATCTTCGGCCTTGGCCAGCGCCGCAGCCCCAAGCTCAATCAGCGTGGAGAGTCTATCGATATATGGAATGGCAATGCCAATATCACTATCCCCTATATCGCGTCAGATAAGGGTTATGGTCTTTATTGGGACAATGCGGGGCGTAGCCGCTTCGAGGACACTCCCCACCACACCACCTTCTCATCTGAGGTGGCGCAAGGTGTCGACTACTACTTCTTCTATGATGATGGCACTCAAGATGGCGTCATCGCAGCTATACGCCAACTGACGGGACAAGCCACCATGTTCCCTTTGTGGACGATGGGACATTGGCAATGCCGCGAGCGCTACAAGACCAGTGACGAGCTGTGTGAGGTGATTGACAAGTACCGCGAGCTACAGATTCCGCTCGATGGCATCGTACAGGACTGGCAATACTGGGGATGTGACTCAAACTGGAATGCCATGGACTTCATGAACCCCTACTACATCAATAAGGTGGGTGATGAGAAGTGGGCAAAGTACCTGCCCGATGACTTGCGCCCCTTGGCAGAGGAGTATGTGCGCAAGGGCATAGAGCCGCGCATCAAGTCGCCTCAGGAGATGATAGATTATGCACACAAGCAGAATACGCACCTCATGATTTCGATATGGGCCAACTTCGGTCCATGGACGCAGCAATACCGTGAGCTCGAGGCCATAGGCGCCTTGTACCCCTTCAATACCTGGCCACTCAACCGTGGCGTGAAGCCCTACGACCCCTTCAACTCGCAGGCGCGTGACATCTATTGGAACCATCTCAAGGAGCTATATGCGATGGGCATCGATGCCTGGTGGACCGACTCTACCGAGCCCGATCACTTCGAGAAGCCTGGCGATGGAGACCATCTCACCGCTGCTGGTAGCTGGCGCAGTGTGAAGAATGCCTTCCCGCTCATGACCAATAAAGGCGTCTACGAGCACCAGCGTCAGCTCAAGGGCAATGCCAAGCGCTCGTTCCAGATGACACGTTGTAGTTCATTCGGCATACAGCACTACGGCGCTTTTAGCTGGAGTGGCGATATCAACTCGAGCTGGGATAGCTTTAAGAATCAGATACCCTCGGGACTCAACTATATCCTCTGCGGCATACCCTACTGGAATACCGATATAGGAGGCTTCTTCTGCTGGGACTACAACAACAATCCGCGCGACCCCTTTGCACAAGAGCTGCAGGTGCGTTGGATGCAGTGGGGCTGCTTCATGCCCCTCATGCGCAATCACTGCTCCTCTCCCATGGTCAATGAGCTCTATCGCTACGCCGAGCCAGGGCATTGGGCCTTCGATGTGCAGAAGCAGTACATTGAGCTCCGCTATCGCCTGCTCCCCTATATCTATAGCAACTGTGGCGACGTGGTGCAGCGCAGTGGTTCTATGATGCGTGCCCTTGTGATGGACTTCCCCAGAGACAAGCGCGCCATCAACCTCACCGATGAGTACCTCTTTGGCCGCAACCTACTGGTCAAGCCCATTACTGACCCCCTCTATACCTACCTCGATGATAGCAAGAGTGGCCACACCATCTACCCCGAGGTGGAGCGCGCAGCAGCCCCCGTCGAGGTCTACCTGCCCGAGGGTACCGGTTGGTGGGACTTCTGGAGCAATGCCTTCCATGCCGGTGGGCAGACCATCCAGCGCGTAGCCCCCATCGATATCATGCCCGTCTACGTCAAGGCAGGTAGCATCATTCCCTTCGGCCCCGCCGTGCAGTATGCTGCCGAGAAGCCTTGGGACGACCTGGAGATACGCGTCTACCCCGGTACCAATGGCGACTTTATACTCTACGAAGACGAGGGCGACAACTACAACTATGAGCAGGGAGCCTTCACGGAGATACCCCTTCGCTGGGACGACGATCACGGAACACTTATCATCGGCGACCGCCGAGGCAAGTACAAGGGTATGCTCAAGGAGCGCCAGTTTCGCATCCATCTCGTAGGCCTCGACTCTCCCTCGGGCGACACTCCAGCTCCCACCTACACCACCGTACACTACGCAGGTCGCGAGGTGCGTGTGAAGCTATGCGAAGGCATCGTACCCGATGGCATGGACGATGTCACCCACCATATCATCAATCCCAGCTTCGAGGCCGATGGCCGCCGAGGCAATAAGTTCGCCCCCATAGGCTGGTCAGTTGTCAGCCCTACCCACTGGTGGGGTATCAATGAGGGTCGTGGTGGAGGCGAGCCTCCCGCCACACATGGTAAGTACATCTTCGGCGTCTGGGATGGAGCAAATACCTCTACCGCAAGCATCAGCCAGGTCCTCACCTCACTCCCTGCGGGCGACTATGAGCTGCGTGTAGATATGCATGCGTCGAATAGCAGCAGCGCTATCCGTGTAGGATGCCAACGCCTCTTTGCTGGCGATACCACGGTATACTTCCGCGATCAGATAAGCAATCCAGGCGTGGGCGATAGCTACCCCATGCAGACCCTCAAGCTCCGATTTACCCAAAAGACCGACAAGGCTCCCCTCACTATCGGCGTCGCTACCGATGGCGCCCCAGCCGAGACCTGGTTTAAGGTAGACAACTTCCGCCTCTATCGCGTGGTAGAGGAGTGAGCGGACGTTTGGGCGTGAGTCGTTAATGGGATGTTTGCAAGAGACCTTATTTCTTTAGTGAGAAGTCAAAGCGCAAGCCGCCTCCGGGGCGGTTGGTCACGGTGATGGTACCTCCATGGAATTGTACGGCATGTTTCACGATGGCAAGTCCGAGGCCTGTGCCACCCATTTGGCGTGAGCGACCTTTGTCTACACGGTAGAAGCGCTCGAAGAGGCGCGAGAGCTGGCTCTCCTTCACTCCGCAGCCATCATCCTCGAAGCGGATGCAACACTGGCGGGCATTGTTTTGTATCAGTGTGATATAGATGTTCTCCCCACCTGAGTAGGCGATGGCATTCTCCGTGAGGTTGCGGAAGATAGAGCCGATGAGCGAGAGGTTGCCCTCCACGATGATCTCCTCGGGGACGTCAGTATGCAGTGCAAATCGCTCCTCCTTGGGCATGATGGCCAGTTCGCTGGCGATCTCATCGATGATGTTATTGATGCATACAGGCTCCTTGCCGATGAGCTGGCTGCCATCCTCCATGCGTGTGATGAGCGACACCTCTTCGAGCAGTCGGCGCAGGCGCTCCGTATTGGCATAGCATCGCTCTATAAGCTCTTGTCGCTTGTCGTCGCTGATGTTGATACCCGAGAGCAGTGTCTCGAGACATACCTGCATCGAGGCCACGGGCGTCTTCAGCTCATGGTTGATGTTATTGGTGAGCTGGCGTTTTAGTCGTGTCTTCTCCTGCTCGGCTTCGATGTCGTTGATGCGCTCCACGCTCTTGCCTATGCGTCGGGTGATAAAGTAGGCCAGCACGCTGATGACGAGGCTGATGGCTATCATCACTCCGATAAATTTCCAGTCCGTAGCGAGCAGGTCGTTCAGGGTAGCTGAGTAGGGTATGGCGGTGCGTACTATGCCATAGTCGCCG
The DNA here is from genome assembly GCA_017556045.1 of Bacteroidaceae bacterium. Classification (GTDB taxonomy): domain Bacteria; phylum Bacteroidota; class Bacteroidia; order Bacteroidales; family Bacteroidaceae; genus UBA1189. The sequence goes on along the minus strand of JAFZFF010000022.1, from coordinate 4,872 downwards.
CATGTGGCCGAGTAGAAGTATTGGCGCCCATCGCTGGCCGACTGCCTGCTGATGTGGTATCCCTCACCCTTGCGCATTGCCTCTGCTACCTCGGGCCGATGGCTGTGGTTGTTGAGCGAGTCGGCCGCCAGCATATTGTCATACAACACCTTTCCCGCGTGGTCGATGACAGATACGCGCAGCTCCTCGAAGGGTTGTGCATATGTGGCGATACACTCTTCGTAGGGTAGCCCCTCATCGATAATCTCCAGCAGATGATTATTGTAGAGTTGCAGCTGAGCATTGACAAAGTGGGTCTTGTACTGCTTCTCTCTCACATATTGGAAGCCGATGAAGCAGAGTATGATAGTCCATAGGCAGGCTATCAGTATCGCAAAGAGCTGCTTGTGGTACGAGCGTTTAGTCGCGGAAGCCATAGCCAAATCCTGAGCGTGTGACAATGTATGAACCGTACGCGCCTATCTTTGAGCGTAGGCGGGTGATGTTGACATCGATGGTGCGATCGAGTATCACCACCTCATCGCTCCACACGCGGCTTAGTATCTGCTCGCGCGAACATATCCTTCCCCGATGGCCGATGAGGTAGGCCAGCAGTTCAAACTCCTTCTTCGCCAACTTCACCTCCGTGCCGTCTACCATGCAGCGCTTAAATTCGAGGTCCAGCATCAGCCCCTCCACCTGCACTATATTGGGTTTCTCAGCCCGATGGTTCTTGCTTCCTGTCGTGCGTCGCAGCACTGTACGCACTCGTGCTATCACGTTGCGCACCGTGTAGGGCTTCATGATGTAGTCGTCGGCTCCGATGTTGAGTCCCATGATCATATCATCCTCCGTGTCGCGTGCGGTAGTGAAGATGATGGGTATGTTAGCAGTCGTGATGTCGGCCTTGAGCATCTTGGCCATCTTGATGCCACTGATCTCGCCCATCATGATATCGAGCAATATCAGCGCATAACTCTTCAGATCGAGCGTCAGTGCCTGCTCGGCGCTGAAGGCGATATCCACGTCGTACCCCTCGTTCTCGAGGTTCAGCTTGAGCACCTCACACAGTGTCTCCTCATCATCTACTATCAATATGCGTTCGGCCATACTTCAATGTTATATTACACTGCAAAAGTAACCAGAAATCTTGACTCTACCGCCACATATAGAGAGATTTAATAAAAATGTAACATTTTTGAAACAATCCCACCCTACCTTTGCACCCGAAAATCAACTAACCAAATAATCATGGGTATACTACAAGTATTTACGCTACTGGGAGCATTAGGAATGTTCCTGTATGGAATGAATTTGATGAGTTCGGGACTACAGAAGGCAGCTGGCGACAAGCTGCGCGGCTTCCTGTCGGCTATGACCTCTAACCCCTTCAAGGGAGTGATGACAGGCTTGGGCATCACCACCGTCATCCAGTCCTCATCGGCCACCACGGTGATGGTGGTGAGCTTCGTCAATGCGGGCTTGCTCACACTGACACAGGCCATCGGTGTCATCATGGGTGCCAACATCGGTACCACCGTTACTGCATGGATGGTGGCATGGCTGGGCTTCAAGGCCGACATCTCGCTCTTGGCCGTGCCGATGATGCTCTTCGGCTTCCTCTGCTCAAACTCTAAGAAAAATCAGCGCAAGAATATAGGTGAGCTCATCGTGGGCTTCAGCCTCCTATTCCTCGGTCTGTCGTTCATGAAGGATTCGGTGCCCGACCTCCGTCAGACCCCCGAGGTGCTTGCCTTCGTCAGCTCATGGGCATCACATGGCTTCGGCTCGGTGCTCCTCTTCCTCGGCTTCGGTACCGTGCTGACCCTCATCCTGCAGTCGTCATCGGCTACCATGGCCATCACGCTCATCATGCTCAGCATGGGCTGGATACCCTTCGATATGGCCTGCGCCATGGTGTTGGGTGAGAATATCGGTACTACCATCACCGCCAATATCGCCGCATCTGTGGGCAACACACAGGCCAAGCGTGCCGCCATGTCACACACCATCTTCAACGTCTTTGGCGTAATGTGGGCCCTCATCCTCTACCGCCCCTTCCTTCGCTTGGTGGGTGTCATCACTGAGAACCTCTTTGGCTTGCCCAACCCCGCAGCCGAGGGCTTTGCTGTAGTCACCGAAGGCTCGGCTGAGAGCACCGCGGCGCTCTATGGCTTGTCTATGCTCCACACTCTGTTCAACACCATCAACACCCTCATCATGGTATGGTTTACAGGTTGGATCAGCAAAGCTGTGAGCTGGATTATCCGCACTCCCGAGAATCAGGAGAAAGAGGTGTTTCGCCTCAAGTACATCTCCGCAGGTCCCCTTGCCACTCCCGAGCTGTCGGTGGAGCAGGCCTTCGACGAGATCATCCACTTTGCGCAGATATCAAAGAATGGCGCCCTCTACGCTCAGTCAGCTGTGGGTGAGAACGATGCAGACCGCTTCGAGACCCTGTGTGAGAAACTGGTGAAGTACGAGGAGATATCTGACCGCATCGAGTACGAGATAGCCACCTTCCTCAATGCCGTGTCGGCCGAGGAGATTAGCGAGAGCACCTCGGTACGCATCAAGGCCATGTACAAGATTGTGGGCGAACTGGAGTCGTTGGGCGACTCGGGCGCAGCCATCAGCCGCATCCTCTCACGCAAGAATATCCATAAGAAGGAGTTTGACGCCGCAGCTCTCAAGAACCTCAACACCATGGCCGATGCTGTGCTCGAGGCCTACGATGTGATGATAGCCAACCTCACAGCTGCCCACAAGGGCGAGCTGGCCACCATCGCCAATGCCTACAACGCTGAAGACCGCCTCAATAGCCTGCGCAACAACTTCCGCGATGCTATGATTGAAGAGATCGAGAGCGGCAGCAGCAGCTATCAGACCAGCGTCTACTACATGGACATCATCAACCAATATGAGCGTATGGGAGACTTCATGATCAACGTGTCGCAAGACCTTGAGCAGAGCTTCTTACGCAAGTAATATACATTTTTTTTGAGACGAGAGGGAGAGAGCATATTAATTGACTACTGACTACTGACTACCTTGGAAAAAAGGAATAGCGTTACTACTCGATTCGTTCATCATCCCCATCCTCAGCCCATATATCGAGGGTGTTCCATTTTAGAACATCCCCCTCTATGATACCCTGTTTTACGGAGTCATCTCCTTCAGGTTTATAAAGGAAGAGGATATGTGTAAAATTGTACACACTCGGCGGTGTAAGGTGCTGTTTATTATAGGTATTAAGCAAAGAAATTGTACAAAATTCATACGTGTACCGTGTATAAACAGACAAATTCACCCCTTCGCTTCGCCCCATACTTGCTCCTTGACGGGGAGTACGAAATATACTCTCATCGGCAGGGATGTCACGAAACACGACACCCTATTTCAGGGGAGTGGTTTGGAGAGTCTACTGACGCAGGAGTGAGAGCAGACTGGCAAGACATCGGGGAGGTAGTGTCAGTGTCGGTGTCAATTAATATGCGCAGTCCCGACGGTGGCTGAAATGTTTATGTATAAAAATCATATTTGAGTAATTAGATATACGCAGTATATCTAATTACATAAATATGCCCTATATATAGGGGGCAGGCAACGTGCAGAGACAGCACATTAATTGACACTGACACTGACACCGTATTCGAAGAGTTAAGAGTGGTAGGAAGGAGTGATAAATCTTTTTCGCAAGCGCGGCGCGGCACGCGCGAACCACCGATAATCGCAGCATCCGCGAAATATTTTTATTTACGCCTATCGCGCTGATTATATGTGTGTTGCGTGCACATCTCAAAATCCTAATTATCAATAATTATCAATATTTATCAGTAATTATCAGTAACTGTAAAGGCCAAAAATCTTTGTAGTAACTTTGCCTTCGCAATTGAGAATTGAGAATGGAGAATTAGCCGTCCGGAAGGCATCACCATCAACCCTCAACTCTCAACCCTTAACCCCTAATTATTAACCCTTAACCCACTAACCCATTATGAGTATCAACTACAAAGTATCAAGATGCAAGAATCCCGGCAAGAATGCCGTACAGGGCGTGAACTACTTCTCATGCAAGGCCTCAAAGGTCAGTGACTATGATTTCAAGGAGCTCGCCGACGACATCGCCACCGCCACCACCGTGACCAAGGCTGACGCGCTCGCCGTGCTCGCCAGTATCAAGCCCTATATCAAGAATGCGCTCCTCAGTGGCCGCCGCGTGGTGCTCAACGACCTCGGCTCGTTCGTCATCTCGGTTCGCTCAAAGTGCTTCTCCCAGGATGCTATGGCGGCCAGCGACTTCTCGCCCTCGGCACAGATCAAGGGCTACCACATCAACTTCCGCCCCGAGGTGGAGCTCAAGAAGGAGATCGCGCAGAAGATCAGTTTTAAGCGTCTGATTGACGCTTAAAAAATTGAGAATTGAGAATGGAAAATTGATAATTATCTCCTCGCTGAAAATTAATTACCCCTCCGCTGATTTTTTTGGGGGCACGCGGATTGCACGGATTACACGGATTTTGCTGCATCGAAAGGAGTTCTCGCAGCTATCCATCCGGCAGGCACATACGAGCAATAGCGATGTATGCTCCGTGTAATCCATGTAATCCGCGTGAGACAAAGAAAGTCCGCGATGAGAATTAATTACCCCCGCCCGCTACGTCGCTCCGCTCGTCCCTCTCCTTACCCCCTCCCCCTGCGGGGACTCCCCCTTAAAGAGGGAGAATGCAGGACAATGCTTTCTGAATAGTTTTTGACGCGCGAAATGACTAACTAAAAAGAATTGTCGCCCTTGAAGGGGGCGTAGAGAGGCCTTCAGAGGGTTGGCTAAATGCCAAGCCGTGCCGAGTGAGGGGAGTGCAGTGCTCTGCACGACGGAGGACCCGAAGGGAG
>JAFZFF010000003.1 GCA_017556045.1 Bacteroidaceae bacterium | reverse complement strand
TTGAGCTATTTCCGCAATCAATTTTCGTGAAGAGAATGAGACTCGAACTCACACGACCCAACGGTCACTACCCCCTCAAAGTAGCGCGTCTACCAATTCCGCCATCTCTCCATTATCTGTTCATTAAGTCAAATACTCGTTTGGTTTGTGCCCAGAACAGGACTCGAACCTGCACGTCTCTCAACACTCGCACCTGAAACGAGCGCGTCTACCATTCCGCCACCTGGGCTTTACACCGACACTTCGGTTGTAGACACAAATTCAAACTTGTGAGCGGAAAACGAGACTCGAACTCGCGACCCCAACCTTGGCAAGGTTGTGCTCTACCAACTGAGCTATTTCCGCATTAATCTTACGTTATCCCCTTTCGAAGATTTGCGTAACTACGTTTTTTTGTTTGTTCAATATTTCAAGGAGCATTCGGTTTGTTTCCGTTTTGCGAGTGCAAAGGTACTGCTTTTTTTTGATTCACCAAACAAATCCTAAAAAAAAATACAGAAAATAGTGTTTTTTCCACAAAAATCATCAAAAACCATACTTTTTGCCTCTTTTTCCCACTTAAAATATCCCGGGCATAGCTGTATCTTTACATAACAATCCTCCCCTATCGTATAACTTTTTAGCACAAACCGATTCAACTCATACATAAAAAAAGAAGGAGAATACTCAAAAAAATGAGTAATTCTCCCTCCAACGTATGTAAAAGAAAAAGATTCTTTCGCTAACTTTTCAGCCTAGATCCATATCAATCAACCACAGCGACTAGTTCCACAATTGGTACAAATGAGACAACCCTCTTGGTACACGAGAGACTCCTGACCACAATTCGGACACACCTGACCCTTAGCGGCAGTACCATCCTGCACATATTTCTTCAAGGCACGCTCTACGCCGACCTTCCAAGTATTAATACTCTCACTATCCAGCTGCAATGAACTAACAAGCTTTATCACCTGTTCGATCGGCATACGATAACGAAGCACACCAGAGATAAGCTTAGCATAGTTCCAATACTCCTTATCGAACTTTTCAGACAAACCTTCAATGGTAGTCTTATAGCCACGCTTGTTACTAAACTGGAAATCGTAACGCTTCACACCATTCTCGTCTACATTTTTGATAATATAGCCATTGGTCACCGACTTGGGAAGGAGGATGCCTTCTTCATCGTCTGCCAAACCTGTAAAGATTTCGTAGGGACGCCCTTCAAGCAGTCCAACGAATGCCACCCACTTCTCCTTATTATTCTGAAAACGTACCACTTCAGCCTCAAGCACACGAGGACGAGTTTCAACGACTACGGGAGGCTTGCAAGTACATGGTTCCTCAACAGGCTTACCATCGGCACCCTTCTTCTTATTATCTGTAGACACAAGCACACCACTACGCGAACCGTCACGATATACCGTACAACCCTTACAACCACACTTCCAGGCTTCAACGTAAAGTTCATTCACAAGTTCCTCGCTTACATCTGCAGGCAAGTTGATAGTCACACTAATACTATGGTCTACCCACTTCTGGATGCGCCCCTGCATCTGTACCTTCTTAAGCCAATCGATATCGTTTGCTGTAGCTTTATGATAGGGGCTCTCAGCCACCATAGCATCTATCTCCTCTTGAGAATAACGTTTGGTAGTATCGTATCCCTTGGTTTCCATCCAAGTCATAAACTTGGGATGATATACAATAAATTCCTCGAAAGCATCACCTGTTTCATCAGTAAAATCAACACGAACATCAGGATCGTTTGGATTCACCTTACGACGACGTTTATACACAGGCATAAATACAGGCTCAATACCAGAGGTAGTCTGCGTCATCAAGCTCACAGTTCCTGTAGGAGCAATGGTCAAGCAAGCGATATTACGACGGCCATACTTCTTCATTTCATCATAGAGCGCTGGATCAGCGTCTTTCAAACGATTAATGAAGGGATTATTCTTTTCGCGTTCGCTATCATAAACCTTAAAAGCGCCGCGTTCCTTAGCCATCTGTACAGATGAGCGATAAGCTTCGATGGCGATAGTACGATGTACCTTCTCTGAAAAATCTGTTGCCTCGTCAGTTCCATAGCGCAAACCCATAGCTGCAATCATATCACCCTCAGCAGTGATACCAACACCAGTACGACGTCCCAGACAACTCTTATCCATAATCTTCTGCCACAAAGTGCGCTCCGCACCCTTCACCTCCTCGCTCTCCGGATCGCTCTCGATCTTGTCCATGATAGCTTCAATCTTCTCAATCTCAAGATCGATAATATCATCCATGATTCGCTGCGCAATAGCCACATGCTTCTTGAAAAGATCAAAATCAAAGTATGCCTCGGGAGTAAAAGGATTTACCACATAGGAGTAAAGATTCAAAGCCAACAGACGACATGAATCGTAAGGACATAGAGGGATTTCACCGCAAGGATTGGTAGATACCGTCTTGAAACCAAGATCCGCATAACAATCGGGCACTGACTCACGAATGATCGTATCCCAGAAAAGCACACCAGGCTCAGCACTCTTCCAAGCATTGTGCACAATCTTCTTCCAAAGTTCAGATGCATTTACCTCCTTTGTATATAGTGGTTCATTGCTATCGATAGGATATTTCTGAGTATATGTCTTACCCTCAACAGCTGCACGCATAAAATCGTCATCCATCTTTACGGACACATTAGCTCCAGTCACCTTACCCTCGGTCATCTTCGCATCGATAAAAGACTCCGAGTCAGGATGCTTCACAGACACACTGAGCATCAATGCGCCACGACGACCATCTTGAGCCACTTCACGAGTAGAGTTAGAGTAACGCTCCATAAAAGGAACAAGCCCCGTCGATGTCAGCGCTGAGTTTTTCACAGGCGAACCCTTAGGACGGATATGCGAAAGATCGTGACCTACACCTCCACGACGCTTCATTAGCTGAACCTGCTCTTCGTCAATACGGATAATAGCACCATACGAATCTGCATTACCATCCATACCAATAACAAAGCAATTTGAAAGCGAAGCTATCTGATGATTGTTACCGATACCAGTCATAGGACTACCCTGAGGCACTATGTACTTGAAATGATCAAGCAAGTCAAACAACTGACGTGCTGATAACGCATTAGGATACTTAGCCTCGACACGAGCTATCTCATTAGCTATTCGCCAATGCATATCTCTGGGAGTCTGCTCATAAATATTACCCGCAGAGTCCTTCATAGCATACTTATTGGCCCAAACCCTAGCCGCAAGCGCATCGCCACCAAAATATTCAAGTGTAGCGTTCTGCGCCTCTTCGAAAGTGTAAGTTTTCTGTTCCACTGTATTTTTAAAGTTTTAATTACCGTTCAAGAAAGTTCTAAATGTAGAAGCAAGAAACTTCAAGAACAAAAGCTCTGCAAAATTACACAACCTTTCCGTATTGTCCAAATTTTACAACAATGAAAATTATAACAACAACAAAGTTTTCCAAAACAAAACCTTACAATACTGTTAATGTGTTATTTATATTTTAGGAAGAGGAAGAAAGTTTTCCAAAAGAACAATCAACACATAAAACACACTTATCATAAAAAAAACACAGGTGCCTTGCGCATTGCGCAAGGCACCCATTCTTTATCCATACTAAATTAGTTTATCTGGTCTTAAGTTTGGCCTCAATCTCATCTATGGCCTGTTCTACGATCTTATTTATTTCTAGTTGATCCTCTATTGTACGACATGCATGCAATACTGTAGAATGATCTTTCGACCCGATGCACTGTCCGATACGTACCAAAGACAAACTAGGCAAATGCTTGTGAGCTAAATACATCGACACTTGACGAGCTAGCACGATGTCTCGTTTGCGAGAAGATGAGAAAACACTATCCGTTTTCACATGATAATACTCACAAGTAGAGTTTACAATATCATCCACAGTAAGCTCTTTTTCCATAACACGAACAGCCTTACTGATAACGCGCTCAGCTAGAGTCATGTCAATCTCTCGGCCATAGAGCGCCGAATGCGCATGAAGTGAAATCAAGATTCCCTCAAGTTCTCTAACGCTATCCGTGACATTCTCCGCCACATAATCAAGAACTCTAGGCGCCACAGCTATACCTTCGCGACGAACTTTATCTTCCAATATGCTACGGCGAAGATCCAAGTTGGGCCGCTCAATCTCAGCTGTAAGTCCCCACTTAAAACGAGTAATCAACCTCTCCTCTATTCCCTGAAGCATCACAGGAGGACGATCACAGGTCATAATCAACTGCTTACCATTCTGATGCAAGTGATTAAAGATATGGAAGAATGTATTTTGTGTCTTCTCAACACCCACAAATTCTTGAATATCATCAATAATCAACACATCAATACTCTGGTAGAAATTAATGAAGTCGTTAACCGTATTCTTACGTACTGAATCAGTATACTGAACTTTGAAGAGATGAGCAGAAACGTAGAGCACTCGCTTCTCGGGGTAAAGCTCTTTGACCTTCAGACCTATAGCATTAGCCAAATGAGTTTTTCCGACACCCGACGCTCCATATAAAAACAATGGATTGAAGACTGTCTTTCCAGGTTTTTGTGCAATACTTTCAGCTGCTGCACGCGGCAAGCGATTACTTAACCCTTCTATAAAATTATCAAAACTATAATTGCTACGCAACATCGGGTCAAGATCTCGTACAGGCACAGGGACTGAAGGAGGAGTCGTATTGCCAACCAATACTTTTGTTTCAGATCCTACAGAATGTGGTTTCTTCGTCTGATGTTCCGATTGCTGATCCATCACCAATTGGTTCTGGCGATCAGTAAGAACACGATAGTTCAGCACTGTATCTTCGCCAAATATGCGATAGATCACGGCGCTCAGCAAATCCACATAGTTATTCTCGATATGCTCGTACACATATTGACTAGGGACAAACAAGGTCAATACCTTATTGGCATACGATGCTGGTTTTGTGCATGCAAACCACGTATCGAAGACAGCCCTATCCACATTGCTATGGATAATCTGCAAACACTTGTTCCAAAGTCCTACGAGTTGCGTCTCAGTCATGACTGTTTTGTTCTTTAATCTTTTACTTCTACGTATGCAAAGTTACATCACTTATTCTTATTTTTCAAACCTCTTTTATTTCTCAAATATTTGTTGTTTTCAAAGATGCTAAAATTCAGCCATTTGCATTGAGTCGTTTTTTTTCATGAGCATTCCCTCTTGCACATATCAAACACTCTGAAAAACAATCACTTTCACATCATCATCTGTTCGACTGACTGAGAATACACAGCATATCCCCCTTAATCCATGCAGTTTTAAGGTATGTAAACCTATATTTTATAAGTATTTTTACGACCCACTCTTTTTTAGACAAAGTCTAATTTTACCCATATCAACAAGAGATCAAGTCACTAGAAGCTTCCTCATTTTAAGCGATTTTAAGCGCCTAAAATTTCACATCCGTGGTTGCCACGAGGAAAAGAATCCGCATCAAAGAGATTGCTGAAAAGAATTTATTCGTGAAACAAAATGTTTCATGCACACACGCCTCAAGGCCACTAATAGTTGAGGCTATGATTTATTAAGATTGATAGTAATAACGTAGAGCCAATACGATTCTAATCATTTTTTACCGAACACAGAGATATTAATATATCGGGAAGGATGTGCCTTCACATCCTCTATAAGAGCATTCGCATTAGTACAAATGCTTCTGATGCTATCATATAACTCTGAAGAGGAAAGCAAACTTCCCACAGTATTGTCCTCATCAATCAGGGCAACTGAGAGCATTTGAAGATTGCTAATGGTGCTATCCAGTCTGCACACTAAGCTCTCGTAATCCACATTATCCAGTTTTCCCGAGATGGAGTACACATTATGAGCTGCACCTTGCAAGTCCGCTAGCAGAATGGGCACTTCGTTATTTAAAATTCCATTTAGCTCGTCTGACATCTGATTAATCTTTCGACTAAGATCCTCCAAATTATTCAGCGCAACACCTAAAGATGGGTCTGCCGCTAAAGCACTGAGAGAGGTAATAAGACTATCCACCTTGGGTACAAGAGTCGTGATTTGCGGCAACATCACATGCTCTATTTGATCCGTCAAGCCTCCAGAGAAGCCACTAAGAAGTGTATCTCCTTCTGTACAGTAAGAGTCACCCTGTGACAAACGAAGGTCTACACTTACCCCTCCTAATAAGGAATTCACCAATACAGCATTACTTCCCTTAGGTATACGAAGTGATTCTTTAATCTTTAGCGTAAGAACTATTCGGTTAGGATTGGCATAATCATAGTCCACACCACTCACGGTTCCTACTTGAAATCCATTGGTTGTAATAACAGAAGAAGGAACTATACCTCCTGTATTACTTACCACCGCATAGTAGGTACTATCGGTGGAAAAGACATTATTACCCTTCAAAAAATTGACACCTATATAGAGCATCGCCAAGCAAAACAAAAAAGCGCCTCCAATCTTAATCTCCTTTGTAAAACGTTTCATCAGATAATCCTTTTAAATTGTAACATATCCCCAACTTCCTCTATTTTTTATCTCAGAGCCTATTGCGAATTATACTTACGAAAAAGAGCAATAGCTTGCTGGGTATCTACTCGCTCTCCCTTAATGAACGCAACAACAAAAGCATCCTTAAACTTCTCATTCACCTTGCGTTTAATCTGAAGGATTTCGTTATAGTTAGGAGACGAACCGTATGTGTATTTGTAAAGCCCTTTTTCCTCATAATAGGACACAGGACTAAGTCCTTTGAAAGCCCCATCTCCATTTGCCAATAGTTTTGAAGATGAAAAGATCTGCACCTTAAATATTGGAGCATCGGCGCTTGTTGCATCATCAGATATTGACACACGCTCTTGTACGTCTTGTAAAGAAGGATTGACCGAAGTCGATTGTTCTGTTGACGTTCGCACAGCATTCGAAACTTCAGTACCAGATGTTGCGGATTTTAGCTTCACCAAATCGGCATAATACCGGTCAAAAGCTTTGCTGATGCAGTTGCTTAATCGTTGCTGAGCTGAAGAGGTTGCTAGATACTTCGCTTCTTCAGCATTGCTCACATAGCCTAATTCGACTAGAATGCTGGGCATGGAAGTAGCATTAAGCACAAGAAATCCAGCTTGACGTACTCCTCGATCCTTGCGATTGGCATCACTAGCAAAGTTTTCCTGCACATATTGGGCTAGATGAATACTCTCCTTCACAAACTCACTTTGCATGTACTCGAATATAATATAGCTCTCCGGGGAATTAGGATTGAAGTTTGCGTAAGTCTTCTCATGATCCTCCTCTAGAAGAATAACACCATTCTCACGCTTTGCAACTTCAAGGCTTCGCTCTGTACGAGCCTCTTCCACCCCCAAGGTATAGGTTTCGGCCCCTTTTGCTGAACGATTTTCTGCAGCATTGACATGAATGGAGATAAAAAGATCTGCGCCAGCCTTGTTGGCCATACGAGCTCGTTCACTCACACCTACAAACTTATCTGTCTTTCGAGTATACAACACCTTCACTTCGGGATATCTTGCAGCGATTGCATCACCTACGAGCAAGGCGACTTTTAGTGTCACATCCTTCTCACGGACTTTACCATTGGCACTTACAGCACCTGGATCTTTTCCTCCATGACCAGCATCAATCATCACAATAAAATCCTTAGCCCCTACATTCAAGACCAGTGATATAAAGAACAGAATCAGTATAAAATATCGTTTCATTATAGAGAAAAATATTTTTGTAGACTTGGAAAAATATTTGTGTACTAATCCGGAAGAGAAGGAAAAATGAAAGAAAGGCCACTCACGAGCTTGGCTCGGAGCAGCCTTTCATCAACTATTAATCAATGATTATTTGAAGGGGAGATACCAATACTCCTCAGAGCCGCTCAACTTATTATAGAGAGCATCACGTTCCTCAGCTTCAGCCTCTTCGCCACCTCTGTTAGCAACACGCAGAGCAAGGAAATCGCGATACTCGCTGTCTCCCCATGCCTGACGACGCTTTGCAAAACGAATCAAGTCACCAAATCGATTACCCTCCATAGTGCTCTCGAGAGCCAACTCGTCGATAATAAGCTCATCGATAAACTGTACTGTATCGTTGAATGTAACGTCTATAGGCTCCTTATTCAAACGCTGACCAATAACCTCAGGAGTCAGCACGTAATACTTATCATCGTAGTATACGTCACCAGTACCTCTACCATGGATACCTACATACATCTTCTGTAGGTCATTCTTTGCAGGATCAATGATGTCATGGAAACGTTCGAAGTTCTTAGCCACCTCGCTGCCCTCGGGGAAGAACACCTTAAAGGCATCCTTGAGCAAATAGAATGCGTTCATTGCATTCATACGAGCCTGAGCATACTGAGCAGAGTCAGCTGCTACAGCATACTGTTGTCTTGACAACGCATTCATAGCCTCGGCCCAACGCAAGCAAGCGATAGACGAGCGTTGTGTCACGATACGTCCCTCTTTGTGCTTTGTAAAGATCAGCTTTTCCTCAGCCTCTTCTAGACCATCATCTGCAGTAGAAAAGAAACGACTAGTCGTCGTGTAAGCATACTTACGCATGTCACCGACCTTGTCTGTAGAGTTGAGTGTGCGCTTGCTGTCAGCAGCTGTTTCTGTTACAAGGAATACCTGCTGCGCATTGCAGAGAGACTTCCATGAAGCAGAAGGGAGCAAGTAGCCTTGACGGAAGAGGTTTGCTACCTCAGAAACAGTACCGCTAGCGCTCGATGTTTCCATTGTGATAGCTGAAATCATATCAGCCTCCTTCTTAGTGTCATTAGGAGTAGATACTGTAAACGTGGGTAAAAGATCACCTTTAGGAGTTCTACCATCCCATGTAGCGAAGGCACCACCAAACTCAAGATAGCCAGCCTGCATCACAGTACCATTGTCATCGCTCATCTTGAGCTCAAACTTTTCATTCTTCATGAAATACTCCTCATAATACTTCTTTGCATTCTCATAATCACCACTCCAGAGATACAATTCAGCGAGCACCAAACGCAACTGGGGATACACAACACCAGTAGCTGCAAAGGTGGGAAGTTCCTCATCCAAGTAGGGGACCAACTGAGGAGCAAGGTCTGCAGCAATAGCCACGATATCCTTTGGCTCATCTGAATAAGCTCTCTCTACATCAGCCTCAGTAACTACAGGATAGGTATAATAGGGCACCTTTCCGTAGTTAATTGCCAATTGCAAATAGGTCCATGCACGAATACCCAGCAGTGCTGCATACTCATCCATGAGTACAGGCTTGTTATTGAGCTTCAAATCCTTATCCATGTGCTCCAATGCGTAGTTACAGTTATTGATAACTGCATAGTAGTCTCTCACGTTAAGGTATTCGTTCTCATCCTCAAACTCAAAATTAGCTAAGTTACGCAACGAAGTCTTGGTACGCTTCTCATCGATTTGGGCATTATCACCACGTGCCTCACCGAGAATCACGTAGCGGTCTGCTACTTTGCGTACACACTGCAATACACCCAAAGTTGTATATACAGAGTCGGCCGAGGTGTTGATCTCATGCTCCAAGACCACACGATTAGAGTCAATGCTAAACATATCTTCACAAGAGGTAGTCACACCCAATGTAAAGACGGCAAGCAGTGCCGCTATAATTGATTTGCTTTTCATTGTCTTTATTTTTTAATAGTTTTCATTAGAGGTTAATCTTCACACCTACATGGAAGCTACGGCTTTGGCCGAGCAACCCATTGTCGATACCTTGATACAATACATTGTTGCTGAATGAGAACTCAGGATCGCTGCCCAAGTAGTTAGTCAATGTCAACAAGTTTGTACCTGCACACCATACGGTGAGACCCTGGAGCCATGAAGCCGATACGGGCACCTTGTAAGAGAGAGTCACATCCTTCAGACGGAGATATGAGCCATCCTCGATCCAACGGTCAGAGAAGCGGTTGTTACCCTTGGGGTCGCCATACGATGCACGAGGCATGTCAGTCTGCTGTCCCTCAACTTTCCAACGATTGGTAACGGCTACTGTCTGATTATAGAAACTGCTACCACTCTCGAGCAGAGCACGCTGGTAGTTATAAACATCATTACCAAGAGAGTAGTTTACAGTAGCGCTGAGCGAAAGGTTTTTAAAGGTCAGATTGCTGCTGATGTTACCATAGAAATCAGGATTGGGGTTACCAATGATCACGCGGTCATCCAAGTTAATCATGCCGTCGCCATTTTGGTCAACAAACTTAACATCGCCAGCCTCAAACGGAGTGAGAACACCTGTAGCTACATCTTGAGTCTTCAAGCGCCAGTCACCCTTCTCTGCATCCCATGCTTCAGCTGTTGTTGCAAACACACCTTCTGTTTCATAGCCAAAGAAAACACCTGCAGATTGACCTACAGCGGTAAGGATTGTTGCGCCATAGATATCGGTTGTATATCCGCGGAGCTCACCATCCTTCTTGGTCCAGTTTTTATTGACAATAGTTTGGTCAGGGAGTTCAGTAATCTCATTCTTGTAAGTACCAACACTAGCACCTACTTCCCACTTCCAGCTCTTGGTATTCACCGCTCTCACGTTAGCTGCAGCATAAGCACCATTGTTCTGCAGAGCACCACCATTAGACCATGCATATTCAAGACCAGCCAAAGGATCAAGTTTCTTCAAAGTCAGGAGATTGTTTGTAGCGTTACTGAACACATTAGCAGTCAATCTCAGACGGTTATTGAATGCCTGAAGGTCAAAGCCTGCATTCATACGACGTGTTGTCTCCCACTGGATTGATTGGTTCTCAATGTTACCCAGCACAAGACCCATAGACTTGTCAGAATACTTCACATTCTCATGGTAGCAGAATGCTGCGCTATTGCTGATGTTGTCATTACCCGACCAATCGACACCTGCAGTCAGTTTCAAATAGTTGATGGGAGCAACATTGAAGAAATCTTCAGATGAAACCAACCATCCAGCCTGCAATGAGGGGAACACACCCCAGCATACACCGCCCAACTTAATACCATCGTTCGTGTCACGACCGAAGCGTGAAGAGGTCTCAGCAGCTACGCTACCTTGCAAGTAATACTTATTGCGATAGTTATAATCCAAGTTGGCATAGTAGCTAAGGTTGCGCCATACGTCATATGCACCATCAGTCTTAGCATAAGAATACTCAGACTTTACGTCGGGCAACTTGTCGTTACCTGTATTGTGACATGATGCGTAGTTTGAGTCATAAGCGAAGTTTGAGTAACGGATACCTCCGAATGCATTGAAGGTATGTCCACCAAGGTGCTTATCCCATGACACACGAGTATCAGAGTAGAGCTCCTCCTCCTTAGAGAAGAATGAGCGAACCTCATTTTCAGAACGTCCAAGACCCTCGATGTAGAACACTGGAGTACCAGTCATCGGACGGAAGTACTTCTCACTTGTGCGATGCAACGTATAGTTGAAGAGTGTAGATACAGCCCAACCCTTACCTAAAGTCAACTTCGGAGCGATAGTAACATTGAACACTGTGTACTCTTGATTGTTCTTATTGTTACCATCACCATACTCAAAGATAGACAAGGGGTTTGCAAAGCTGTTATTTGTGCCAGGAGCAAAGCTGTCTGCTGCAGAAAGCGCACCTGTCAACTGACCCTTATTATTATAAGTATAAGGAGAGAGGAAAGGAGACTTGATGAGCGACAAGAAACCAGGTGATACAACGGGGCCTGCTGTGAGATCTTCACGGATACCATCGTCACGCAAGTCGCGTGCAATACGGCTATAAGCGATGTCAAAGCGAGTATCGAGATTCTTAGCCAAGTTCACGTCTGTATTGAAACGAATGTTCAAACGATTGAAGTCATTGCTCTTGATTGTGCTTGCACCATCAGAGAATCCGAGAGAGAAGTTATACATAGCAGCTTCGTCACCACCCTGTACATTTACGCGATAGTTCTGCGCAACAGCATTCTGATAGACGCCATTCTCTGGATCTGTTGCCCAGTTAGTGTCATTGTGATACGTGTTGTAGTAATACTTGCTCTTGTCATCAGAGAGGAAAGGAACCTTAGAGAGTGCCTCAGAGGTATATCCATAGCTTCCCATCAACTCATTGGCATAGATACGATACTGCTCAGCATTCATCATCTGTGGCAGACGGGGCTTCATCGAATAGCTAGCAAAAGCCTGAGCATCGATGCGAGTAGCCATGCTATGTCCACGCTTTGTGTCAATAAGAATAACACCATTAGCACCACGAGCACCGTAGATAGAAGTAGCATTATTGAGGACAGTAATCTTTTCAATATCATTCACGTCAATAGCCGCCAAGGTATTATTGAAGAAGCCATCATGCATCGCTGCATAGCCATCCTGCAAGTCCTGAATCACACCATCCAATACGATGAGAGGCTGAACCGATGAATTCAGCGTATTGATACCCTGAATTGTCATCAACGCACCAAGTCCTACCGTACCAGAGCGGGTCACCGTGCGAACCTGAGCACCGAGCTGCTTCTGCAACTCTGTCTCAAAGGTGGTAGACTTAGCCATATCAATAACGGCTTCGCCTACAGAAGTAACGTCAAAACCATTCTCAACGTAAGAGCTAAAGTCCTCACTATAGAGAGCCACAGTGATAGCCTTATTCTGACGTGCCTTGATGATTACACTCTCATATCCTGGAGTAGACACATAAAGGGACACCACATGCCTAGGAACCTTGATAGAGAAGATACCATCCACCTTGGTCATGGCGGTGTAACGATTGTTTCCGAGTGCTTCCACACGAACACCGGCAATAGGCTCCTTGGTCACAGCATCAATCACTGTACCTACGATCTCTTCCACTTCATCTTGCTGGCTAGCGGTAGCCGCATTATTCTGCGCATTTACAGGAACCACTCCCATTGAGAGCGCTGCAAACACCATGAATACAGCCAAACGAATCTGCATAAATTTATTGTATGTTTTCATTGTCTTTATTTATTAGCTTTGTCCAACAAATTATTCAACCGTAGGATCTACGACAGGCTCGAATATGAGCTGGTCGATACGGAAGTGGTTGTCATACATCCACTTGGTGCTATCTCTATCGTTACCATTGTTCTCTTTGGGAACACGGTTCGAACCAAATTCAATCTTTGACTCGATAAACACCCTTGTCTGAGGCATGCTTCCGCTCAATCCCTTAAGGTCGAACTCACAAACGGGAACAAAGAAATTCTTTGCCAATACAATGGTATCGATTTTTGTAGGATCAGAGAAGAAGATGCTATCTCCTGCTTCTGTTCTCAACTCTATGTTCTTAGAAGACAGACCATCGTTGTAGTACAAACGAGCAGCAAACTTATTGGGTTTGATAAACAGTGTAGAGTCATAGGGCTCAATCACCTTAGCAGGAACCAACACAAGCTTAATGTCATAGTATGCAGATAACACGTTATCCACATAGAAATGGAACTCAGGATTGTATTGACCAGCAAAAGCCTCGAATACACCTACACCATGACTTGAGAACGAATCATGATAGAGACTGTCACGATGTATGATATGCATTGTCTTATTTACAGATTTGAAGCCTACACGTGTTTCATCTGCATCAGACAAGAACTCACCCTCGACACGCAATGTGTCGTGCCAGATAGACATGGGATTATAATTGACCTCATCTACGATATACAATGAGCCGTTACTCAACTCGAAGGGCTCACCCACCAAGCCGTTGCTCAAAGCATGTGCCTCTTCATTCTCGAAGATTTGATAACCGTAGCGATAGTTTGAAATCAGCGTATCCTTTACACCATCAAAGAACTTCTTGTTCACGGTGTTGCTGAATACCAAGTTGCGAACCATCAAGTCCTTAACAATAGAATCTGTAGCTTGCTCTGCACTCATGCTACCCTTAGCAGGCAATGTCTTCATGCCGAAAGGATAAGCATAATACTTTTTGGTCATCTCATACATCTCGCCCCAAGCACGGTTGGTCAATGCATACATGGTATATGAACTATCCTCACGATCCAGCCAACCAATCTCACCGAACCAGCGGCAAGACTCAGTGAACGAAGAGTCGAGCCATGTAACCTGACCATCAACAACGGGACCTTGAACACTAGCTGCGGGATTGAACTCACTCTTGAAATCCTTCTTCAAGAAGTTCCACAACTCACTGATACCAAGCTCGTCGGTACGTAAGCCCTCATCACCCAAAGTCTCCCAGATATTGGCAGCAAAACTTACATAGCCATCCAACTTATGAAGGACACCATTCTTTGCTACGATGTTCTCTTGCTGCAAATCCAAACCATCAAAGGTGTATTCACCAGCCTTTTTGCCTTCGAAGTCGTACTTCTTAGTATTGAGCATCTCAATCATCTCGTAGTTTTTGCGGTCTTCCTTATCGCGGATACCACTTGCTGCGTGATTGAAGTTTGCAATGTGATTCTCAACAATACGCTTCTTATAGCTCTCTATCTCCTCCTTAGAGGCATTCTCGAGAAGAGTTACATCGATAAATCCTGAGCCATCAGCAGGTGCCCACACAGTGTAACAACGATTCTGCATCAACAACTCGTGATAACCTGTTGCTTGCAAGAGTGCTGCAAACTCCTCAAGGTCCTGATCTGCACTAATCAACTCCCAGAGGTTCTTATCGGCAGATTCCTGTCCTGGTATTGGCTTGTTGGCTTGATAATGCTCGTCCCACACATCGGTACAAGCCGAGAAAGCACACAAGGCACAACCTACCAAGATACTATTTATATATTTTCTTTTCATATCTTATTGTGTATTAATATTAGACTCCTATTATTTACGTCTGTCTTCTACAGGAACGCTCTCATCGCGCAAGTAAGAGATAGGTACAATCTCAAAGTAGTCGTGCATAAACTGTGCGCTACCATCATCCTCATCGTTCACATTCTTGAAACGCAACCAGTGAGAACCTGCAGTGAGGTACTTTGTAGCGATAACGGCACGCAAGCAGAGGTTGTTGTGGCGAGCCAAACCAGACTCATGATCATAGAAGGTAGTCGGGCCCTTCAAATAGCCACGGTTCTTCATATCCTTGTCATTCGCAGCAATCTGCTCCTCGTCGTTCTTCAAGTCATCCTTGTCAGACTTCCAGTTCACCATGGGCGACTCACCAGTCAGACGAAGGTCGATGGGAAGACCTGTTACCTGATCGTCCAAATAAACCTGAACGACGTGACGATATATACTAGCCGAGTATCCCATACGAATCTCATAAGTACCAGCAGGTACGGGAGGCAGGCGATAAGCAAAGTCGAAAAGACCGAGAGCCATCATCTCGTCACCCTGGTAGTTATGCCAACCAGTGTGAGGAGCAAGGTAGAACAAGCGAGTTGCATCAGCATACACCTTCAAACGAGAAGGACAATAGGTATGAGGGATAAACACCTCGGCATCTGAACTCAAGTTACTGCTAATCTTCCAACGAATACGATTGTTGGTCAACTCTGAGCAGATAGAAGAAACGTCGAAACGCATGATACAGTTGAGAACCTTACCCACCATGACATTTTCGTCATAGTAAAGAATATCATCGAGCACATTCAACGCGCCATTGAGTGCCTCAGGATTGAAGCTTTCGTGACCTGCACCCTTCTTAAATTCAGAAGGATTGATTACCCTTACGTTTTGTCCACTAAGGCCATCATCTCCTACGGGCGCATAGTTCAAGAAAATCTTACCAAAGTCGTTACCACTATCCGAGTTACGAGGCATAGTCACTTTAACAACGCGATTGTTCATGGTCACATAGAACTCATTACGATCGGCAGTACCAGGGAAGTCACCCTCAGACTTAAACTCAATACCATAGTTCTTCTCCACGATATTGTAGCAAACAAGGTAATTGTAAGAGAGCTTACGATCGAGAATATGATAACCGATAAACTGGTTCACGGGATTACGCCAATCGTCCAAAGGAGCTTTAAAGTTAACCGGGTCCGATTTTAAACCTGTGTGATCCCACACAATCATTCCCTCGGGGAAGATGGTACGACAATACTCATACCAAGACTCTTCATCCTCAGTGATACCATATTTAGCCAACACCTCATTAGGCTCAACAAAGACTGTAAAACCTAATTTACGTGCTGCAGGATAAGGAGCATCCTGTTTGGTGTAAATACCCTTAGTGGTCTTATCACCCTCAGTATAGTTCTTATCTTCTACCTCATTGAGTTTGTCAGCGTAACCCGTAGCCTCCAACATCTTCAAGAAGACACTGAAATAGGTGTATTCATCCAACAAGGCTGCCATACGTGATGATGAGGGATTGATGACACCATCTACGATGTGAACAACACCATTCTCCACCTCTTTCTCTTCGATGACCATAGCGGTGCTATTAATCAAAGGTACACCCGCCTCTGCATAGGTCGTATCTGTGAAGGCAAGTGTCAAGTCACGTCCATTCATGTTTGCCTCAGGAATACTAGAACCACTGAAGTCAACACCCAAGAACATCTTAGGAATGATATGATTGCGCGAGATGATCTCACACATAGAGTCTGTCAGCTCAGTCCATACGGGAGAAACGACACCTGTCCAAATTTCCTTCTTTTCAGGGTTGTTCTTCGATTCATTCCAGATATTATATTGCTCGGCAACGAAAGCCTCGATAGCCTCATTGGTAGGAGCGAAACAGGTGTACTGACCATAAGCCTTCATCAGACCAATCTGCTCACCGCGTGTCAAAATCTCTACGAAGTGGCTGCACTGTTCCTGTTCTTCAAGATAAGTGGCTACAGTATTACCCACGAAGGTGAAACGAGCCCCCTCATCGATATGCTCTACACATCCGCTGAATGTCAGCATCGCAGCACAACTCAAGGCTGCCAATTTACTATATTTAGATTTCATATCTTACTATTATTACGAATTAGTTCTTTTCAATCTCGTTCGCCTTCTCGTAAGCTTTATTCTGAATCAATCCAGGATTGGTCTTCAGCTCGTTCTCTGCGATGGGGAAGAAGAGGTGATCCAAAGTCGCCATCTTAGAAGAGTACTGCTCGGTGCTGGTGCCTTCGTACTTCTTGTCGACAAACATAGTTAACATATTAGAAGTGCTATTATCACGCAATGCCACACGTACCAAGTCGTACCAACGCTTACCCTCAAAAGCCAATTCGCGCTGACGCTCGTCAAGAACAAGCTGCATCACAGTCTTATCGGCATTCAAGAGATCGAAATCATCCTGCTTAGCATCAAGAATTCCCACTTTAGATGGACCATTCATATAGCCTGTCTGAGAACGATTGTAAATCGCCTTCACGATGCTACGTGCCTCTTCAGCATCACCGCCAGCATTGCGCAATGCCAAGGCCTCGGCCTTCATCAGCATCACATCACTGATGCGATAAATCATCCAATTGACCTTACCGCGATTGTTATCACCTGAGTAATACTTCATTCCACCACCAGTGTTGTGCTGTGAGAACTTATAGCTAATCTTACCAAAGTTGTATTCGCTATCTACGTTATCACGATTCTCGCTGGCACTGTAGTGAGCATACTTGATGATAATGTACTTATCCAAATCCTCACCCGCATTGGCTTGTGAGAAGACATTATTTACACGGCGGAAGTCGGTACGCCAATACAAACGTCCCTTACCCATCAATGAGAGGTGACGAGAAGCTGAAAGCATACCTACCTTACAAGCATTACCGTCGTCAGAGTAAGAATAGAAGTAAGGAACTTCATAGTTACCTGCCCCCTGCTCTTCTGTATGTTGCAATTCAAAGATGCTCTCCACGGGATTATTACATCCGTTATATCCACCAGCATACATCATCATGTAGGGCATGTGGGGGAATCGATCCTTATATGAATATCCTTCATTAGCATCAGAAGGGTAAAGAATAGGATACTTTTCATTGAGCACAACAGTATTGTTGCGATTCTCCTCCATGTACTTCTGTGCATATTTCATGCGAGTATTGAGCACTACATCACAATAGTTGATACATTCGTTGTACCACTCCATGGCAGCCGATGCATCACCACCAGCTTGCTGTGTCAAGAAGGCAGCCTTCCACAAACAAACATCAGCAATGATTGTACGCACAGCGTCCTTGGTGATGCGACCCATGTTGCGATTCTCCACAGGATTCTTATCGTCAGGATAGTTACCTGTGGTGAGGACAAGGTTCTCAGCTCTCTTCAAGTCTGCCAAACAGCTATCCAAAGCCACAATAGGTGAAACCTGCAACTGATACAGATTCTGGCTGTCATCTACCATTGCCTCAGTCAGCAAGGGGATGTCACGGAATGTACGCACCAAGTAGAAGTGACACAGTGCACGCAAAGCCAACATTTCACCTGACACAACATCAAGGTCACCTTGTGTAAAATCAGGGTCTTCATTAAGAACACCAGGGGCATACTTAAGAACAATATTACTGTTATTGATGATTTTGTAGAAAGGAGCCCAAGAGTTATATGAATTGGTAGGGAGGAGGTTGGCTTCCATGATATTCTTGATATCATTGTTTCCACCATAGTTGCCCTCTACTACGTTGTCTCCACGCAGTTCACCCCATACGATTACGCGAGAGAGCACATCGAACTGTGTCATCAATCGGTAACTTTCTGCAACTACATTCTCTACATCGGCCTTGCTCTTCCAGAAATCCTCCAATACAATCTTATCTGTAGGAGAGATCGTGAGGAAATCTTCGCACGAGCATGTCATAGCTACCATCGCGCCCAAGAGCAATGTCTTGAAGGTGCGGGCTACACGAGCGATTATTCTTTTATCGTTATTCATAGCTTAAATTATTTACGTGTAATTAGAATCCTACAGTCATTGACAATGTGAACGAACGTGAACGAGGTGTCTTCGAACCATCAAAAGCACGTCCCCAGTTGTCTGCACCGATTTCGGGGTCAAGACCTGTGTACTTGGTGAGGAAGAAGAGGTTGTTAGCAGAACCTGAGAGGTAGAGCTGATTGAGACCATACTTCTTTAATACACTGGGATCTACCGAATAAGAGAGCTGCAGGTATGACATACGAAGGTATGAAGCATCCTCCAAATAGCGGTCACTACCCAACCAGTTGTAACCTGTTGAATACAATGCACGAGGCATCATGGTAACGTCACCATCTTTTCTCCAACGCCAGTTTACAGCAAAACTCTGGTTGTTGTTGGTATACATATTCTCAACGTTCATACGTGCAGAGTTGATTACATCCACACCATAACGATAGGTAAACTGAGTCTTCAAAGACAAGCGCTTGTACTGGAATGTCAAACCGAAACCACCCTGAAGCTTGGGGTTAGAGTTACCAAGGTATACGATATCAAGTTCGTTGATGTTACCGTCGTTATTGATATCCTCGTAGATAGCATCACCACCACGGAAGGGATAAGTAGCCTGACCATCCTTATAGTTATATACCATACGCAAAGGCTTGCGATCACTACCATAAAGTGTGTTGCCTTGGTTGTCACAAGCTACGGGATAAAGGTCATGGAGCTCATAACCTTGCTCTGCAGCCTTCAGACGGGCATTTTCCCAATCTTGAGGAGTCCAAGACACATTGTAGTTGTTACGATAAACGCCCTTGAACTTGAATCCGTAGATTGAACCTAAGGGATTACCAATCTGGATACGAGAGAGGTAAGAGCCGTTGTTATAGTCAAAGTCTGAGTTCGCATTGTTCAAGATACTCTCCTCCATTTCAAGAATGGTGTTGAAGTTTTGCGATACGTTGGCATAGGCACTGATTGAGAACTTACCAAACTCAAGGAACTTATTACCATTGACATTCAATTCCCAACCATAGTTACGCACAGCACCGGTATTCTTATAAGCCAATGAAGTGTAACCATTTGAAGAAGGAATAGCATAGCCACCCATCAACTGATCTGATGTAGTGTTGTCATAGTAGTTGAATCCACCGGTAAGTTTGTCATTGAAGAAACCGAAGTCGGCACCGAGGTTATACTCGCTCTTCTTAGCCCATTTGAGGTCTGTCAACATCAAACCACCTTGTGCGATAGATGTGATTCCCATGTATTGACCTTTAGTGTCATATGTGGTGTAGTGCAGATACTCAGCACCAGGCTGGTTACCTGTCATACCCCAACCTGGACGGAATGAGAGCATGCTCAACTTAGCATTGTCCTTTGCCCACTGCATCCAAGGCTCGTCGATGATGTTCCAACGGAAAGAGAGACCAGGGAAGTTACCCCAACGGTTATTAGCACCAAACTTGGTACTACCGTCACGACGGAGAGTAGCCGTAGCACTATAGCGTCCCTCCATATAAGAATATACAGCAGAGTAAACCATAGCAACTGAACGCCACTGCCAAGTAGAGGTAGAGCTACCGCTGAGGTATGTACCTACCGTTGTACTTGTAATACCAGTAGGCACACCATAAGAGCTTGAGCTCTGGCTATTACCATTACCTGAGGTCAACTCAAACTGTCCCATCATGGTAAGCATGTGATTTTCGTTCTCGAAATGAGGAGTGAAAGTCAAGCGATGACGAGTGTTGAATGACAAAGTCTTATTGTCGTTTACAGAAGTAGCATTATAGCTAGCATCGGCAAATCCCTTATTAGTCAAGCTACCAGGACGATACGAAGAGTTTGACAAGGTACTTGCGTCCATATACACCATACCATAGTAACGGAGCTGAGTCTGGTCATGCTCAAGTCCCAAGAGCTGATAGTCAAGCGAGATCTGGGGAGAGATACGATAGCTCTTCTCGTTCTTCCACGCCAGATTACCCATAGCTACGGGGTTCACGATATTCTTCTGGTTTCCGTCAAACTTGTTCCATGCATCTTGACGCATGAGATAGTAGTCGTCTGTAACCACAAGAGAATTGGGGTCATTGGGATCCAAGAAATACTGCGAATAAACGCTCATGTTAGGCATGATTATCTGCGCGTTGGCCAAGAGTCCTTCGTAGTTCTGATCATTGTTCGTATAGGTCAATGAGAAGTCAGAAGACACCTTAATACGGTCAGACACGAAATAGTCCAAAGCCATACGAGTAGTGAATCGGTCAAGGTTCTGCTTGATAATCTGTCCGTTCTGTGTATAGTAACCACCAGAGATACGGAAAGTAGCCTTTTCACCACCACCATTGAGTGAGATATTATGATCGTGGGTATGACCATGCTTAGAAATTTCCTCTACCCATTTGGTATTATTGATGTAGTTAGCATACTCAGAGAAGTTCTTGTCGTATGACAACTCATCCGCATCAGACGCCGTGCTACTTTGTGTAGGGTTGAAGTGTGACTCCTTAAGAAGCATGGTATAGTCATCACCAGAAAGGAGGTTCAATCCCTTAGGAATCCAAGCGTTAGAGTAACGATATGAATAGGTCACCTTTGTCTTACCACGAGATCCACGCTTGGTCTTAATCATGATAACACCATTAGAACCGCGAGAACCATAGATTGCCGAAGCAGAAGCATCCTTCAATACCTCAATGCTCTCGATATCGTCAGGGTTTACGGTCAGAAGCTGAGCAAACTTTTCCTCATTGGCAGTAGAGAAGTCGAAATCTTCACCATCGGGCATCTCGAAGATATTATCGTTCACCACGATCAAAGGCTCCTGGTTACCACCGATGGTAGAGGTACCACGCAGACGCATCTGAGTACCTGCACCTAGGTCACCCGAGTTGAACACGATGTCAAGACCGGCAATCTGTCCCTGAAGAGCTTCGTCGACAGAGGCAAACGAAAGACCCTCCATCTCACTCATCTTAAAGGTCTGCTTCGCTACAGAGACCTCACGCTCAAGGATGTTGAGACCACCGGAGTTTGTACGAGGCTTAGCCTGAATCACAACCTCCTGAATGAGGTTCTCATCCTTCATCACCACATTGAAAACGGTGCGATCACCAATCTCAAGGAGCTCATCCTTGAAACCCACATAAGTGATTTTCAACTTATTCTTATTGTTCTTCACAATCATTGTGAAGTTACCATCGAAGTCAGTAGTAGCGTGATTGATAAAACGTCCGTCTTTATCCACCTCGACCACGTTAACCATCATCAACGGTCCTAATTCGTCACTTACCTGACCAGAGATACGTTGCTGCGCATTAATCTTGACGGCAGATGCTACGAAGCAAAGAACGGTCAGTAGAATATACTTATAAACTTTCATGATACTTATATTTATCTAATAAATTGACTCTTTTCTTTATCGTAAATACCACCTTCGCCACCAAACTTAAGGCATCCATTGATTTGATGAACAGCAGCATATGAAGAGGTAGAAACATCCCAAGATGGACTACCCTTGAATATGATATCACGTGTCATCACATTGTAAAGTTTGTTCTCGAGCGCAGGGTCTTGATTTACAACATAACAAGCATTGACGCATGTACCCAAATCATCCTTATCATCCTCACCGAAGTCACCACGCACTGCGATAGTCTGCTTGCCATTGTACTCAGCAGATTGTACGAGTACAGAGCAGAAACGACCAGTCTTGCCGTTAAGCGCTGCAGTTTCATAGTTTACCTGATACTCAGGAGCTTGACCCTCCACCTCGAGCACGTGCTGGGGAATATCTGCATACACTGAGTTATCTTGGAAGTGATAACGAACAAACTTTGTCAACAACTCAACACCAGCGAGGAGATCAGCATTCAACGAGTCTTGCTTTGCTTTGTCAGTAACGGTCTTAGCATAAGTCATCTCCGCTACAAGAGTCTCCCAGTTGGGCAAGCCCTGCTCGTAAGCCTGGAAGAGTGATGTGCTATCGGGGACATATACTGTATAGTGATAGGTATCGAACATGCGAACAAGATTGGTCTTCTTATCGAAGATACGATACTTATTCCACTCATCCTTGGCGGTCTCTTCACCCAAGAGATACTTCAATACCTCAGGATTGGGCATGCAAAGAGAATAGAACTCCTGGAACTCAGGGGTTGTCGAGAGAACATTGTATACAGACTGTACAGGAGGCTGTACCATAGAGGTTCTGAGCTTCACGGTCTGACCATTCTTCATCTCCTTCACGTCGCCATCAAGAATAGGAATCATAGCTCCATTCTGAAGTTCGCGACCACCTGCGATACCAGTTACAAGACCATACCCATCTTCGCCACGCTGAACCTTAACAGTTCCGTAACCCTTTGACATATAGTACTTCTTACCCGAATTCTGGTCTTTTTCAGAGTTCACATCACCCAAGACAATGTTGTACTCCATGATTTCCTTCAATAGGTTAGACTTCGTGGGATCCAACTCTCTGGTGCTAGAACCCTTAGTCAGTGTATATGTATTGGTCTCAACGTTGTATGTTTCAGGCTTATACTTATATACCAAGGCCTGAACGACGAGGTTACCTTCGCTGTTGAATGATTTCTTGAAGTAGTAAGCATCACGGTCACCTATGCCACCCTTAACATCGGTGTCGGGAGCATAGTATACCATACAAGTATCAGAAGGAGCGATAAGTGTGAACTTATTACCCATAGAGAGGAGATACTTGTCGTAATCCAGATCTACGATAAACTTATTGAACACTGCCAACGAGTCATCCAAATCTACGGGAGCAATAACTGACTCGTAACGGGCAGGAGGATAAAGCTTGTTCATCACATAAATCACACCGTTGTTGGCCAAGATGGTGTGACTCACATCATTCTTTGAGATGTTCATGGGGTCACGAGCATCGTTAACCACGAGTTCAAACTTTGAGGGAACTGCAGAAACGAATGACATCTGCATGTGATTGCGTACCAAAGCCTGAAGGATGTCGAGGTCGATACTGTCAATAGCCTGCAAGAGTCCTGTGCCATAAGGATCTACTACACCCTTACCGACGCCATACTTGTCAATCAAGGTCTTTCCACTGGGATATTCAGTAAAGAAAGAGATTACAGCAGCATCAGAAGGAGCAAAGATGGCAGCCATATCTACCTCTTTCTCTTTCTGTTCTGATGTACCCTTGAAAGCGTTCCATCCTGGATCAAAGAAGAGTGAACCCTTAGCCTCGTGCAAGTTTTCCTCAACATCGACATAAGACTTGAAACCATCCTCCTTCTTTGCGCCTCTCTCAGAGCCGTCGGTGTAATATCTCTTCTCGTACAATTGTTCTGTAACACCCTCTGCTACATAACGACGATGGAAAGTCTCAGCAATCTCACTCTCCTCATCAATGGGAACAGGTACTGCGAAACGATCCAACATACGGCTAAAGAGCATCGTGGTGTGATAGTTGTCCTTCAAAGCGGCCAAATCAAGTTCGCCAGTAAGAAGCATGTCTTTGTTTGCATTCACACGCAACTCCTCGGCCATGTTTGAAGGAGGAATAAGAAGACCATCCAACTGATGAACATAACCGTTCTTACAAGTCACATCGCTTCTATCCTTGATTACCTTCTTGTCGTAAATATAGATATCAGACCAATTGGCAGAGAAATCATTAACCATAACGCCCAAGTCCTCTTGGGTAATACCATTCTGGTACAGGTAGTCCTGAATGAAGTGCAACATCATCGGCTGTGTAGCATCCAATGCCAAGCGTACGCTGTCATCGCGGAATCTTTCCCAATCCGGATTGTTCTTGGGGAGGTCCTTGTAAGCGAACAGGCCGATGGTGTCAACCACAGAAGCAGAAGACACGCGACGCAGACACTTACCCGGCACGGGCTCAGCGTTGATACCTGTAGACTGCAACTTTGACAACATCTCCAACAGGTAGGCATTGTCAAGCATCGCGCTGTAAAGAATAATTCTCTTGTGTGCTGGAGTAAGCTGGGCATAGCTATCGAATCCCCATTCTGCCTTGATTCCGCGCATGAACGCTGCGTCATCAGCTACAAAAAGGGTCTTACTACCCGTTTTCTTCAACACTTCTTTCTCTCCAAGGTCGTTAATCACCTGCAAGAAGTGGGTGAAATTACCTTGTTCATCCAGATAGTCGTAAATGCTTGAGCCCAAGAAGTCCGGTTCTCTGTCGTCGTAGTAATACTCGTCACGACATGACTGAACAGTGGCACAAACAAACAACAGACAAGCCATACCGATGTACTTGCCCACCTTTGAAACGTGTTTCTTGTTCATATTTTGATATTAGTTAATGTATATTAAACCTAATTAATAAGGCAAAGGTAGAAATCTTTCTTTATACAAGCAAATTTATTCGCATCTCTTTTCTCGTTAAGAAAAATTTTAACCTTTGCGGCATTATTTAACGCTTATTTTTCGTCTGCCTGACAGCAAAACGTCACTGCTTGAGCATCAGCATCGAGATAACGGGCAAACTCTTGAGGAGTAATCGTAACCGGCTCGATCATAAACTCGGGAACGTTGTAGCTTTTGTAGTAGTCATCATAGAAATAGGGACTACGCTGAGGAAGGAGGAAGGGTTTGTGTGCCCTACCCTGCTCGTCGAAATAGGCCATATAGAGATGGGTGTAACCTCCATCATCGCGGCGCGAGGTATAGAGCATCCAGCGTCCGTTGCTAGACCAAGCATGATAGCTCTCCACATCGGGGCTATTGACTTTGCTTATATCATGAAACTGCATCGTCTGCAAATCTATCATATGCAAATCAGCATCCTTGTGCCAAATATGGAAACAGCCATACTCGCCCAATCCAAAGAGCAGGTAGCGCCCATCGGGCGAGACACGGGGAAACGTAGCACTCTTGTTCATGCTTCTTGCATCAAGGACGAGTTCAGAAGGGCCAAAGGTCATTGTCTCGGGATCAAATACTTTGCGGTAAATATTGTATTTGAAGTCCTTGTAACGATCAATGATCTCCCCTTCTCGCTGCGCATGGTTCTGTATCTCCATATGAGCCGAGCAGTAATAGAGAGTCTTACCGTCGGGAGACCATGTGGGGAATACCTCCCACTCAAGTGTATCATGTTCGATAAACCTCACCTCGTTGCGCTTGATGTCGTAGAGCACCAAATCGCTTCTGAGATCTTGTACCTCAATCTTGTTGTTATTTTTTGTGTGGAACGACTGGCCCGTCTCGTTGATCGAATAGGCAATAAAATCGTGTGTAGGATGCCATGCAGGGTACACACCTGCGGAGATTGTCGAATCGGTCTTGAGATTGATTTTCTTGACTCCGTCATTCGTCACGAGCAGGGTGCCTCCTTTGTACTGGCGCGCATGAAACTGCATATTGTCGGTCTTATAATTCTTATAGGAATGACAATTGATACACTGGCCATCCTTGTCTGTACTGATCAACATGTTATTATAGATCATCTGCTCGTCGAAGCTAGCGAGTTCGCGTTGTCGTATGCTAAGGTCCTCATAGGTAACATACGAGGGAGCAATGATACGATAAGAGATATAGGGGTCGATAGGTTCCTCGGCTACCTGCCATGCGATGGGGCAATACTTTACCCACCCCTTATCGGTCTTTGCATAGGTGATGAGTTCCACTGAAGAGCCTTTGGCCGAGGAGAGCAGCTCTTGCCATTGCTTGATTTTCCAATCTGTCTGCTTACCCCGCATCACAAGTATGCGCTCTCCCGCCTTCAGTTCGGTAATGAACTCCTGCCCCTCCATCTCATAGGCAACATTGAGAGGCGCTATATTATAAGGTATAGTAATGCCATCCTCATAGGCTGGATGAATGACCGGGTACGACTCCTCCTCGGCATACTGATTGGGAATTGTGGCAGTACATCCAGCAAAGAGAGCCCCCCCAAGAATCAAGGATACGATATATTTGTGTTTCATCTGCATAGTCAATAGTTATATATAGGTTCTTTGGATTCTTAATATGACTTCACATCTCTGATAAAGAAGTAGAAATACCAGAACGTGTTGCCATAACGTTCATAGAAGAGCTGCTTGACCTCTGGGTCGCGCTCGATATTCTCTACCGCATGCTTCTGCGCAAAACGCATGAAATCCTGGAAGCGCAGCTTCACCGACTTGTCGAACGGCATTTTGCTGACATCTACGTTCTTCTCCAGATTGCCATAGAGCAGTGCAGCCTCTTGATAGTGTGTAGGCATACGATCAGCCTTGTGGCTGTATGCATAACGGAAGAAGTTGTTCCAGAATGTAGGAATGTCCTTGAGCGTAAGGGCACACATGAGTCCAGCCTCATCAAACATCGGTGTGCTGTGTTCGATATAGGTATGTGCAAAGTAGTTGAGCAGGTATATCTCTACCAACGAATTGTCGGCATCCAACTGGTCGCCATACTGATAGAGAGGGAGAATGCTCGCCATCTCTCTGTCTTTGGCTATAAGTTCCGGGGTATTGGCTATCTTCTCATATTTCTCAGCCCATCCGCGATGAAAGAGAGTTTTCTTCAAGGTACGGATGTATTTCTTGGCCAGTTCGGGTTCACCAGAGATGAGAGAGGTGCGCACCATATACTTGAGGTAATCGACCTTCCATCCATATTCCACGGCATCTTCGAGACACCAGCGATAACAGAAGTTCATCTTACCATAATGATAATAGAGCATCTTGCCACCCACCTGCATCAAACGTATCTGCAGGGTCGACTTGGGCACTTCACCTCCATCAAGGTAATGGAACATCTCTTCGCCTATCCTGCCAAGCTTGAGCAGGGCCAAGTTCTTGTTGAGTACAATGAGACGCGTGGGGGTCTGTTTCTGTTTCTTGGCCACATCGAGTGCCTTGCGCCACTCGAGACGCTCCATATAGTGGTTCATCTTTATTTCTGCGCGGAAATTGGGGTCTCTGAACCAGAAGATCAGAGGAAGAGCCACAATCAACAGTGTCGTGATAGCCCCCTCTATAAAGAAGGCCTTTCGAGAAACCTCGCCCTCATCTCGGCTAAGAGAGACGAATGCCATCACCAAGGGATAGAGGTAAAGGAGCACATAAGGGGTCCAAAGGAAGAGGTCGCGCTTTGAGAACTCAAACGCAGGCATACCCACGGCATACATCATGGCAAAGCGGGTCTGCTCATAGACACTATAATATAATATAGGTGTAGCTACCACTGACGCTACACAAAGAAGCGCAACGATACCTCTACCCTCTTCAGCACGGCGCAATGCCATGGCCGCAATGCCCAGCAAAGCCAACAGGGCGTAAACACCGAAGCAAGGATATCCCACTGCAGCAATCCCAATCATGACAAGATAGCGCCACCAGCCTTTTGCCACTTGATACAGGCGCATGGACGAGAGTGTGAAAATGAATCCAATGAGCATAGAGTAGAAGTACGCTTGCGTCTTGATCTGGAATATCCAGTAGCCAGCTTCCATAGAGCAGCAGAGTATCAGCACACTTGGTATCAACGCGAGCAGTGCATGACGCGACGAGATGCGGAAAACCTTCATCACCAACCACTGCACCAGAAGCAGCAGAGCCACATAGATAAGCGAGCCGAGCATGGGGTAATAGAAGAACTGCATGAAGAAGCAGGCGATGTAGCTCATCAAGCCTCCAGGAACAAGCATCCGTTCGTCAAAAAACACCTTGGTTGGCAACCACAACGACAGTTCTTGTACTCGGAACAGGTATTCGTGCTCAAACACATTCAGGAGCACCCACACCACCGCAGCAAACGACAGACCTGCTATGAGGGGCAATCGCTTGATGCGCCCTGTCTCTAACGTGGCGACAGGCATGCTTTGTGGATTCATGTTCTTATTGTCTTTCATCTTATTTTGTGTATTTTGTATTCCTAGTCCATCTGCAAAGGCTGCAAAATGGTGCCTACTTTGCAATCTGCAAAAGTAACCATATTTCTTCGAATGACAAAAATATGAGCAACAAAAGTTAACATTGGAAGAGAGAGACCACCCACCTTCTATAGCGACAAAAAAGATAGAGGGTGCGTCTGTATTTTTTGACACACCCTCTTAAAATGCTTAAAGGCTATTGCTATTACTTGAACCAGCTTACCAGTTTGTCTTTGGCATAGAAGTAGTATACAGCCAGACCAACCCATGAGGTGCAAAGCACGAGCACAGCGCTAATCACCTTACCTGCCATACCCATGGGCATCTGCAAAATCTCAAGTACTGCCTTAATAGCAAGAACCAAACCAACGATGTAAATAATAGTTCCGATCATTTTTATTACTTTTTTTAAGTTTGAGTTATTAAATCTTCAATGATAGCCAAGCGTCAAGACACCTGGCTACCATCTTACAATCTATTCAATAAGAAATCAATACTCCATCTTAGTCATGCGCACATAGCTCTGATAGCGTCTCTTGGCCATCTCCTCGCAAGCATTGAAGAGGTCGGCAGCCTCAGCGGGATATTGCTTCATCACCGAAGCGAAGCGCACCTCACCCTTGAGGAAGTCCTGGAAGCCCTCCCACTGCGGCTCCTTAGAGTCGAGTGTGAACGGATTCTTGCCCTCAGCCTCGAGTGCGGGGTTGAAGCGCCAGAGGTGCCAGTAACCACATGCTACAGCAGCAGCCTCCTCGGCTTGTGCCTTACCCATACCCTTCTTCAATCCGTGGTTGATACAGGGAGCGTAAGCGATGATGATTGAGGGACCGGGATAAGCCTCAGCCTCGCGGATAGCCTTGAGGCACTGGCTCTGGTCGGCACCCATAGCCACCTGTGCTACATATACATAGCCGTAGGTAGTAGCAATCATGCCGAGGTCTTTCTTGCGAACACGCTTACCTGAAGCGGCAAACTTGGCGATGGCGCCGAGCGGAGTAGCCTTTGATGACTGACCACCGGTGTTAGAGTAAACCTCTGTGTCGAGCACGAGGATGTTTACATCTTCACCCGAAGCAATCACGTGGTCGAGACCGCCGTAACCGATATCGTAAGAGGCACCGTCACCACCGATGATCCACTGTGAGCGCTTCACGAGGTAGTGGCTGAGTTCCTTGAGCTGAGCACATACGGGGCAACCAGCAGCTGCGCTTGCCTCGATGTGGGGCAGCAATGCTGCGGCAGCAACCTTAGAGGCATCAGCATCGTCCTGACCAGCAATCCAGGCCTGGGCAGCCTCCTTATATTCGGCAGACACCTTGTCGCTGGCAATCATCTCTTCCAAGAGAGCCTGCACGCGAGTCTTCATCTTCTTGTTGGCGAGCACCATACCGAGACCAAACTCGCAGAAGTCCTCGAAGAGTGAGTTGGCCCATGCGGGACCCTGACCCTTCTCGTTGGTTGTATAAGGTGTTGAGGGGATTGAGCCTGAGTAGATTGATGAGCAACCAGTAGCGTTGGCCACCATCTGACGGTCACCATAGAGCTGAGAGATGAGCTTCACATAGGGTGTCTCACCGCAACCAGAGCATGCACCTGAGAACTCGAAGAGCGGAGTAGCGAACTGTGAGTTCTTGGGGTTAGACTTGATGTCTACGAGGTGCTGCTTGCTCTTCACGTTCTTCACGCAGTAGTCCCAGTTGGCTGCCTCCTTGAGCTCGCCTTCGAGGGGCACCATCTTGAGGGCAGGACCACCGAGTTTGGGGTTGCCAGGACATACATCTGCGCAGTTGCCGCAACCGAGACAGTCCATCACACCCACCTGGATGCGGAACTTCATGCCCTTCATCGCAGCGGGAGCCTTCATGTCAATCATGTCACCGTTAACGCCAGCAGCCTCAGCATCGTCCATCACGAAGGGACGGATACAAGCGTGAGGACAAACGAATGCACACTTGTTACACTGGATACACTTCTCTGCATCCCAAACGGGAACGAAGGGAGCTACACCGCGCTTCTCATAAGCCGATGTACCCTGAGGCCATGTACCATCCTCGTAGCCCTTGAAGGCTGATACGGGGAGCAGGTCACCATTCTGCGCATTGATGGGGCGCACTACCTCGTTGATGAATGCGGGGTCGTCGTTGGCCACCTTCTCATCAGCGGGGAGGCTGCTCCATGCAGCATCCACTACGAGTTCCTTGTACTCGCCTCCGCGGTCAACGGCAGCGTAGTTCTTGTTGACGATATCCTCGCCCTTCTTGCCGTATGACTTCACGATGAACTTCTTCATCTGCTCGATGGCCAAGTCAACGGGGATCACCTCAGTGATGCGGAAGAAGGCACTCTGGAGGATGGTGTTGGTGCGGTTGCCGAGGCCAATCTCCTGTGCAATCTTGGTAGCGTTGATATAGTATACCTTGATGTTGTTGTCAGCAAAGTACTTCTTGATGTTGTTGGGGAGGTTTGCAGCCAACTCGTCGCCCTCCCAGATGGTGTTGAGCAGGAAGGTTCCGTTCTTCTGCAAGCCACGAGTCACATCATACATCTTCAGGTAGGCCTGTACGTGGCAAGCCACGAAGTTAGGTGTATTTACCAAGTAGGTAGAGCGGATTTCGCTATCACCGAAGCGGAGATGTGAGCAGGTGAAGCCGCCCGACTTCTTTGAGTCGTATGAGAAGTATGCCTGACAGTGCTTGTCGGTGTTGTCACCGATGATCTTCACTGAGTTCTTGTTGGCACCTACTGTACCGTCGGCACCGAGGCCGTAGAACTTAGCCTGGAACATGCCGTCGCCACCCATAGCGATCTCCTCCTTCTGGGGGAGTGAGGTGAAGGTGACGTCGTCGATGATACCCACGGTGAACTGGTTCTTGGGCTCAGCCATAGCGAGGTTCTCATATACGGCGAGGATCTGTGCGGGAGTGGTATCGTTAGAGCCGAGACCATAGCGACCGCCCACGATAACGGGAGCGTCGGGCTGGCCATAGTAGCAGTCCTTCACGTCGAGGTAGAGGGGCTCGCCATTAGCTCCGGGTTCCTTGGTGCGGTCAAGCACGGCAATACGCTTGGCAGTCTTGGGCACAGCAGCGAGGAAGTGCTTTGCAGAGAAGGGACGATAGAGGTGTACGGCTACGAGACCAACCTTCTCGCCCTGAGCGGTGAGGTGGTCTACCACCTCGCGGATAGCCTCAGTCACCGAACCCATAGCGATGATCACGCGGTCGGCATCCTCAGCGCCATAGTAGTCGAAGAGGCCATACTTGCGACCAGTGATCTCTGAGATCTTCTCCATATATTCCTCTACCACGGCAGGTACGTTAGCGTAGTAGTTGTTGCAGCTCTCGCGGTGAGCGAAGAAGGTGTCGGGGTTCTCGGCCATACCACGTGCCACGGGGTGCTCGGGAGTGAGTGCGCGGCTGCGGAACTCGGCGAGTGCCTTCTGGTCAACGAGCGGAGCGAGGTCTTCGTTCTCGAGCATCTCAATCTTCTGAATCTCGTGTGAGGTACGGAAACCGTCGAAGAAGTTCACGAAGGGCACACGGCTCTTGATGGTAGAGAGGTGAGCCACACCAGCGAGGTCCATGACCTCCTGTACAGAGCCCTCGGCCAACATGGCGAAGCCTGTCTGACGGGTCGACATCACGTCCTGATGGTCACCGAAGATACAGAGTGCGTGAGACGCCAAGGTACGAGCCGATACGTGGAACACGCAGGGGAGGAACTCACCGGCAATCTTATACATGTTGGGAATCATCAGCAAGAGACCCTGCGATGCGGTGTATGTAGTGGTCAGGGCACCAGCCTGGAGTGAGCCGTGTACGGCACCCGCAGCACCGCCCTCGGACTGCATTTCCTGTACGAGTACTGTCTCGCCGAAGATATTCTTACGGCCCTGAGCAGCCCACTCGTCGACATACTCAGCCATTGTTGATGACGGTGTGATAGGATAGATAGCTGCCACCTCGGAGAACATATACGAGATATGCGCAGCTGCCTGGTTACCGTCACAGGTGATAAATTTCTTCTGTTTAGCCATAGCTATAAAATTTACTATTTAACAATTCACTATTTACTATTTAAAACTATATCTATACCTATTTATAATATAAGGGTCCTATCTTAATATAAGAATCCGAAGAGCCACAATGGGATTTCATTGCCTCGTCCCAGCTCACGCTTCTGCATGACGTAGTAGACGTCCGCCTTGGTCTTCTTGCGGAATCCCTCCGTGCACACGCGGAACTGCAATTTGTCGTCGACGATGAAGGAGAGTCCCTTGGTGCCCTTGCTCACGGTGTGGTCCTTCCATAGCGAGTTGGCCAGGAAGGTCTCGAGCACATCTTGCTCCTCCACCTTCACGGGATATATGCTATACACGAGGTTCGTGTTGTGGAGCATGATCTTGGCTGGTTTCTTGGGGAAGG
Source organism: Bacteroidaceae bacterium (assembly GCA_017556045.1). GTDB lineage: Bacteria > Bacteroidota > Bacteroidia > Bacteroidales > Bacteroidaceae > UBA1189. The sequence goes on along the minus strand of JAFZFF010000003.1, from coordinate 6,857 downwards.
TCTCTCCTGGGTTGTAGACCATGTTGATGAGTCGTGCATCGGCCAAGTACTTGATATAGTTCATCACCGTTGCTCTCGACGTATTGATGGCTGCTGCCAGCTTGCTCACATTGGGCGCCGTGGGTCCATTGACAGCCAGCAGGTAGAGCAGCTTCTTGATCTTTGCCAGATACTTCAGCTCCATCTGCTGCACGATGAGGATATCCACCTCGATCATGGCATTCATCGTCTTCAGGAGGTTCTCGGCAAAGTTGCGTTTGTCGAGGAAGAAGGGGTAGAATCCGTGATGCAGATAGTTCTGGAAGAACGCGTTGGGGCTCACCTTTGGCAGTATCGTTCGTGCTATCTGCTCATGATCGGTGAGTATCTCCTCGAGCGTGTAGCTACGGAAGTTGTTACCCGTCATGAGGTTGAGGTACTCACGAAACGATAGTCCGCGCAGGTTGTAGGGTTTGGCTATGCCGTTCAGCTCGGGGTTCTCCTCCTTGAGTCGCATCACCGACGTACCGGTGAACACGATTTTCAGCGTGGGGAATCGGTCATAGCACTCGCGCAGCTGATGGCTCCAGTTGGGGATTTTAAATACTTGGTCCACGAGCAACACCTTGCCACCTCGGCGTATAAACTCCTCGGCAAACTCCACCAGGCTCTTGCCTTGGAAGTAGAAGTTGTTCATGTTCACATACAAGCACGAACGGTCATAGCGGAACTTCTCCTGCGCGTATTGTATAAGGAATGTGGTCTTACCCACACCGCGCGTCCCCTTGATGCCTATCAAGCGGTCGTTCCAGTCAATCTCGTCCATCAATGCCCGTCGCACAGGAGCCTCGGTGTGCAACAGCAAGTATTCGTGTGTTTTATAGAATGCTTCCATACGAAAGTTTTTTCTTCTAACAATATCGACCGACAAAGATATAAACTTTTTTCTTCTTTTGCAATGCTAACTTTGCAAAAATATAATATTTTTTCATTATCTTCGCACCATGAATCCGACCAAGGTCTTCAATCCCGAGCACGACATGGCGCTCTCCAATGGCGACAGGCACTTCATCGCGCCCCAAAACATCCGCGACATGGCTCGTGACTTGGCCCCACTGATGAGCTACGTCGGGAGCGACGGCCCTCTTGTGTGGGGTTGGGACCACGCCATCTGCGAGCAGCTGCTGCGCATGGGCATCCCTGCCGACGAGCTACCCAGTGCCGAGGCTCTCGCATCGCTGCGCGGGCATTCGGGGCGCCAGTCGGCCCACGAGCTACTCAGCATGTTCCATGCCCAGCATGCCGGGGGTCCCTACACCGGTGAGAGCATCATCGTGACCGACACCGACCAGCTAACCCCCTTCGTCGCCCATCACCATCACGTCATCCTCAAGGCTCCCTACTCGAGCAGTGGCAAGGGGTTGCGGCACGTGACGACCCACCCTAACCCTCCCTGTGAGGGAGGGAAGTCCAGCCCCGCTGAAAGTACCTCGATATCAACACCCTCTCCCACACAGGGTGGGGAGTCCAACCCCGCTGAAAGCACCTCGATGTCAACGCCCTCACCCTCACAGGGAGGGATGGAGAGGATCTCCTCTTGGGCCAATGCCCTCATCCGCCGCCACGGCTACCTCACCGCCGAGCCCTGTTACGACAAGGTGCAAGACTTTGCCATGGAGTTCATCGTCACCGACGACACCTGCCGCTTCATCGGCTACTCCCTCTTCAACACCAATGCCCACGGCCGCTACGAGGCCAACCTCCTCATGGAGGACGAGGCCATCGAGCTCCTCCTGGCTCAGCACGTCCCCCTCGCAGCCCTCCACGAGGTGCGCGAGTGGATCATCGCTCACGCCCACCACATCGTCCCCGCCGTGTGGGACACCACCCGCCACCCCCTCTACTTCGGCATCGACATGATGGTGGTGAAGGATGGCAGACAATGCACAATCGACAATTCAAGATTCAGAATCCAAGATTCAGAATTCAAGATTCAAGATTCAGAATTCAAATTGCACCCCTGCGTCGAGATCAACCTCCGCCTCAACATGGGCATCATCGCCCACGAGGTGCGCCGCCAGCTCGTGGCCCCAGGCAGCGTGGGCACCTTCCACGTCACCACCTTCGCCTCCACGGAGGATGCGCTCCAGTTCCAGGAGTGCCACGCCACCCGCTACCCCACCAGCACCGACACCGAGGGACTGATCGTCGCGGGGTATCACCCCCTGACGCCCATCTATCCCCACACGCGCCACCACGCCTACATCGTGTGTCGGCCGCAAGATGCGAATCAAGCTGAGGACAAGCAACATAAACCCCATTCATATCCCCTAACACAAGGAAACCTATGAAGAGACGAACCCTCTCGCTCGCAGCCCTCGCGCTGCCTCTGATGCTGACAGCTCAGAACCCTCCCCTCATGGGATGGAGCTCATGGAACACCTACGGGTACCAGATCAACGACTCCGTGCTCAAGGCACAGGCCGACGCCATGGTCGACCTCGGCTTCAAGGACTGCGGCTACGACCACATCAACATCGACGACGGCTTCTTCGGAGGGCGAGCCAAGGATGGCAAGCTGCTCATCCACCCCACCCGCTTCCCCCTCGGGCTGCGCCCGCTCGTCGACTACATCCACTCCAAGGGGCTCAAGGCAGGCATCTACTCCGACGCGGGTCGCAACACCTGCGCCTCCTACTGGGGCCAGCCCAAGGACACCATCGGCATCGGCGTGGGCCTCTACGGACACGACGCCCAGGACTTTGACCTCTACTTCAACGAACTCGACTTCGACTTCATCAAGATCGACTACTGCGGTGCCGACAGCCGCAACAACGCCGAGGGGCTCGACCTCGACGTCGAGCAGCGCTACAAGGAGATAGCCCAAGCGCTCCAGGCCACAGGGCGCACCGACATCACATGGAACATCTGCCGCTGGGCCTTCCCCGGCACATGGGCCTGCGACATAGCCGACTCGTGGCGCACGACCGAGGACATCTACCTCGGCTGGGCCTCCATCAAGAGCATCATCGGGCAGAGCCTCTACCTCTCGGCCTACACCAGCCCCGGGCACTACAACGACATGGACATGCTCGAGGTGGGCCGCGGCCTCACCGAGGAGGAGGACAAGACCCACTTCGGCATGTGGTGCATGATGAGCTCGCCCCTGCTCATCGGGTGCGACATGCACGACATCAAGGGCAACGCCCTCGCGCTGATGCAGAACAAGGAGTTCATCGCCCTCGACCAAGACCCCCTCAGCCTGCAGGCCTACGTCGTCAAGCGTGAGCAGGGCGGCTACGTGCTGACCAAGGATGTCGAGGTGCGCTACGGGCTGAAGCGTGCCGTAGCCTTCTACAACCCCACCGACGCCCCCATCACCATGAGCATCACCCCCGAGGAGGTCGACCTCGCAGGACGCATCAAGGTGCGCGACCTCTTTGAGCACCGCGACCTGGGCATCTACGACGACGCCTACACGGTCACCGTCCCCGCCCATGGCACCCGCATCTACACCTTCGAGGCCGAGCGACGCCTCGTGCGCACCCTCTACGAAGCCGAGACGGCATGGCTGTCGGCCTATCAGGAGATCAAGAACAACGAAGCCCTGGGCACCGCCATCTATAGCGAGAGCAACGCCTGCTCGGGCGGCATGATGGTGGGCTGGCTGGGCCGCGGTGGCCACAACGACCTGCAGTGGCGCCATGTGCACAGCCCCGAGGGAGGCGACTACACCCTGCGCGTCCACTTCATCACGGGCGAGGACCGCTCCATGACGCTCAGCGTGAACGGCACCCAGGAGCAGACCTACACGGGCAACTCCGGCGGATGGGGCACCGTGGGCTATGCCGAGTTCAGCGTGACACTCAGCAAGGGCGACAACACCATACGCCTCTACAACGCCGACGGCTGGATGGCCGACATCGACAAGATGACCCTCACCAAGAAGGGCCTTGCCGAGGGCGAAGCCGAGGAGGAGACCACCGCGTCAGTCCCCTTCATCCCCGCAGGGCCTACCGACGACACCATCTACACCCTACAGGGCCAGCGCATCAGCGCCCCTCTCCACACGCTCCCCCAAGGGGTCTACATCGTGGGAGGGAAGAAGGTCATCAAGTGACAAGTGACAAGCAACAAGCATCAAGTAACAGCATCAGAGCCATCCGCAACGCGTCGGGTGGCTCTGATCTCCTTATATCCTCCGCTGCGCTCTGTCGGGATGGCAAGACCCTCTGGGCAAACAGCTATAGTATCTCCTAAAAAAAAACAGAAAAAAAAACGTTACATCACCGAACGATTGGCAGGGTGGCGTGTATGCAAATGTGAAAAGACGCGTTTTTGTAGTGAACATATGAACCGAAAAACTAAAAACTAAAAACACCAATCACATGAGAAGAAGATACGCATTCGCCCTCTGCCTCGCGGCAATGATAGGGTTGGCATCAATGACCGATGCAGCGCAAGCACAAACCAAAGTAGAAGAACCTCAGAAGGTGGAGACGCCTGTCAAGGTACACCAAAGTGCCGAGTGGTACAAGACCCAAGAGCGCCTTTGGAAAGCCGAGATTGACAAGAACCCTCAGAATGAGGAGGCGTGGGGCAACTATTACCGTGCAGTGAGATATAGAAGTTGGTGCGAGAGCATGCCCGACATCAACGAACGGCTCAATGCCATTGTAGAGGACATGGGCAAGGCGATTCCCGACACCTACACGATGTACATTATGGATTATTACCATAAGGGCGATGTCAACGCTGCTCCAAATATGAAAAAGGCCATACAGATGCGCCCGGACAATGTGGAGATGTATCCTGACTACGTTAGCTACCTGATGCAAACGGAAGACGAAGAGTTGATGGCCGACATACTGAAGCGATGGTACAACAGTGGCACCTACTCGCCTTCTCTGCTCAACTATGCCTACAACGAGCTTAGCGGCATGAAGGCAAACAGCATTATTTTTGTCAGCGGAGACTCACCGACATTCTCAAAACTGCTGGTGCAATACGGGAAAGATCTCTTCGAAGACATTGATGTCATATGCATAAGCATGATGTGGGCATCCAACTACAGGAAACTGGTATGCGAGCGATTGAGTATTCCTGACTTCGAGCCTATACCACAGATTTCGAGTCAGGAGGAGGCCGACAAATACACTGACCAAATGATGCTACACATCATCAAGCACACTCGCCGCCCCGCCGTATACTTCTCTGCACTGATGAATATGCCGTCGTTCAAGGACAAGCTCTACTCCGAGGGACTCGTGATGCGCTATAGCGAAAAACCTTATGACAACTTGGCCATCAAGCGCAAGAACTTCGAGGAGAATTACCTTACCGACTACCTTCGCGAGAACTTCCTCCCCGAGAGCTACCCGGCTTCCGCAAACAAATTTAACTTGAATTATGTACCTTGCTTCAAGTCGCTCCTCGACCACTACAAGCAGACAGGCAACACCACACGCTACGACGAACTGCGCCGTCTAATGCTGCGCATCGTGGAACAAATCAATGTGCCCGACGAAGAAAAACAGAAGTACTATGAGGAGATTGACCGCTGACACCCTGCCATCCTTGCCCGATGCCGAGCTGATGCTGCGCGTCGGGCAGGGCGGGCACGAGGCCTACGAGGTGCTCTACGAGCGACACGCGCAGAGGCTGGGCGGATTCTTCCTCCGCATGCTCGCCTACGACACGGCCAAGGCCGAAGACATGGTGCAGGAGCTCTTCATCCGCGTCTGGACACACCGCTCCAGCTACCACCCCTCGCAGCCCTTCACCACGTGGCTCTACGCCATGGCCTACAACCTCTGCAAGAACGACTATCGCCACCAGGAGGTGCGCCAAGGCTATGTAGCAGAGTGCTCACTACGCGAAGAGCCTATCGCCACAACGGACGAGGCCCTCGAGCGCAGCGAACTGCGCCAGCTGCTCCGCCAAGCCGTGCAGGCGCTGCCCGAGGCGCAGCGCGACGCCTTCCTGCTCCACTACGATGAGGAGCTCTCCGTGCCTGAGGTGGCTCGTATCGTCGGCTGCCCCGAAGGAACGGTGAAGTCGCGCCTCGCTACAGCATTGACCACTATCAAGAAACAAATGAATGCCTATAAATAATACTCCTATGAACGATAACGAACTGAAAAGAATAGAGCAAGAGTCAGCCGCCCTCCTCTCCCTGCTCCGCGAGGTGCGCGACGAAGACAACGCCACCCTACGCGTGGCCCCGTGTCCCCGTCCCAGCAAGAGAAGGAGCCTCCGCATCAGCCCCTACTGGCTTGTTGCCGCCTCCGTGCTTGGCTTCATGCTCGGCATGGCCGTGCCGCGCGACACCAGCATCGCCGCAAGAGAGTACACCACCCTGCTCGCCGACACCAGCCACACCCTAGGCCGTAGCCTCGCTGCGGGTGATGTCAACTTTGCGCTGCTGGTAAAGTGAGAAGCCATATCGTGATAGGTTATTTAGCCCGCTAGCAATCACAAATAAATTTTCACCTCGCTGCAATATTCGGGGCTTTTCTCCGTCTTATAGATGGAATAACACACAAGATGAACACAATGAAACCAACCAAACTATTCCTTGCCCTTGCCATGGCGGTGCTGCTAGGGGCATGTACGAGAGAGAACAGAGTGATTGAGTTCCCCTTGGTAGGCGCGGCAAACACTACCAGCATCGTCCTTGAGAAAGTGGAGCTCACCGATACGGCCACGGTGCTCACCGTGCGCGGATTCAGTCGCCCGAACGAATGGATCAGAGTGCCCTCATACACCCACCTTGTTGCGCAAGGTGTGGAATACAGGTTACTTGGCAGCAGAGATGTGGAGATAGATGAGGAACTCGATATGCCCGCGGATGGCGACTCGTGCTTCACCCTCCGGTT
>JAFZFF010000021.1 GCA_017556045.1 Bacteroidaceae bacterium | reverse complement strand
GATGTCGAACAACTCTCTTTCTATGCAGATTTTGCAGTCGGAGGCCGACCTTGCCGAGAAGCAGAACATCTTGCGTAATACGATGATTTCTATGGAGCAGGAGCGTCTGGCTCTGCGCCAGGAGAAGCTACAACTCGACTTGGAGGTGTCGCGATTAAAGCGTACCTTTGAGCAGAATCAGAGCCTCTATAACGACAAATTGTTGGCTCGTGAGGAGTATTTGCGCTCAAAGGAGGATTATGAGCTTGCTGTTGGCAGACGCAATTTGGTCTTGGAGCGTCAGCGTCAGGACTCGCTCTATCGTACCTCGCAGGTCGAGCAGATGGAGGAGAGCCTCCGCTCGATGCAGCGCAATATGGAACTTATCCGCCAGCGTGTGGATAACCTCAAGGTTAAGGCTCCTATCGATGGCGAGGTGGGTATGTTGGACGCTGTTCTCGGTCAGTCGCTCCAGCAGGGCGCAAACATAGGTCAGGTGAACGACCTTACGACCTACAAGGTGCAAGCGCAGATTGACGAGCACTATATCGACCGCATCACTACGGGTCTTGTAGCATCGTTCGAGCGTCAGGATACCCGCTACGAGATACAGCTCCGCAAGGTATATCCCGAGGTACGCAACGGTCAGTTTAAGGCAGACTTCCGCTTTGTGGGCGACGCTCCCGAGAATATCCGCAGCGGTCAGACCTACTACCTCAACTTGCAACTTGGCGAGGCTGCCGAGGCAATCTTGATACCTCGTGGTTCGTTCTATCAGGCGACTGGCGGCAAGTGGATATATGTTCTTGACGCTACGGGCGAGAAGGCATACCGCCGCGAGATTCGTATCGGACGCCAGAATCCGCAGTATTATGAGGTTGTCGAGGGCTTGCAACCCGGCGAGAAGGTGATCGTATCGAGCTACGACAACTTTGGAGATAATGAAGTGCTTATTTTGAATCAATAATCTAAACTGAACTATGTATATTCGTAATTTTCTAACCCTACTACGCCGTTACACCACATCATCGGTGCTAAACATTGTGGGTATGGCAGTAGCCTTTGCTGCGGTGTATCTTATTGCTGTGCAGGTAACGCACGATCTGTCCTATAACCGAGTAATCAAAAACTCGGAGCGTATCTATCGTTTGGAGTACCCTAATGAGACAGGTAATGGTCGTTGGGATATTTGGTGGAATCGCCAACTTCCCGATAAATTGGTTAGTATATGTCCCGAGGTGGAAGCGGCCGGTTCGATTGGAGTGTTGGCACATTCAAAATATCAAAATGAGTATTCCATAAAGCGTAACGCCACCGTTGAGAACTTTACAATCGACTTAGCAGGTGCTGAGCCTGAGGGTTTGGCGGTCTTCCCATTTGAGATTGTAGCAGGTAGCTTGGATAACCTCAAAACCGAAGACGATATGATTATCTCGGAATCAGTTGCCAAGCGATTTAATCTCTCGGTGGGCGATGGTCTGCACTACGGTCGAGGCACCTTGAGTAGTTCTATTCGTACAATCGTAGCCATCTACAAAGACTTTCCAAAGCCTTCAACAATCTCAATGCCTATGGGCTATGTGCTTCTTGAACCCCAAGCGCAAGCTTCGGAGGGCGATTGGCTAGACACCTACTATGTTCGCCTACAAGAGGGAGCAGATGTCAAGGCCATTAAGCAGCGAATGAAACAAATGGTTATTGACGAGGCTGTAAAAAATGGAACCTCTGAAGAGGATCTTGCCGAGGTGCTCCATCTTACCAGACCTCGACTTACCTCTATCCACGATCTATATTTTATCAAGGATGCCCCATCGGAGGGTTTGTCAGGTAACGCCTCTACAACTTACTCTCTGATTGCTATTGCGGTGCTAATCTTGGTAATCTCATTTATCAACTTTGTAAACTTCTTCTTTGCGCTGATTCCGAGTCGTATTCGTGCGGTAAATAACTATAAGATTTTCGGTGCACCGACTTGGAAACTTCGCCTTAACTTCTTGGTTGAGACCGTAGGCTTGATCCTTGTTTCTCTGTTTGTTGCAGCTGGAATAGTAGTTATATTTGCTGATACACCTTTGGTAAACTACATCTCGACATCGGTATCATTTAGCGAAAATTGGATATTGGCCGCAATGATAGCTATGAGCGTATTGCTCTTTGGTGTGATTGTATCGCTCTATCCTGCGTGGTATATTACAAAGTTCTCGCCAGCATTTGTGATTAAGGGCGACTTTGCTGCCTCTCACTCAGGTCGTATCTTGCGTTATGCGCTTGTGGGTGTGCAGTATACAATCTCTATTACACTTATCATCTGCTCAATATTCGTCTATCGTCAGCACCAGTTCGTACTTAATCGCGATATGGGTTTCGATCGTGAAAACCTCCTTTCGGTAGAGGTCCCATTCGAGGCTGTAAATCCAGATGTCGAGGGCTCTCAATTAGACTACACCAAGCGCAATGCACTTGTGGATAAGCTAACTCAAAATCCTCAAATTAAAGGCGTGGCTTTTGGCGATATTCAATTGGTAAGCAATGCCGAAGGTAGCTGGGGACGACCATTGGAAAATGGCGACAAGGCACAATTTGCAATACACACTGTATCGTGGAACTTCTTGGATGTTATGGGTATAGAGATTATTGAAGGTCGTGATTTTCTGCCCTCTGATGATAACACCATTACAGGTGCAATGATCTTCAACCAGACAGCACAGAAGAAATATGGGCTTACATTCGAGACCAAGATGCTTGGACACCTCTTCGGCTACAACGCAAATATTGTAGGCTTCTGCGAAGACTTCAATTTTGCCCCTGCAGATAGGGAGATAGAGCCTTTTGCATTCCTCGTGTGCGGACACTATGGCTGGAATATGCCTCGTCATACTTACATTCGTACCGAGGCGGGTGCTAATATTGCAGCAGTAAAGAAGTACATCTTCGATACATTAATAGAGATTGCTCCATATGCAGACCCCGAGAAGATAAAGGTAGAATTCTTTGATAAGGAGTTAGAAGACCTATATTACCTTGAGAAGAAGCTCTCGACCCTTATTGCGATGTTCTCGTTCCTATCGATTGTGATTTCTATTATCGGAGTCTTTGGCTTGGTGCTCTTCGAAACGCAGTACCGCCGCCGAGAGATTGGCATCCGACGAGTTCACGGAGCGTCGGTGGGTGGCATTTTGCAGATGTTTAACCGCAAGTATCTCTACATTGTCGCCGCTTGCTCGGCTGTGGCAATACCGGTGAGCTACTATATCATCAGTCGTTGGATGGAGCAGTATGTCTATCGCGTGGAGATGTCGTGGTGGGTATATGCCCTCGCAGTGGGAGTTATCCTGCTAATCACCATCGTTACCGTATCGCTACGCTCGTGGAGTGCAGCCAACGAGAATCCAACAAATTCAATAATGCATTAAAATTCAAAATTATAAACAACTAAAATTTATACAACTATGTTAAAAGTAGAAAATTTGCAGAAGAGTTTTTTCACCGAGGAGATTGAGACCATCGCTCTTAACGGTGTATCGTTCGAGGTTAAGGAGGGCGAGTTTGTTGCCGTAATGGGACCTTCGGG
>JAFZFF010000001.1 GCA_017556045.1 Bacteroidaceae bacterium | reverse complement strand
TGCAATTCGAAGAGATGTTCATAATAATCTAGAGCTGTATTAGTATTTCCTAACATCTTGTTTATTTGATAACTCTTGTGCCAAAGCATTGCCGTATCTTGTGTGGATTTACTTATCTCCCAAGCATAAGATAATGCAGTTGTAGCAGCTTCCGTTTCACCTTTTCGTGCATGATGATACGCTATAATAGCATAAGTTGTAGAATTCGGTAATATTGTTTCTACAGGATGATTCATAAGAAGTATTCCCAAAGCTTCTGCATTTCCAATGGCATCATATAAGCGAAGTAACAAATCCAGTGTACCATGAACGATATAGCCATCATCATTTGTTTTTCCCCATATCAAAACTTCATTAAGCATGGATTCCGCTTGCTTTACATCTTCCAGATTCAAATAGAATTGCCCTATATTTCGTTTGGCTATATTCTGTAAGCGACCTTTCCCAGCCATTCCAAAATAGCGCGAAGCCTCTTCCATATAAAGCATCCCCTTAGAATAATCATAATCATTGCCATAAAGAACACCCATCTGCAAATACAATAGACCAACAGGATATGGCGCATTCACCTCATCCACAAAATCCTTGGCACGCGTGTAGGCGGTCATCGCCTCGTGGCGCAAGCCCGCATTGGCATATACACGGCCATGGTAGTAGAACGCCTGCAGACGATGTAGCGCGGGACCACGACGTTCATAGTAGCGTGTAGCCACGCTGATCAGTGAGTCGTCAGTGACATCAATAAAGCTCTTGTCCTGTGCCTGCACGGTAAGCAGCGCATAGAGCGCACGTGCCTCACCCCAGCGTGGCATGTCAGCGGCAGTGAGCACAGTGAGCACGGAGTCGGGCACATCATTCACACGCACCTCCAACTGTTCCAGCTGGCGCATACTGAGGCTGCCGCCACACCCCATGCAGAGGGTGGCGACGAGGAACAGGTATAGTGCTATGCGATGCTTCATGCTGCGAAGGTATACAAAAAGAGTCAAATAAGCAACATCTCACACGAAACGAATAGTCATTAACGTGAGTTCATAAAAGCAATAGTTACATTTTAGAAGCAATATCCCAGGCGGATGCTGAAGCTGAGAGCGATATTGTCGTTCTTGCTACCAAAGAGGTTCCATAGGGCAAAGCCGTGGTGATAGCCTGTCTCGGCGGGGATGCCCATAGCGTAGCCTCCACCTACCCAAGCGTCGATGAGGAGGCGCTTATAGCTTGTCTGATAGCCTGTAGTGGCAAGCAGTGCACCCATCTCGGCGGGAGTGCGCAGGGTGGTAATGGCAGAGTTGTAGGTGTAGCGTGAGTAGATAAACTCTGGGCGAACGTAGAAGCCATTCAAGCCACCTTCGGCATTGCCTGCAAGGAAAAACTTGTGGGCATAGCGCATGGTGAAGCCCAAGGGGCTGTTGCCAAACTTATCGTACCCTGCACCTATGATGCTACCACATATCTCGGCAGTCTGATGATTATCGAAAGCGTGCTCATACGACACCTTCGTGCTACCTGTCACCCATGAGAGAAAGGTTAGTTTGATGGCATTGTTATAGCGCTCGCTTGCTGCGCATGGCATAGCGCTGAGTAAGCATACGAGTAGGGCACATATGGCGATAGATATTCTTTTCATTTCGTTTGTATTGTTCGTAGTGGTTGTAAAAAGAAGCAGGCCCCCCGCTGCTTTAGGGCCTGCTCCGGCGTAAGATGTGAGTTGTAAGATTACGCAGCGGTCTTTTGAGTGAAGAGTGAAAAGTTAAAAGTGAAGAGTGAAAAGTTGAGCTCTGCGATGCAGGCACCCTTCTCTCTTCATTCTTCCCTCTTCCTTTATTTCACTTCCCAAGTGTCATTGGTAAGGAGGAGCTCCTCGAAGGTGTGGTAAGGCTTCTTGCCCTTCACCTCCTCAATCTGCGCCTCTACTGCCTCATCGTAGGTGGGAGCCTCTACATCACGGATTACACCGAGTGCGATGGGGAAGTCGGGACCTTCCATGAGCGCGAGCTTGAGTTGCAGAGTATTGTCCTTGCAGTGTGCATCGTGTATGAGGATGTCGTCAAGGGTAATGCCGTTCTCACCAATCTTTACTACCTTGATGCCGAAGCCCTCTTGTACGAGACCAAACTCGTTGTTCTCACCAAACACCATGGGTTGTCCATGGCGCAAGTAGATGGCATTCTTGGCGCGACCTTCCTTATTATATACGCTGTCGTGAGTGCCATCGTTGAAGATGACGCAGTTTTGCAAAATCTCACACACTGAAGCGCCTTTGTGAGCATGAGCGGCCTTGAGTATCTCTACAGTGCCAGGAGCATCGGTGGCTACGGCGCGAGCAAAGAAGTTGCCGCGCGCACCGAAGCAGAGCTCGGCAGGACGGAAGGGATCCTCTACCGTACCATAGGGGCTCGACTTGCTGACAAAGCCACGCGGACTGGTGGGCGAGTACTGTCCCTTGGTGAGACCATAGATACGGTTATTGAGCAATATCATATTGAGATTGATGTTGCGGCGATTAGCGTGGATGAAGTGGTTGCCACCGATAGCAAGTCCGTCACCATCACCACTCACCTGCCATACCGAGAGCTTGGGATTAGCTACCTTGCAGCCTGTAGCGATAGCAGCAGCACGGCCATGGATGGTGTTCATGCCATAGGTATTCATGTAGTGGGGCAAGCGGCTTGAGCAACCGATACCTGATATCACGGCGATGTCGTGCGGAGCAACGCCAATCTCAGCCATTGCCTTATGCAAGGCGGCAAGGAAGAAGTGGTCGCCACATCCGGGACACCAGCGAGGCTGACCTTTCTTATAGTCTTGTGCGGTATATGCCATAATTTTACGTTTTTATTTCTTGTTTTCTTTTACCACGGATTACGCGGATTTCTCGTTTTTTTTTCTGCCAGACGGCTTATCTGAGTTATCTGTGAAATCCGTGGTTTGTGTCACATTACAAATCGTTCATAACGCAGAGATGACTCCCCGAAATTGATAAGCAAGGCAACTTCTGCTTCAGCAACTTTTCCATAGTTTATAGCCTGTGCTCGATGGATGTCTTCCAATTCCTTTACAGCCTTCAGTTCCACAATTATACTGTCAAAACATATAAAATCTGGAACAAACAGGCTGTTTAGTCGTACACCCCGATACGAGACCTCCATGGGTTGTTCGCGTTCATAAGGAATATTTCTTGCTTGAAACTCAACTTCCAAAGCATCCTGATAGACCTTTTCTGTAAAGCCACATCCTAAGTATTGATGTACAGCCATAGCAGCACCAATAATTTGGTATGTTTTTTCTTTATGTAGCAACAGGTCAGTCACGATGCTTGTTTCTTATTTTTCACCACGGATTACTCGGATTTCTCTGATTTTTTCTGTCTGACAACTTAATCTGAGTAATCTGTGAAATCTGTGGTTTATTCCTTTACACTTTGTTTCTTATTTTTTACCACGGATTACGCGGATTTCTCGGATTTGCTTTGCAGTTTACTTGATCTATGCAATCCGTGTAATCCGTGGTTTATTCATCATTCCATGAGGGGGGCCAATGCATTGACCAGTGTGCTGACCTCGAAGGGTTGACCCTTTACTTCGTTGTACTGCATGGGAACGAAGCCATCGACCTTCATGCGCAACCAAGCTGCGAGCTGTCCGGCATTCTGCTCTGCAACTACCACCTTGGGATACTTGCGGAGTACCTCTGCTGTGTTGGCAGGCAGAGGATTGATGTACTTGAAGTGAGCGAGTGCCACCTTCTTGCCTGCAGCACGCATCTCATCCATAGCAGCATGCAAGTGGCCATAAGTACCACCGAAGCCTACGATAAGCAGTTCGGCATCCTCCTTGTCACCCTCAACCTCGAGGTCGGGAACGGGGATAGCATCGATCTTCTGCTGACGCAAGCGAGTCATCAAGTCGTGGTTCTCGGGATCAGTAGAGATGGCACCGGTCTTGTTGTCCTTCTCCAAACCTCCAAGGATATGCTGGAAGCCCTCGCGACCAGGCACTGCCCAGTAGCGTACGCCATTCTCTTCCTGGCGCTGGTAGGGAGTCCATGTGCCCTTGAGCTCTTCGGGAACATAGGGCGGATTGATTGCAGCATACTCTGCCAAGTTGGGCAAGCGGAATGCGCCTGAACCATTAGCCACAAATGCATCAGTGAGCAATACTACGGGAGTCATGTGCTCAAGGGCAATCTTACAAGCCATGTAAGCCGCATCGAAGCAGTCGGTGGGCGATGTAGCTGCCAACACGGGCATGGGCGACTCACCATTACGTCCAAAGAGCACCTGCAAGAGGTCTGTCTGCTCTGACTTGGTAGGAAGGCCTGTAGCTGGTCCACCACGTTGTACGTCGAGTACCACGAGCGGGAGCTCCATGATAACAGCAAGGTTCATAGCCTCAGACTTGAGACAGATACCGGGGCCAGAGGTAGAGGTTACTGCCAATGCTCCGGCATACGAAGCACCTACCGCCGAAGCGCATCCGGCAATCTCATCTTCGCACTGTACGGTAGTCACGCCGAGTGACTTGTGCTTAGAGAGTTCGTGCAACACATCCGTAGCGGGAGTGATGGGGTATGAACCCAAGTAGAGCTTCAAGCCTGCCTTCTCCGCAGCAGCGATGAAGCCGTATGCAGTAGCCTTGTTACCAGTGATGTCCATATAGCGGCCAGGCACTTTATCCTTGGTCTCTACGCGGTATACATTGGTAGCCGAGCTATGGGTATTGTGTCCGTAGTCGTAACCTGCCTGGATGACCTTGATATTGGCCTCGGCCAAAGCGGGCTTCTTGGCAAATTTCTCGCGCAAGTAGTTGAATGCTACCTCCAGGTCGCGGTCGAAGAGCCAGCAAACGAGACCCAACGCAAACATGTTGCGGCACTTGAGTACAGACTTGGGCTCCATGCCACTACCAGCCAGACAATCTTTTACCATCTGTGTGATGGGGCATGCGATGACGCGATCTGCATCGATGTTCATCTCTGCCAAGGGGTCTTCGGTAGCGAATGCTGCCTTTTTCAGGTCAGCAGCGCCGAATGAATCGGTATCTATAATAATGGTAGCATCGGGCTTGGCATAGCGATACTGTGTCTTCAGTGCAGCAGCGTTCATCGCTACCAACACATCGCACAAGTCGCCCGGAGTATATACACGTCCGGCACCAATGTGTACCTGGAATCCCGATACGCCCGTAAGGCTGCCTTGCGGGGCACGTATATCAGCAGGATAGTCGGGGAAGGTACAGATGTCGTTACCTACGGTAGCAGATACGGTAGAGAAGATGTTTCCTGCCAGCTGCATACCATCGCCCGAGTCGCCTGAGAAGCGCACGATAACCTCGTCGCGCTCCTTAACAATCAGTTGTTCACTCATTTTTCTATAATCAATTGTAATATTGGCTGCAAATTTCGGTATTTTTGCTGAATAATGAAATATTATGACCCGATTATTTCATCGAGTGTTGTGTATTGTGGCTGCGTATCACCATTCTACTCTCCATACCGTTTCCTTCGGCAGTCCTATGGGGTCGCCTATTAGGATGCCTGCTTCGCGTATGCCCCTGAGTGTACTATCAGTCATCTGATGGGTGAGTTGTATGGTGGTAGGTAGTGTGTCGCAGAGCGTAATGTTTCCTACGGAAAGGGTGTAGTCGTTGCGGCAACCAAAACTGTGAGTTTTCGCTTCTGTGGTAAGGTCATAGAGCGCAACCGTGTCGAGCAGTAGAGTGGTGTCTTGCTTGATGACAATGCTCAGTGCGATATTGGTGTAAGGATACTCTTCTGTGTGTAGCAATAGCTGTACGCCTCGCATACCGCTCATCTCGAGAGTATCTGCTTGATAGATGAGTGTGTCTGTTTGGCTCCATTTGCTCGAATCAATGGTGCGAAAGGCCGTGTAACTGACATCGCTTATGCAACTGCTGAGAGCAGTGAGCATGAGCAACGTCAATATGGTTTTGTATAGAGCGAGTAGCTTAGTCTTTCTTCTCATGATTGCCCGATGGACGCTTTTGTTCTTTGCCTTGATTACCACCGCCACCATGCTTTGCGCTTGGTTTCTTTTTCTTCTTTTTCTTTTTGGCATTGTCAAAGCGAGTCACGCTATCCTGATCGAGCAGGTCTACGCGCTGAGGCTCTTGGCTTTTGCCATCTTCGAGCAAAGACTCTGGCTTCACGCCCTTCTTGTTAAGGTTGATGACATCGAAGGCACGACGTGTGCTGATGGTCACGAGGTTGGCAGCAAAGCTCTTGTCGGTAGAGTAGGTGATCTCGCGTTTGAGGATATCTGACTTGAAGTGGAAATAGGTGTTGTCTAATGTCTCCAAAGTGATATCACGAGCGGGGAAGCGCTTGAGAGCCTCTACGTACACGTCTACCTCATAGTTCATGCAGCATTTCAGCTTGGCACACTGTCCTGCAAGCTTCTGAGGATTCATTGAGATATCCTGGAAACGAGCAGCGCTGGTTGATACCGAGGTGAAGTTGGTAAGCCAGGTGGCACAACACAGTTCGCGACCACAAGGACCGATACCACCGATACGGCCTGCCTCTTGGCGAGCACCAATCTGCTTCATCTCAATACGTACCTTGAATACATCAGCCAAAACCTTGATGAGTTGACGGAAGTCGACACGGCCATCAGCAATGTAGTAGAAAATTGCTTTATTGCCGTCGCCTTGATATTCCACGTCACCAATCTTCATCTCCAGTCCGAGGTCTTTGGCGATTTGGCGCGAACGTATCATTGTATCTTGTTCCTTGGCCTTGGCTTCGTAGTACTTCTCCATGTCTACCTCGCGTGCCTTGCGGTATACGCGGCGCACCTCGGCATCGCTCTTGATGCGTGCCTTCTTCATCTGCAGCAATACGAGGCTGCCGGTGAGGGTGACCACACCTATATCGTGGCCAGGGCTGGCCTCTACGGCTACGATATCATCCTTCTGTAGGGGTATCTTGTTGCTGTTGAGGTAGTAGCCCTTGCGGGTATTCTTAAATTGCACCTCCACGAAGTCTGTCTCGTCGATATTGCCGGGCACATCGACCAGCCAGTCGAAGACGTTGAGTTGCTTATCTTGTCGGCCGCATCCCTTGCAACTGATGCCGTCGCAGCCGTTGGTTTTGTATTCGCTCATTTTACAATTCTACGTTTTTAATTCTCAATTTTTGAGCAGCATTATCATCTTCAAAGCCAAGTCAAAGAATACCATCTTGGCGTTGACATTCTGCTCGATATGTCGTTGTGCCTCACTCAGTTCGTCCATAATGCCGAAAATGTTCTTCTCGTTCACGAAGGGAGCAAAGCGTGAGGTAAAGTTTGCCTCGTCCGCATTCATATAGTTTATCTCAGGGCGGCGGAAGTTACAGATGAAACTCTCGCGTATCATACGCTGACAGTAAGCAAGGAAGTTTTTCTGCGGTTCGCGTCCCATGCCAGCTACACCATCTGCCCATTGGCGCATACCCTTGAGGTCTCGCATATATGACTTACGCATGAGAGTCATGAACAGCTCTATGTGCTCCTTCGAACGATTGCCCAGGTGTATTGTCTCCACGGCTTGTAGCCAATTCCCTGCTGAGGCATGAGCAATCTGTCGAGCATCAGCATCCGTCAAGCCAAATCTCTCACACAGGGCATTAGAGATCGTCTCCTCTTCAATGGGGCGCAGCGCCATACGCTGTACGCGGCTTTGTATCGTGGGCAACAGCATGTCGGGGTTCTCGGCGACCAGCAAGAAGACCGTCTGGGCAGGTGGCTCTTCTATCATCTTCAGCAGTTTGTTCGAACATTCACCGTTCATCTTCTCTGCCATCCAGATAATCATCACCTTGTAGCCTCCCTCGCTTGACTTGAGTGTGAGCTTGCGTATGATCTCCTCGCTCTGCGAAGCATAGATAAGTCCTTGCTGGTTCTCTGTACCGATGTGGTCCATCCACTGGTTCAGATTCATGTAAGGATTCTCCGCCACCGCCTGGCGCCATTTGTCGATAAAGTCATCGCTACGCGGTGTCTTGTTAGAGTCTTTTTTGTAAATCGGGAATGCAAAGTGTAGGTCGGGGTGCACCAACTTGTCGAACTTCTTACACGACGGACATTCTCCACAAGCATCTTCAGCTCCACGATGTGAGCAGCAGAGGTAGCGAGCATAGGCGATAGCCACCGCCAATTTACCCGTTCCCTCAGGGCCACAGATAAGTTGAGCATGAGGGATGCGTCCCTCAGCTACCGCTTGGCGTAGCATCGCGATTGTGCTTTCCTGTCCGATGATATCTTTGAAGTACACTTCCTTATTCTTTATTTACGTTATCGTCAATGCGTATTAACGTGCGAAGATACGGATAATTCTTGAATGTTGTATCTCTAATCTGAAAAATCTATCATTCATATACAATTCAGGCCCGACATCTGTCAGGCCTGAGTGAATATTGTGTGCGATGAAGGTTAGCGGTTGCGCTCTGCTTCGATCTCTTCGGTGCTGCAGGGCTTGTGATTACCTAAGTGGCGAGCACCGTCGGGAGTGATGAGGTAGTCCTCTTCGTTGCGTATGCCGCCAAAGTCTTTCCATGCATCGAGCTTGTCGTAGCAGATGAAGTCGGTAAACTGCTTTTCGGCACGCCACTTGTCGATGAGCTCGGGAATGAAGTAGATGCCGGGCTCGATGGTGAACACGAATCCGGGCTCGAGCTTGCGAGCAAGGCGCAGTGACTTGAAGCCAAACTGGGTGCTCTTGGGCTCTCCATCGTAGCCTACGTATACCTCGCCGAGGTTCTCCATATCGTGCACGTCGAGACCCATCATATGGCCGAGGCCGTGGGGCATGAAGAGGGCATATGCACCGAGGTTAGCTGCTTCTGCAGGGTCGCCCTTGAGGAGGCCGAGTTCCTTCATACCTTTACAGATTTCGGTCACGGCCATCATGTGTACCTCGCGGAAGGTGATGCCGGGGCGAAGGGCCGCTACAGCAGTGCGATAAGCGCGGAGATTGATGTCGTATACAGTCTTCTGACGCTCGGTGAAGTGGGTGCTCACGGGCATGGTAGAGGTGAGGTCACCAGCATAGTGCATAGTGTTCTCCGCACCAGCATCGAGCAGGAAGAGTTGTCCCTCTTTGAGCACATTGCTGTGGCAGTGGTTGTGGAGGGTCTGTCCGTTGATAGTGGCGATGACGGGGAACGATAGGTTACCACCTTGGCGCATAGCTACTTCGGTCACAGCAGCAGCTACCTCGCTCTCCTTGATGCCGGGGCGTACGGTGCGCATGGCTGTCACGTGCATTTCCACGCTGGTATTGATGGCCTCTTCGATCTGAATTA
This sequence comes from Bacteroidaceae bacterium, assembly GCA_017556045.1. Lineage (GTDB taxonomy): Bacteria > Bacteroidota > Bacteroidia > Bacteroidales > Bacteroidaceae > UBA1189. The sequence continues at coordinate 11,140 of JAFZFF010000001.1, read as the reverse complement.
TCTCTTCGGCGTCCTTATAATTACGCAGGTCCACTACGGCGCGGATGAAGGACACTGAAGATCCTGTCGCAAGTTCGGCAGGCTGCTTGCCGAGAAGCTCGCTCAGCCACAACTTGTGATCGCCACGATAGGGGGGCAGATAGTGTATGGGCTGCCCCTTGGCAGCTGCGCGGTCAAGATAGTTCTTAAGCTCGCTCATGGGCAAGGTCTCACGGATACCTACACGCTCGCTCTTCTCACGTATGGTGGGCTGGATACCCATCCAGATGATGCTATCGATGGTGAGTTCGTCGCCAAAGATAATCTCACGATCCTCGTCAATGTCGATAATGGCAGCAAGGCCAGCATAGTCAGAGCCGAAGAAGTAGAGGAATGTAGAGTCTTGACGGAAGTGGTAGGTATTGTCGGCATAGTTCATGCCACACTCATCGTTGCCGAGAAACAGCAACAGACCGCTCTTCAGCTTCTCTTTGAGCTGCTGACGGCGACGGATATAGGTCTCTTTTGAAAACATGTTGATGTCTGTTTATAGGGGTTAATAGTATAATCTTATTTGTTGTCTCCAGTGATACGGTTGTACACACCGATGTACTTCATGGCCACACTGTTTTCGCCATACGTATTGATAGCTTTGCGGGCAGCTTCGCGGCTCAGTATGTCATATTCGCCCTCGGTGAGCAGCCAGTGTATGCCTTCAGCCAAGTCACCCACGTTCTTGTACTCTGCCACATAACCATTGTGCAGATGGTCTATCATCTCAGGGATGCCACCTACGTTGAATCCGATGCAGGGCACTCCACATGCCATAGCTTCTACGATGGTGTTAGGGAGATTATCTTGCAATGAGGGGATGGCAAAGAGGTCTACAGCATTGTAGATGTCTACCAATCGCTTCTCTTCGGCAATATAGTTGAGTGGGTATACGTCGATGGGGATATCGCGGTATATTGAGGGCTCGATATCATTACCGATGAGTACTATGCCGAGCTGTTGGCTCCACTCGGGGTATGTCTCGATAAGGCGTTTGGTGGCTTCCTTCAGGTAATGGAATCCTTTACGCTCATCGGTGAGGGTGTGTGAACTAAAGAGTATCAGGCGCTTGTCTGTAGGGAGTCCTACGGTCTCGCGGGCCAATTTCTTCGCACGAGGTTTGAAAAGATTGGTATTGATCGCATTGGGGATGCAAGTTATCTTGCGTCCGCTGAGCAGATGGCTATTACTTGCCATATTGCCCAGCCAGCGGCTACAGGCCACGAACTGTATCTGTGAGCTACCCAGCAGCTGCATCTTACGCTCAAAGGTGCGGAAGGCCATATCGCGATGCTTACGACTACTGATTTGTGGGCAGTTGTGGCAGTGGCTGGTGTAGTGGTCACAGTCGTGAGCATAGTGGCATATTCCTGTGAAGGGCCACATATCGTGCAGGGTCCATACGATGGGCTTGCCCGATGCTACGATCTTTTCTACTGAGGCGAGCGATAGCATACCTTCGTTTATCCAATGCAGATGTACCACATCGGCTTGCTTAAACTCGGGTAGTTCGGTGATGTCGGCTCCCGAGTGACCGAAGTCGATGGAGTATATCCTATTACGGCGGAAGTGTGTATGTAGCAGTACGGAAAGCTTCTCCCAGATGACACTCGCTCTGTTAGACAGACTGCGCTCTGCGAGCACAGTGGTCACCTGATCGGTACTCCTACGACGCACAAGCATCTTGGCCTTGATACCATTGTTTTTCAAGGCTTCGGTAAGGCGGTAGGCTGCGATGGCTGGTCCACCCTGGTGCTCGGTCGTGTTGATGATGAGTACGCGCATTCCGTATTATTTTTTTGTTTGGTCGGCAACGGTGAAGAGCGCCTTTGTCATGTTGCTCCATGCATACTTAGACTTCTCTTCCAATATACCTTCGTGGTAGTCGCTCTCGCTCTTGTTGGTGGTGAAGTCTACCAATGCTTCGGCAATATCCTCGGCATTAGGCTCAGTGACATAACCCACCTTGCCATGAGGCACTATCTCGGCCAACCCACCCACGTTGGTCACCAGCATGGGGCGCTCAAAGTGGTAAGCTATCTGTGTGATACCACTCTGTGTGGCCGACTTGTAGGGCTGTGCCACGAGGTCTGCTGCGGCGAAGAAGTAGCGCACTTGGTCGGCAGGGATAAACTCCTTGTACCACACAATGTGTGGGGCGAGGCCCAACTCCTGCTCCAACTGCTCATACATCTCGGCGTTGCTGTAAAACTCTCCTGCTACGATGAGTTTCACCTTCTTCTCACGCAGTCGCTTGTCTGCAAAGGCGCGCAGCAAGAGGTCCAGTCCCTTATAGTCACGGATAAGTCCGAAGAATAGGATATAGCGAGTGTCGGCATCGAGTCCGAGTTGTTTGATGGCTTCTTCGCGTGACACCTTTGCTCCAAAGTTATCGTAGAGCGGATGTGGAGTCAGCGCGAAGGGCTTAGTGTCGTCAAAGCTTTTGGCATCACCCAACACAGACTCAGACATTGCCACATAGCCTCCGATAGACTTTATCATATAGCGTGCAAAGAGTCGATCGCCGATACGGCGCTCATGAGGGATCACATTGTCGAGCAGTCCCACCACCTTGATGCTCTTGTCTCTGCTGATGACGCGAGCTATGGTGCCGAGGCAAGGAGCCAAGAAGGGTAGCCAGAAGCGTATCATTACCATGTCAGGGCGTTGGCGACGTATCTCGCGGCCCACCTTGAACCAATTAAACGGATTTACCGAGTTTATCTTGCGTACGATAGAGAGGTCCTCGGGAGCAGGTCCTGTGGCATACTGCGTCTTGCCTGGGAACAAGAAGCTGGGGTACTGCAACGTGAATGTATAGGTGAGCACCTCATGTCCCTCACGCTGAAATTCTCGCGCCAAGCGCTCATTGAAGTCTGCTATACCTCCACGATAGGGGTACGCAGGTCCCACGATGATTATCCGTTTCTTCTCCATCTTAATACGAGTAATATTTTTCGCAAAGATAATAATAAACGAGCGAGAAATACCAAGTTTACTTGGATATTTTTCACAGCGCCGACGCGAAATGAGCGTCGGTTGCGACGAAGGGGAGGTTTATCTCCCCTGGAGGAGTGCTGTTTACAGCTTCCAAGTATCTAAGAGGTTTTACCTCAAAGATAATAAAATTGATTTGATTTCATGGCTAAATGTCACGTTTTGATTGTCTGTACTTCTTATAAAGGAAAGAAATACATATTTTTTTTGCATTTTTTCACGATTTTTCTTTGCTGTTAAGAAAAAAAGCCTCAAATTTGCAGCAAACATTAGATTTTTTCATAGTTAAGGTTTAGGTTAAAAATGGGAAAGAGGGGCTGCGAAGTTCCTCTTTTTGTTTGCAACCACCTATGACACCCACTTCAGATGATACGACCACTCACATCACTACGCCTGCTGTTTGCTCTTATGGTATTTGCCTCACACTGCAATATCATCAGTGATAGATTTGATTTGCCTATCCTCACCGAGGGGTACGTAGGCGTGAGCTTCTTCTTTGTGCTGAGCGGATTCATTATCGCCTACAGCTACGATGAGCGTTTTGCTATGGGTGCCGTGACCAAGCGGAACTTCTGGGTAGCTCGTGTGGCTCGCATATATCCTCTACATCTGCTGATGCTTATGGTGGCAGCAGCCTTGGGCACCTATAGCCTGAGCAATGGAGTAGGGCAGTGGCTGGCACACTTCGTGCCCAACTTGGTGCTATGTCAAGCCTATGTGCCGAGTCCCGACTACTATTTCTCCTTCAATAGTCCTTCGTGGAGCCTCTGCTGCGAGCAACTCTTCTATCTCGCCTTTCCCCTGTTGGCCCTCCTGCTTCGTCGTCCACGCCGCTTGGCCATGACCTTTGTCCTCAGTGCTATAGCTGTGGTGGTAGGCATGTACCTTACGCCCGAGCCTTTGGTTAAAGATGTGTGGTATGTCAATCCTATAGCTCGCTTTCCCGACTTTCTGCTCGGCATGTGGGTCTATCAGATAGCCTCGCGGGAGCAGGGTACATCGCTCAGTCGCAGCCAAGCCACATGTGGCGAGTGCGGTGCTGTGGCGTTGTTTGTGCTTTTCTATACCCTGTCGGTACATGTGCCTCAGGTCTATCGCTACTCATGCTACTATTGGTTGCCTATCGCATTGGTTATCTATGTGTTCTCTCTGCAGCGCGGCAGATTGTCCCAACTGCTCTCATGTCGTCTCTTGGTATGGGGTGGCGAGGTCAGCTTCGGTTTCTACCTCATACATCACATGCTCTTCCGTCTCTATGTAGAGGCTCAGCATTACTTCCAGATCTCCCTATCTCCTTATGTGGCCGTATTGGCCTTACTGCTACTTACTCTATTACTTAGTGGTATCTCGTATCGTTACTTCGAACAGCCGGCAAACAAGTTGGTCAAGCGGATAGCTTTTTTGTGTAAAATAAAATAATTATGTATCTTCGCGACATGAAATGTCGTGTACTGCTATATCTCTTTCTCGTCGCTGCCCTCTGCATTGGGTGTGGCGATGCTCCCTCTATGCGCCAGCTCCAGGAGCTGGAGGCTCGTGTGAATGATGCCCCTGACTCCGTACTTGCGGTGCTCACTGCCGCTGACATGCCGCGCTGGGGCGAGTCGCGTGCCCTATATGCGCTACTCACCGTAGAGGCGCAGGATAAGAGCTATATCGATGTAGCTGACGACTCACTCATCAGTGTGGCTACACGCTACTATGACCGCCGTGGTCCCGCGTTACATCGCCTGCAGGCGTTCTACTACCATGGCCGTGTATATGCCAATGCGGGCTTGCGCCACGAGGCGATGACCGCCTACACACGTGCCAAGGATTTTGTGGATGAGGTGGATGAACCCTATCCTGTGGGATTATTATATTTGCAGATGGGGGTTCTTTATGGTAATGACTACGACTATCCGAAAGGTGTGATTTGTATGGAAGAGGCTTCTCGCTATTTCAAAATGGCTGCCAAAGAGCGTTTGCAATACCTTACCAAGCGCAATATGGGATTGATTTATCTGAATATGCTTCAATTCTCCCAAGCAGATTCGCTACTCAATGAGGTCTTGATATCGGGAGAAGCATGCAATGATACCTATGTTATATATAGTAGTATTAATCAACTCCTACGCTTGTACGATGCTACTGCAAATGTCGAAGCCTTGAACTCGTTATTTATTCGCTATCCTATTGATGTGCTTCCCCAAAATGCTGCTACTTATGGCATCATTGCCCATTACCATGCGTTAAAAAACGATAGAGTTGCTGCAGAGGATGCTTTGGCTCATGCTTGGAATATAAGTGCTTCTGCAGAGGATACGGCTAAACTTTGGCATAAAAGTTATCAGGTAAATAAGGCTTTAGGTCGCACAGACATTGCTCTAAGTAACTATGAACGTTTGTTCGAATTACAAGATTCAGCAGTTCGTATCACCTTGCAGCAACCCCTAATAGCATCTCAGCTCGATCATTACCAAAGTCGCCTGCAGGTAGAGGAGCTGCGCAACCTCAACTACCGTTACCTCATGAGCATAGCCGCCTTGGTACTGCTGATAGTAGCAGCTATACTATATATATATGTACGCAACCGCTTCCGTCATAAGCAAGAGGAACTGACTGGCTACATGGAGCTTGCCGAGGATCTGCGCCATACGTTGAGTCATCGGGAAGAGTCCATCGGGCGTATCAATGAAGAGCTGCAGCAGTCTCACGAGCAGTTAGACGACCTTCGTCATCGCGTGAGCAAGCATGAGGGGTCCTCTGCTCGTATGCAGACACAGATTGCCGAGCTGTTCGGTACATACTCTAAGCTGCTCAATAGCCTAAGTGAAACCTATTATGAAAACCAAGGCTCCAAGTCAGCGATATTCACGCAGCTTGAAAAGGAGATTAAGCGAATCAGCGAAGGTAACATGATTGCCGAGTTGGAGGCTATCTTAGATACCAACCTCGATAACATCATGGCTCGCATGCGTACTGAGCTGCCCCACCTGAAGGAGAAGGACTATGCTTTCCTCACCCTCCTCTATGCTCGCTTCTCGGGTAAGACCATTGCCACCTTCATGAAGCTGGAGCGCAATCATATCTACCAGATTAAGCACCGCCTGCGTGACGAAATCAAGTCGTCTGACGCTCCCAGTCGAGATTTCTTCTTGGAGAATATGCTGTAATGTGCAGATAATCAGTGTTGTGTAGTTTTATTCTTACAGTTTTGTATGCCGTTCTTGGCTTATAGGGGGGGGGGTAAATTGTTGATTTACTGATAGTTAGGTGCCGTCTGTTTTCTTGTAAGATTTTTCGCATTCTTACAGATGATTAAATGTCTGATATTCACCGTTTTGCAACTTGTGTTGTAAGACGGTTTTTTTTCGTTGTCTCACTATTATCCTCTAACTTTGCCGTCGAAATCATTAACAAAAAACTATACGATTATGAAGACTTTTTTAAATTGGCTCTTGGTAGCTGTTTGCCTTTTTACAGTAGGCAATGCACAGGTGATGGCTGATGGAGGTAAAGAGGTTGAGGGTGTTCCTATTCCTCTTATAACAGGTGATGTTCTCACAGGAAGTGATGCAAGAGATGGGGGAATTATTCCCTTTACAGCCTATTATCAAGGAAGTGCTATCTATATAAGCACCTCTGCTGAATTTTCGGCAATCACTATTAATGTAGAGAACGAAACTACTGGCCAAGAATGGAACTCCACTACGGATATTTCCGATGGAATGGGAGAAATTACCATCATTAATGGTGGTGCAGGTAGCTATTCGGTAGAGATCGTTACCGAGTATGGAGAGCGCTTTGTTGGTAGTTTTACACTTTAATCGAAGATTTCGAAATCAAATATTTTATTATTAACTTTTAAATTCTTTACCAGTATGAAAAAGAGATTTATTTCGATGCTTTTAGTGGCATCATGCTTTGGAGTTGCTAATGCTCAATTGGTGGTAGACACCGATGGTAAGGTTGCTATCGGCACAGAAGATTACAGCAATCTGCATTCTCAGTTTTCTGTAAATGGTAGTGGTGAAACAGGTGTAGCGGTGCATGTAAATACACAGGAATCAACAGGATTGAAGATTAAACGAACAGGCATGGCAGGTCCGGGTTGCGGTATTTATGTAGAAAATGATCCTGCAGGTTTTGAAAGTTACGGCGTATATGGTCGCAGCTGTCGCACATCCAGTTCATCTGCCTACGCTTCATATGGTGTCGCAGGTATCGCTAGTGGCTCTAATAACGGTTATAATTTCGGAGTAGCAGGATTCCTTAATGAAATATATGGTGCTGGCGTATTTGGTACATCTTCGAGTAGTTTAGGTGGCTTTTCTATGAACGGAGCATACGCAGGTTTCTTCCACGGAGATGTCTATACTACAGGTAGTATCATCTCTTCAACACTTCTCACCCCGTCAGATTATCGTTTGAAGAAAGAGATAAAATCTGTATCAAATAGTTGCCTTGATAATGTATTGGGTATGAATGTGGTAGAATACAAATATAAGCAGCGTGAATTCGAGGCTGTAGGTGATACCGCTGCAAACAAGGCAAAACGTGCTAAGTGGTACGATGAAGAGTCTTCCGTTTTGCAGAATAAACACTATGGTTTCATTGCACAGGAACTGCAGGAAATCTATCCTGACCTCGTGGTAGAGGGGGAAGATGGCTATCTTGGTGTAAACTATATTGAGATTATCCCTTTGCTGGTACGTTCTATCCAAGAGCTGAATGCAAAGATTGAGCAATATGAAAACGGCAGTTCACCTATCAAGAAGGTTGCTTCTCGTTCTGCAGAGGCTACTGACCTCGATGCCGTAGTGAATACTCTCTATCAGAATGAGCCTAATCCTTTCACAGTAAGTACTGTTATCCGCTGCGATGTAGCAGATGAGGTGGTAAAAGCAGACCTCTATATCTATACAATGAATGGTGAGCAGATTGCGGAATACACCGTTGCTGAGCGTGGCGAGACAAGCATTACCATTGATGGTGGTAGCCTCAATGCAGGTATGTACCTGTATGCACTTGTTGCCGATGGTAAGGTAATCGACACCAAGCGTATGATATTGACCAAGTAAATCGTACCACTATGAGACGATATATATCACTTCTTTTGGGCATATTGGGTTTTGTCCCAATACTGGCCCAGCAAAGCGACTACTACTATTACTACAATGGTAATCGTGTCTATTTGACAGTGGATTCCACTCGCCTATATGTGGTCTCTAACGGTGAATACCAATCTCAAAGCAAGGTTCGTTCTTCCGAACCACGTATCGCGATGTCGGTCAAAAGCGATATCCATAGTCAGGTAGTACCGTTGCAGAGACAACGCTCTGCTGCTCCCGAGGTCTATTTCTCTACGTTAGAGATGCCCGAAGTGCAGAGTGCAGATCAGTACGATGCTCTGGTCGCAAAAGTGAAGGCTGAGGCTGAGGTGTTACAGGTTTTACCCTCATTTACGGTGAATGGCAATCGTGTAGACATAACCAATAACTTCTATGTAAAGTTGAAGTCTGCCGATGATCTTGGTAAGCTACAGCAAATGGCGGCTCAGTATGGTATGGAGGTTGTGGGAAACAATGAGTATATGCCATTGTGGTATATACTATCATGTACCTCTACCTCTTCGATGAATGCGATAGAAGCCGCTAATCTCTTCTATACCTCTGGTGTCTTTGAGAGCAGCTCTCCCGAAACTCTTATCTACGAGGCTTATCAATCTACCAACAATAATGTTAGGTCCAATGACATTTATTTTGGTCGTCAATGGGGACTTTACAATGAGGATTACCCCGATGCGGATATTAACATCGAAGAGGCTTGGGAAACGACAGAGGGGGATGGTGTCGTAGTAGCGATTATTAGCGATGGTATAGATTTTGGTCATCCTGACTTGAGGGACAATCGTTATTTGCTGAATTACGAGGATAATGCAGCCAGTTCTTCTCCATCTTACATGCAAACTGGAACAAGATATGCAGGTGTAATTGGAGCTGTTCATAACAATGAGGACGGTATGCATGGTGTGGCACCCGAATGCAAACTAATGTCTGTCGCTTTTAACTTTTTCAATGGTGTATCTGCGTATAAGATTGCTACGGGAATATCATGGGCTATGAATAATGGTGCAGATGTGATCTGTTTGCCCAAAAACATGCTGGATGACGACCTTATAAAAGAAGCTTTAGGTATTGCGCTCAATGAAGGAAGAAACGGCTATGGTTGCGTACTTCTTGCAGGTTCGGGAAACTACCCCGATACCAGCCAAGATTGTCAATTCCCAAGAAGTGTAGACGCTCGTATTATAATAGTAGGTACTGCCATGAAATGTGGAGCGAGAGCCCAGACGGGACAATGTGAGCATTCTCCTATACTATGGAATAGTTGTTATGGTGATACATTAGACATAATAGCTCCAGGTGTTTCTGTCTTTACGACAGCTAAGAGTCCTAACTATCCACAATATGTTAGTGACTTTGAAGGGACAGAGGCTGCGTGTGCTCATGCCGCTGGTATTGCAGCTCTTATGTTGAGTGTCAATCCCGATCTGACTGCAGAAGCTGTAGACTTCATTATTTGCAAATCTGCACATAAGATAAGAACTGATTTGTATTCATACACAAAGAGTGTTAAACATAAAATTAGTACATGGAACAATGAGGTGGGTTACGGATTTATAGATGCTGCTGCTGCCGTTGAGTTAGCAATGCCGACTACGTCTTACGTATGGAAACAAGATATCTACGATGATGCGGACGGATATTTTGAGAATACCAATGTTGATGTGAAGGACATCACTGTTGATACCTACGAACAGTTTCATATTTTCAAAAGTAATGGCGCTATTCTTAGATCCTCAGTTAAGATTAAACAAGGAGGCGAATTGTTGATTTTCAACCCTTAGTAGAATAGAATACAAACGCTTTTAAACCTATCTGAACATTAGTTTATATCACACTACTGTCCGCTGAAATGTGGGCAGTAGTGCTTCGGTTTATTTAGAATACAAAACTTCTGCCAACTCACTGATAGTCGTGTTTGTTGGTATAAACAGATTGAATATATGAAAAAGAGTCTTTTTATAATGTTACGTGCAGGGCTGCTCATGCTTCCTCTCCTCTTCGGTTTAATATCTTGTGTGGAGCATGATGATGACAGCATCCCCAAGCAGGGGTATTATCAGATACCAGCGATGTCCTTGGCTGGATGGGACGAGGGCGTTTGCTATTTCAGTGGCAATAGCGCATTTTGTGACAATTACATAGTGTCGGTCAGAGACTCCGTAGACGGGAGTGTCACCATATGCCTCAACGCTGGTGGAAATGGCAAGACTGTCAGCCCTGTAGTGGCTCACCTCGCATATAATGCCGATGTCTTGAAGGTCATAGCTGCTGGACACCAATTTTGCGGAGTATCTGACGATAAGGAGGTGGAGTTTACCGCATACGATGCAGACGGCAAAATCTGCGGGTACTTTACCGTGCCATATCTGCCCATAGACGCCTCATCTCAGGCACGCTCTCCCTTCATCGATGGCAATGGCGAGCCAGCAATCTCTAAGATGATGGACTTTGAGGCGTTTGCCGATGAGGTGTTCAAGGTAACTGATGTATTATTTAATCTTGGGGTCATTGCAGATTATCTCTTGGGCGAACTGGTAGGAGATACAATTCCCACTCTGAAAGACAATCTCCTCTCCGCAAAAGCCGTCAAGGAGCTATTGAATGCTTCTTACGAAAGTGAGATGACTCGCTTTATGGGCAGTGCAAACATTGAGATTTGCTCAGTGACGCAGACGAACGACTCTACCGTATCCGTCAGAGCTTGCATATCCAAGAGGTCCTCCATTCCACCGCTCCGTACCATCGTCAACGAAGAAGGTGTAAGTCAAGTCAGTAACAGTGTGATGTATGGCATCGCTATCGGCAGCAAGGCATCGACCAACCTTCACATCAACAAGGGCTGTACGGACATGCTCCCCGTATCTACGGAAGACACCATCACCATGACATTTGACATAGCGACGCAAATCGGCAGAGGCTGCTACTTCCGTCCCTTCCTGATACCTGAGCACTGCCTTGATGATAGTGGCAAGCCCTCATCCGAAGGATACAACTATGCCAAG
>JAFZFF010000020.1 GCA_017556045.1 Bacteroidaceae bacterium | reverse complement strand
TCCAGGGTCAGAAGAGTACTTGAGTGAGTCTGCATTGGTCACCTTGTAGGGGTTTGAGCGGTAGTAAACAGCCTTAACCAACTCGAATGACTTTCTCAAGTCCTGATTGCCAGGTACTACAGTGTCATTACGGAGAGCCAATGCCTCAGCCTTCATCAACATTACGTCAGAGGTGCGGTAGAGGATGGTGTTCATGTTTGTTCCGCTGATGTATCTACTATCACCTGTTGTTGCCAATTTATTGTTTGCAGGGTACTCAGGCTTGTCGATAGTACCGCTTGCGTAACGATAGGTACACTTAATGATGGGATACATATCCACCTCACCCGATGTGGGGATGTTGATGTTAGTTACGCGGCGATAGTCTGTAGCCTTGTAGAGGCCCTGGGTACCAGTCTCAGCCATGTAGCGCGGAGCAGAAAGCTGACCTACCTTGTAGTCGTAGCCATAGAACGCAGGTATATGGTAGTTACCACCCTCAGCTACGCTGGTGTGCTGCAACTCGAAGATACTCTCGCGACGGTTGTTGCCCTGGTAGAATACCTTGTAGTAGGGGAGGTCGAGGTAGGTAGCGTTACCTGTGTTCTTTACAGGCTGGTGCTCGAGGGGGTATACCTCATCGATCTTACCTTCGCTCTTAACGTTGTTCTCCTCTTCGTAATCTAATACGTGTCTCATCTGATCGTTCAACGCAGAGTCACAGAATGCGATACACTCGGTGTAGTACTGCTTTACGCCCTGATCGTCGCCGTTAGCAGCATACTGTGCGAAGGCAGCCTTCCAAAGCAATGCGTCAGCAATGATAGCACGTACAGCATTCTTAGTGATGCGACCCTTGTTGTCAGAGAGGTTGGGGTAGTTACCTGATGCCATTACCAAGCCCTCAGCCTTGTAGAGGTCGTCGAGGATAAAGTCGAGTGCCTCGAGCGGAGTAGCCTGTGCCTGATAGAGGTTCTGTGAGTCATCTACCATCGCTTCCTTGAGCAAGGGGATGTCGCGGAATGTACGTACGAGGTAGAAGTGACAGAGGGCACGGATAGCAAGCATCTCACCCATAGTCACGTCAAGGTCACCCTGTGTGAAGTCGGGGTCCTCATTCATTACCTCAGGAGCGTACTTCATCACGATGTTACAGTTGTTGATGATAGAGTAGAAGTGTGACCAGTCATTGTAACCGTTCTCAGCGAGAAGGTTAGCCTCCATGATGTTCTTCACGTTAGTGCTGGGGTTGTTACCCAAGATTACGTTATCACCACGGAGCTCACCCCATACTACGAGGCGGTCAGTGAAGCTTGACTGAATCATCTTGCGGTAGCTGTTTGCCACCACGTTCTCTACGTCGGTCTTGGTCTTCCAATAGTTCTCCAATACTACCTTATCGGTAGGATAGATGGTCAGGAAATCTTCGCATGAGCAGGTCATTGCTACTGCTGCACCCAAAACCAATGTCTTAATTATATTTCTTTTGAAACTTTTCATATCCTTAAATATTGCTTTTCATTATTAGAAACCTACAGTGAGAGACAGTGTGTATGAGCGTGAACGCGGTGTCTTAGAACCGTCGAATGCCTGACCCCATCCGTTTGCACTGATTTCGGGATCCAAACCGGTGTACTTGGTGAGGAAGAAGAGGTTGTTAGCTGAACCTGATACGTAGAGCTGGCTCAAACCATACTTCTTCAATACCTGAGGATCTACTGAGTATGAAGCCTGGAGGTATGACATACGGAGGTATGATGCATCTTCCAAGTAGCGATCGCTACCCAACCAGTTGTAACCGGTGTTGTACATTGCACGAGGCATCATGGTCACGTCACCCTCTTTTCTCCAACGCCAGTTAGTAGCAATACTCTGGTTGTGGTTGGTGTACATGTTCTCTACGTTCATACGTGCAGAGTTGATTACGTCTACACCATAACGATAGGTGAACTGTGTCTTGAGTGACAAACGCTTGTACTGGAATGTCAAACCGAAACCACCCTGGAGCTTGGGGTTAGAGTTACCCAAGTATACGATATCGAGCTGGTTGATGTTACCGTCGTTGTTGATATCCTCGTACATAGCATCACCACCACGGAATGAGTAGGTTGCAGAACCATCGTTGTAGTTGTATACCATGCGGAGGGGCTTACCGTCGGCACCATAGATGGTGTTGCCATCAGCGTCGCCTGCTACGGGGTAGATGTCGTGCAACTTGTAGCCCTTAGCCTCTGCCTCAGCAGCTGCCTGTGCCCAACGCTCCTTGGTCCATGTGGTGTTGTAGTTGTACTGGTATACACCCTTGAACTTGAAGCCGTAGAGTGAACCGAGCGGGTTGCCGAGCTGGATACGGTTGAGGTATGAGCCGTTAGCGTAGTTAAAGTCTGAGTTGACGTTGTTAAGGATACTCTCCTCCATCTCAAGTACGGTGTTGAAGTTCTGCGCTACGTTAGCGTAGGTAGAGATGCTGAAGTCCTTACCAATCTTGATGAACTTGTTACCGTTTACGTTCAACTCCCAACCCCAGTTACGAACCGAACCGGTGTTCTTGTATGCGAGTGAACTGTAACCGTTAGATGAGGGGATAGCGTAACCCTGCATGAGCTGGTCGGTAGTGGTGTTGTCGTAGTAGTTGAATCCTCCAGTCAACTTATCCTCGAAGAAACCGAAGTCAGTACCGAGGTTGTACTCGTTCTTCTTCGCCCACTTCAAGTCTGTAAGGCGGAGACCACCCTGCTGTACAGCTGTAGTACCATTGTACTTACCTGCGGTAGAGTAAGTGGTGTAGTGGAGGTACTCGCTACCAGGCTGTGAACCTGTCATACCCCAACCGGGACGGAATGACAACATGCTGAGCTTAAGCTTATCCTCTGACCACTTCATCCATGGCTCATCGATGATGTTCCAACGGAGTGAGAGTGAGGGGAAGTTACCCCAACGGTTGTTAGCACCGAACTTGGTACTACCGTCGCGACGGAGAGTAGCTGTAGCTGAGTAGCGACCTTCTCTGTAAGAGTAGAATGCCTGTCCCAACATCGCCATTGAGCGCCACTGCCATGTAGAGGTAGAGCTACCTGAGAGGTATGTACCGGTAGTGGTACTTTCGATGTGGTGGGGGATACCGTATGAAGATGATGATTGGCTGTTACCATTACCAGTGCTCATCTCAAACTGAGCCATGAACTGTGTCACGTGGTCCTTGTTGTCGAACTTCGGTGAGAACTGCAAGCGGTGACGGGTGTTGAATGACAATGTCTTCTGGTCCTTAGTAGAACTTGCGTTGTAGTCAGAGTCAAGCATACCCTTTGTGGTCAAGCTTGAGGGACGGTATGAACCGTTAGTGAGTGTGCTGGCATCCATGTATACCATACCGTAGTAGCGGAGCTGAGTCTCATCGTGGTTCAAGCCGAGGAGCTGATAGTCAATAGAGATCTGAGGAGTGATACGGTAGCTCTTCTCATTCTTCCATGCGAGGTTACCTACTGCCACGGGGTTGAGCAAGTCTCTCTGGTTACCCTCGAAGATTTTTGATGAGTTCTGTGACATGATGTAGTAGTCCTGTGTGTCGTTACCCTGAGGGTCCTGAGCCCAGATACTCATGTTAGGCATGATGAGCTGTGCTCCTCTTAACAGACCTGTATTTGCACCTTGGTAGCTATATTCGTAGTTCTGGTCATTGTCAGTATAGGTCAATGAGAAGTCAGAAGATACCTTGATACGGTCAGATACGAAGTAGTCCAATGCCATACGGGTAGAGAAACGATCGAGCTGCTGCTTGATGATCTGACCTACCTGGTTGTAGTAACCTCCTGATACGCGGAAGGTAGCCTTCTCACCACCACCAGTAAGAGAGATGTTGTGGTCGTGAGTGTGACCATGCTGAGAGATAGCCTTCACCCAATCGGTATTGTTGTTGTAGTTTTCGTACTCAGAGAATGCAGGGTTGTAGTTCAACTCCTGTGCATTAGATGCTGTGCTGCTCTGTGTGGGGTTGAAGTGCGCCTCCTTCAAGAACATGGTGTAGTCGTCACCATTGAGGAGGTTCAAGCCCTTAGGAAGCCATGCGTTAGAGTAACGGTATGAGTAGTTCACTCTGGTCTTACCGCGTGATCCACGCTTTGTCTTAATCATAATAACACCGTTAGAACCACGTGAACCCCAAACTGCAGATGCAGAAGCGTCCTTCAATACCTCGATGCTTTCGATATCCTCGGGGTTAACGGTCAAGAGCTCAGCGAACTTCTCTTCGTTGGCAGTGGTGAAGTCAAACTCCTCACCGCTGGGCATCTCGAAGATGTTGTCGTTTACTACGATCAAAGGCTGCTGGTTACCGTTAATGGTAGAGGTACCACGCAGACGCATCTGAGTACCTGAACCAAGGTCACCAGAGTTGAACACGATGTCAAGACCGGCAATCTGACCCTGCAAAGCCTCGTCGACTGATGCGAACGAGAGACCCTCCATCTCACTCATGTTGAAGGTCTGCTTAGCTACAGACACCTCACGCTCGAGAATGTCAAGTCCACCTGACTTAGAGCGGGGCTTAGCCTGGATGACTACCTCTTCGATCTGGTTGTCGTCCTGCATGACGATATTGAACACGGTGCGTGTACCAATCTCGAGGACTACATCCTTAAAACCTACGTAGGTCACTTTCAATTTGTTCTTGTTGTTCTTCACAATCATGGTGAAGTTACCGTCAAAGTCGGTAGTAGCATGGTTTACGTAGCGGTTTTCACTGTCCATTTCCACCACGTTTACCATCATCAACGGACCCATTACGTCGCTAATCTGTCCGGAGATACGTTGCTGAGCGCTCAGCGAAGCTGCTGAGGCGATGAAGCAAAGTACTGATAAAAGGATATATTTATAAACTTTCATGATACTTTATATTTTATTTGATGAATTGCTTATTTACTCCATCGTAGATGCGGTCGTTCACCAAGAAACCGTCGATCTGGTGTACTACAGCGTAAGATGATGTCTCGATAAGGGGAGATGTAGTGCTCTTGTCCTTGAACTCGATGTCACGTGTCATGATGTTGTAGCGCTGACCCTCAGTGCCTGCCTCATTGATTACGTAACATGTGTTGTCCATACCAGTGATGTCACCTGCTACAGAAATTGTAGGACCATTGTTGCCCTCCTGTGTCTGTACTCTTACAGTGCAGAAACGCTTGGTCACCTCGTCCAATGTAGCGGTCTCATAGTCTACTACGTACTTGATCTCTTCACCCTCAACAATTGAGTGGGGGAGGTTATCTACGTATACTGAGTTATCCTGGAAGTGATACTTTACGAAGTCAACGATAAGCTCTACGTCAGTCTTAACAGCCTTGATACGTGCGTTAATCTCTGCTGCCAACTCATCGATCTGAGCCTGGAGAGCGTTGATAGCTACAGTGTCGGTAGGCTCGATGTCGAGGAGAGCCTCTTCCTTCTCTGTCTTCACGATCTTAATCTCTTCGATAGCGTAAGCCTCGTCTTCCAAGTCATACCAGTTGGGCAGACCCTGCTCGTAAGCCTCAAGAATCTTATCGTTCTCGGGCACGTATACGGTGTAGTGGTATGTGTTGAATGTACGTACGTTCATGTCAAGACCATTGAGGTTCTCGAAGATCATGTAACGCTTGATAGAATCCTGGATGGGAGAACCCTTCTTATCGAGGGGAGCGATAGTGTTGAGCACGTCTGCGCTACCCAAGCAGAGCTTGTAGAACTCGCTGAACTCGGGGTGGTTAACGCTGTCACCCAATACCTTGTATACTGACTGTGTGGGGGGCTGGATCATACCTGCGTCGAGACGGTATGTGCGACCGTTCTTCTGGGGATAGATGTGACCCATGGGCACCTCTGTGCCGAGAGCTACCTCTCTACCACCCATGATGTTGAGTACGTTGCCCTCAGCATCGGTGTCAACCTTGATAGTACCGAAGCCCTTAGACATGTGGTACTTGTTACCGTTAGCGAAGTCACCTACTACGATGTAGTACTCGTACATCTGCTTGAGGAGGTCTTGGATCTGTGTGCTATTGGTGAGGTTATCCTTCTTCTGGATAGTGTCGAGTGTAACGGGGTCGCAAATCCATGTCTCAGCGTATACCTTACCTGATTCGTTCTTCGCAGCGGGGTTCCACTTGAAGATGTACATGATAGGCTCGGGATCGTTTACTGAGTGGGGGTTGAGGTACTTCATGCAACCGTCGTTGGGTACTACCAAGCTGAACCAGCTACCCATTGAGAGGAGGTACTTATCGTACTCATACTGGTTGATAGCCCAGTTAGCAATCTTCAAGGTGTCGCTCAACATTACAGGAGCAGTTACGGCAACGTAACGTGCGGGGCTATATACATGGTTGGTTACGTATACAACACCATTGTTAGCGATGATAACCTCTTCGATGTGGTCTTTGGTTACACCCATGGGGTCACGAGCGTCGTCCATGATGCTCTCGAAGCGTGAGGGAACTGCTGAGTTGAATGAGTTCTTCATCATGTTGCGCAAGAGGTACTGGATATCCTCCAAGGGGATGCTATCTCTGTGGCCGTAACGCTCGATGAGTGCCTGACCCTCACCAACGGTGAAGTAGGTCTCCAAAGCTTCGTCACTGGGAGCGAAGATAACAGCCATGTCGTTCTCCTTCTTAGTAGAAGAGTTTACACCAGGTCTGTACTCGTTCCAACCCGGATCGAAGAAGAGTGCACCCTTCGCATTGTGATCCTTGTTGTCGCGGTCTCTGTAGCTGAGGAAGTCGCCTGAGCCACCTCTGTTGCTACCCTTAGTGTAGTATCTCTTCTCGTATACCACCTCATTGTTAGCATCGTCGCCATAGTGGTAGATACGGTTATACTCCGCTGTGAGCGAAGCATTGTAGTAGGGGATAGCGAAGCGGTCGAGCATGCTGCTGAAGATGTCGGTCTTACCGTTGGTACGGATCTCCTCGGCCATATTTGAGGGCGGGATGAGCAGACCATCGAGCTGATGCACGTAACCGTTCTTACATGTAACGTTCTGATCGATAACCTTCTTGTCGAAGATGAACGCATCCTTGGTGGTCACACCAGGGTATCTGCGGTTAAGCAAGATGTCTACGTCCTCTGCAGTGATTGAGTTCTGGTAGAGCTGCTCCTCGAGGAAGTGTACCATAGTGGTAGATGTAGCGTCGAGAGCGAGGCGGATACCCTTTTCACGGAACTGATCCCAGTCCGGATTGTTCTGGGGGAGGTCAGCATCGTAGAAGAAGCCGATAGAGTCAGTTACGTTAGAAGATGTCACCTGACGCAAGCAACGTCCGATAACAGGCTCTGAGTTTGCGTTCGCAGAGGGCATGTTTGACATGAGCTCCAAGAGGTACGCATTGTCGAGCATCGCATTATAAAGAATAACGCGCTTGTGCGCGGGTGTGAGCTGCTCGTAAGAGTCATAGCCCCACTCCTCCTTGATGCCCTGGAGGAATGCCTCATCGTCTGCCACGAAGAGGGTCTTACTACCCGTTTTTGACAGGACCTCCTTGTAGTTGAGGTCTTCAATCACTTTCATGAAGAGTGTGAAGTTACCCTTACTCTCCAAATAATCGTAAATGCTCTCGCCCAGCCATTCGGGTTCCCGGTCGTCGTAATAGTATTCATCACGACATGACTGAACTGTAGCACAAACAAACAACAGGCAAGCCATGCTGATGTACTTACCGACTTTGAACGTGTGTTTCTTGTTCATAAATAGGATATTAGTTAATATTGTTATTGTTTTTTCTCTCATTTTTGGTTGATACTTTGAGTCAATCAATGGGCAAAGGTAAAATTATTCCTTCATAATTGCTAATTTTTTTCTACATTTTTTCACAAATCGGAACATTTTAACTTTGTTAATCCCAGTTGTCATTTTTGAGGTGCTGTTGATTGGCTTTTGAACGTAGCAGATATGGGCTCCTTGTCGATGTGACGAGCAAACTCCTGAGGAGTGATGGTGACGGGTTCGACCATGTACTCGGGGACATTGTAGCTCTTGTAGTAATCGGCATAGAAATTGGGGTCCTTCTGGGGGAGGATGAAGGGCTTATGGGCACGTCCGTTCTTGTCAAAGTAAGCCAGGTAGAGGCGGGTGTATCCACCATCGTCGCGGCGGCTGGTGTAGAGGATCCAGCGTCCGTTGCTTGACCATGAGTGGTAGCTCTCTACGTCGTTACTGTTGATCTCCTTGATGTTGCGTAAGCGCTTGGATCTGAGGTCGTAAGTGTAGAGGTCGGCGTCCTTGTGCCAGATGTGGAAGCATCCGTAGTCGGCCATGCCGATGAGGAGGTATCTGCCGTCGGGTGATACGCGTGGCAGGGTAGCGCTCATGTGCAGTGAGTCGGCATCGATGACCAGCTCGCGAGGACCGAAGGTCTTGGTCGCGGGGTCGAAGCTCTTGCGGTAGATGTTGTAGTGGAATCTCTGGTATCCGTCGATGATGTCGCGGTCGCGCATCTCGTGGTGGGTGACCTCATAGTGTGCTGAGCTGTAGTAGAGGGTCTTGCCATCGGGTGACCAGGTGGGGAATACCTCCCACTCTGTGGTGTCGTTCTCGATGTGGGTCACCTCATTGCGCTCGGGGTCGTAGAGGATGAGGTCGCTCGCGAGGTCTTGCACCTCGATCTTATTGCTGTTGCGGGTGTGGAACGACTGACCGGTGTTGTTGGTAGAGTAGGCGATGAGGTTGTGGGTGGGGTGCCATGCGGGGTATACACCTGCCGAGAGGGTAGAGTCGGTCTTGAGGTTGATCTTCTTGACTTCGTCTCCATTGATCATGACGGTACCGCCCTTGTACTGACGTACGTGGAACTGCATCTGGTCGGTCTTGTAGTTGCGGTATGAGTGGCAGTTGATACACTGTCCGTCGGTGTTGTTGCCGTGCAACATGTTGTTGTAGATGATGCTCTCCTCGAAGTTCTCGATGCAGCGCTGGCGTATGCTGAGCTCCTCGTAGGTAACGTATGAGGGGGCGATGATACGGTACGAGATGTAGGGGTCGATAGAGTCTTTGGCTACGAGCCACTTGGTGGGGCGCAGCTTCTTCCACTCTTTGCCGTTGCGTACGTAGCTGTTTATCTCGATGCTGCTGCCTTTGTTGCTGTCGAGCAGGGCGTGCCACTTCTTGATGTTCCAGTCGGTCTGCTTGCCCTTCATGACGAGGGTCTGATCTGCGCCTTTGAGCTCGGTGATGAACTCGTCGCCCTCCATGGTGTAGTCAAAGTTGAGGGGAGCGATGTTGCAGGGGATGGTGATGTTGGTATAGTCGGGGTGTACCAAGGGCTTCTCGGTAGTCTCGGTGTATTCGGTGGGTACGCTGGCTGTGCAGGCTGTGAGGAGGCAGAGCGCAGCGAGAAGGGGGAGGTGTTTGTATCTCATTGTTTTTTGGTTTTTTAGGGTTTTATAGGATGGCCTAGGAAAACCTAGGGTTACCTAGGAAATCCTAGGATAATTGTTTAATATGATTTCACGTCGCGGATGAAGAAGTAGAAGTACCAGAAGGTGTCGCCATAGCGCTCATAGAAGCGTTTCTTGGCTTCGGGGTCTTTCTCTACGTTCTCTACAGCATTCTTCTGTGCATAGTTCATGAAGTCCTGGAAGCGGAGCTTTACTGACTTGTCGAAGGGCATCTTGCTGATGTCTACAGTCTTCTCGAGGTTGCCATAGAGCAGGGCTGCCTCCTGATAGTGTATGGGCATACGGCTGGTCTTGTGGCTATTGACGTAGCGGAAGAAGCAGTTCCAGAAGGTGGGGATGTCCTTCAAGGTGAGGGCACACATGAGGGCTGTCTCGTCAAACATCGGGGTGCGTTGCTCATTGTAGGCGTGAGCGAAGTAGTTGAGCAGGTAGATCTCTACCAAGGTGTTGTCACCATCGAGCTGGTCGGGGTACTGGTAGAGGGGCAGGATGCCTGCAAACTCGCGGTCCTTGGCGATGAGTGAGGGGTCTTTGACGAACTTTTCATAGTTCTTGGCCCAGCCTTTGTAGAAGAGGGTCTTCTTGAGGGTGTTGATATACTTCATGGCCAGGTCATACTCGCCTGAGATGAGCGAGGTCTTCACCATGTACTTGAGGTAGTCGACCTTCCAGCCATACTCTACGGCATCCTCGAGGCACCAGCGGTAGCAGAAGTTCATACGGGCATAGTGGTAGTAGAGCATCTTGCCGCCTACCTGCATGAGACGTATCTCGAAGGGTGAGTTGGCGGGCTCTCCACCGTCGAGGTAGTGGAACATCTCGTCACCTATCTTGCCCAGCTTGAGCAGTGAGAGGTTGCGGTTGAGCACGATGAGTCGGGTAGGGGTCTGCTTCTGTGCCTTGGCTACGTCGAGTGCCTTGCGCCATTCGAGGCGTTCCATGTGGTGATTCATCTTGATCTCGGCACGGAAGTTGGGGTCGCGGAACCAGAATACCAAGGGTAATGCTACCAGCACGGCTACAGCTGCTGAACGCTCGATGAGGGTGCGCTGCTTGGTGGGCACGCTCTCGCTCTTCAAGGGGATGAAGGGCATCGTCAAGGGGAAGAGGTAGAGGAGGATGTAGGGTGCCCAGGTGAAGAGGTCGCGGGTAGAGAACTCGAAGGCGGGCATACCAGCGGTAAACATGAGGGCAAACTTGGTCTGCACGTACACGTTGTAGTAGAGCACAGGTGTGGCTATGCCAGCTGCGAGGCAGAGGGCTACGAGGCCGAAGTTGCGCTCCTTGATGCTGAAGGCTGCGATGGTGAGCAGTGCCAGTGTGGCATAGAAGCCGAAGAGGGGGTAGCCTGCGGCTGCGATGGCAACGATGGCTACGTAGCGGACCCAGCCCTTGGTGAACTGATAGAGGCGTACGCTCGACAGGGTGAAGAGGAAGCCTACGAGCATGGAGTAGAAGTAACCTTGGGTCTTGATCTGGAAGATCCAGTAGCCAGCCTCCATGGCGCAGCAGACGATGAGCACGGCAGGCAGCAGGGCCACGAGACTCCATCGTGTGGGGATGCTGAAGACCTTAGTAGCGAGCCACTGCACGAGGAGGAGCAATGCTACGAAGATGAGCGAGCCCAGCATGGGGTAGTAGAAGAACTGGGTGAGGAAGCAGGCGATGTAACTCATCAGTCCGCCTGGCACCATCATGCGTTCGTCGAAGTAGACTTGTGTGGGCAGCCATAGTGAGAGCTCCTGCACACGGAAGAGGTACTCATGCTCGAAGATGTTGAGCAGCAGCCACGTGAGTGCTGCGAAGGCGAGCCCAGCTATCAGGGGTAGGCGCTGGGTGCCAGTTGAGGTTGTTTTTGTGTTTGATGTCATATTGTTTGTGTTTTGTTGTTTTGTGGACATAATACCTTGCAAAGGTATATGTTTTTTTTGGCATTGCAAAATTTTTAGGAGTGAAGAGGGAAGAGTGAAGAGTGAAGAGTGAAGAGGGCGGGCACTTCTCACTCTTCACTCTTAATTTTTAACTGTGCGCAACGTAAGTGAAGCACTTGGGGATACGTGCATAATGCGCGTGCGCCACGCGAGGCAATGGGGTACAGGGTACAGGGTACAATTCTTTTCAGCTCTCGATTTTCGAGTGTGCCCCTATAAAAAAAGGCCATATTTATGTAATTAGATATACTATGTATATCTAATTACATAAATATGATTTTTACACATCAACATTTTATACCATCCTATGGCAGTGCGCATATTAATTGTACCCTGTACCCTGTACCCCTTTTTTGCGCACCTGCGATAAATGTTTGCTGCAGTAGTGGCGGCATATTATTGCAGTTGTAAGATTTTGTTGGCGGTTGTTCGAAGCAACGTTTTGTCATGCTGAACCTTTAGGTCGACGCCCGAAGGGGCAGAAGTCAACGTAGTGAAGCATCTCGCGTTGGGCTGTGCAGGAGACTTTACGAGATTCTGAGCGAAGCGAAGAATGATAAACCGTGTGTTGGGTGACATTTGTGTCGTTTTCGAAAAATATTTCCTTCAGGAAGTTTGCGGCGGTTGAAAACTTTTTGTATCTTTGTAGGGTAAATGCGGAGCAAATATTAACACAACATAAATAATTGAAAATCTATGAGAAAAACAGTCCTTTTGTTAGGTGCGTTGGTGGTCAGTATGAGCCTGAGTGCGCAGACTGCAAAGATGTGGCTCAACCCTGAGGTGAACCACGAGAATCGTAAGGAGGCACGTGCGGCCTACTTTGCCTATGAGAACACAGAGCTTGCTGCGCAGGCTGACAAGAGCAAGAGCGCTCGCTACATCGATATGTCGGGCGAGTGGAAGTTTAACTTTGTGAAAAATCATGACGAGGCACCCGAGGGCTTCTTTGCTGTGGGCTACGACGACAGCAAGTGGGTGAAGTTCCCCGTGCCTGGCCTCTTTGAGATACATGGCTATGGCGACCGCATCTACAAGAATGTGGGCTACGCGTGGGCTACTCAGTTCAGATCTAACCCTCCCTACGTAGAGGAGCGCAATAACTATACCGGTTCGTACCGCCGCTCATTCAAGGTGCCCGCCGACTGGAAGGGTCAGCAGGTGTATATGCACGTGGGTTCGGCGACATCGAACCTCATGGTGTGGGTCAATGGTAAGTATGTGGGCTACAGCGAGGACTCTAAGGTGGCGGCGGAGTTTGATATCACTCCCTACCTGGTGCCTGGCAAGGAGAACCTCGTGGCTATGCAGGTGATGCGCTGGTGTGACGGCTCATACCTTGAGGATCAGGACTTCTGGCGCTTTACCGGTATCGCTCGTGAAGTGTATATGTATGCTCGTCCCGAGGTGCGCGTGGATGACCTCTTCATCCTCCCCGACCTGGATAAGAACTACAAGAATGGTACGCTGAAGATCACTGCTACGACCGACAATGCTGCTGGCAAGACACTGCGCTACACGCTGAAGGATGCCGCTGGTAAGGTGGTGAAGAGCGCCAAGGCTACCGTAGGTGCCGAGGGTAAGGCAGAGACTACATTGGCGGTGAGCAATCCTGCAAAGTGGAGCGCTGAGACCCCCAACCTCTATGATCTCTTCGTGGAGCTCGTCGATGGTGACCAGGTGGTAGAGGCTATCTGTCAGAAGGTAGGCTTCCGCAAGGTGGAGCTCAAGGATAATCAGGTGCTCGTAAATGGCAAGGCCGTGCTCTTCAAGGGTGCTAACCGCCACGAGCTCGACCCCGATGGTGGATATGTGGTGTCTGTAGAGCGTATGATACAGGATATCAAGATTATGAAGGAGTTGAACATCAACGCTGTACGTACCTGTCACTACCCCGACGATCCCCGCTGGTATGAGCTGTGTGACGAGTATGGTCTCTACGTAGTGGCAGAGGCTAATGTAGAGAGCCACGGCATGGGCTATGGTGACCACACTTTGGCTAAGAACCCCGCATTTGCCAAGGCTCACCTGGAGCGTAATCAGAACAATGTGAAGACCTTCAAGAATCACCCCTCTATCATCTTCTGGAGCTTGGGTAATGAGGCAGGTAACGGTCCTAACTTCGAGGCTGCCTACGACTGGATCAAGGCTTACGACAGCAGCCGTCCTACACAGTATGAGCAGGCTACCAACGCTCGCAATAGCGACATCCGTTGCCCCATGTATGCCGACTATAACTATATGGAGCGCTACGGTAAGGAACCCAATAAGCCCCTCATCCAGTGTGAGTATGCTCACGCTATGGGTAACTCTATCGGTGGACTCAAGGAGTACTGGGACATCATCCGTAAGTATCCCTCACTGCAGGGCGGATTTATCTGGGACTTCGTAGACCAGGGCCTCCGCGACAAGAATGAGCAGGGCAAGGAGATCTTCACCTATGGTGGTGACTATGGCCGCTATCCCGCATCGGACAACAACTTTAACTGTAATGGTATCATCGCTCCCGACCGCCGCTATAACCCCCATGCATATGAGGTGCGCTACAACTATCAGAACATCTGGGCAGTAGCTAAGGATCTCGCGAAGGGTCAGGTAGAGGTGTATAACGAGAACTTCTTCACCGACCTCGCAGACTACTACCTCGTATGGACACTCCTTGAGGAGGGTAAGGCTGTGGCTAATGGCCGCGTAGATAAGCTTGGCGTGCCCGCTCAGGGAAAGAAGGTGGTGACGCTCAAGGACTTCAAGATGCCTGCAGCCAATGGCAAGGAGTATATGCTCAACGTAGAGTTCCGCCTCAAGGAGGCTTCACCCCTGCTCCCGAAGGACTGGATGGTAGCTCATGAGCAGATGCAGCTCACCGAGTATGCATACCCCACCGTGGAGGCTATCGCTGCTGCTGAGGGCAAGGCGGTGACTGAGGATGTGCATGTGGCATGTCTCGTGCTCAAGGGTGGTGACCTCAGTGTGACATGGAACCGCTGGAATGGCTGGATCGAGTATATCGATGTGGCTGGCACTCCGATGATGGAGAAAGGCTATGCCCTGAAGCCCAACTTCTGGCGTGCTCCTACGGACAATGACTTCGGTGCAGGTCTGCAGCGCCGCTTCGCCGACTGGAAGGAGCCTGGTATGCGCCTCAAGAAGGATGGCTTGAAGTGGGCCAAGGAGGGTAACAATGTGGTGGTGACCGCTGAGTATGAGTTGCCCAAGCTCGAGTGTACCCTCGCGATGAAGTACATCGTTACCGCTGATGGTCAGCTCATTGTAAATCAGTCGCTCAAGGCTGGTGAGAACAAGGATAAGAAGCCTCACCTCTTCCGCTTCGGTATGCAGATGGTGATGCCCGAGGCATACGCTAACATCGAGTACTATGGCAATGGTCCCGAGGAGAACTACGCTGACCGTAACAATGACCAGACCATCGGATTCTACACCCAGAAGGTGGCTGACCAGTACTTCCCCTACATCCGTCCGCAGGAGTCAGGTAATAAGACCGAGGTACGCTACTGGCGTGTGCTCGATGGTGAGGGCAAGGGTCTCGAGTTCTACGGCACCGAAGCGCTCAACGCTACTGCACTCAACTACCTGCAGAGCGACCTCGATGATGGTTGGGACAAGGATCAGCGCCACTCTGGTGACCTCACTCCGAGAGACTTTACCGTAGTGAGCATCGACAAGAAGCAGTTTGGTCTCGGTAGTGTCAACTCATGGGGTGCATGGCCTCGTGGTGAGTACCAGATGCCTTATGGCGACTATGAGTATACCTTCGTGGTACGTAGTGCAAAATGATTTTGAGCAGATTAAGGAGATAAAGGGAGATAAATGGAGATAAAGGCCAAATGTAATGTACGTGCGAAAGAACTATTGGCTTTATCTTCCCAAGAGCGAAGCGATATCTCCATTTAACTACATTTTACTCCTAAAGAAGATAAGATAGTAAATGAATTTAAGACAACTGACATGTGCTTTGCTGCTGGCTCTCGGGCTGGCAGCAAATGCTGCTAATACGGTGACTAAGGTCGGTCAGGTAAGCACTGAGGTGACCTTGGATAGTAATGTGGACTACGTCATCACCGATGCTGTGCCCTTCGCAGCAGAGGGTAGGGTGAACATCACCAATACGGAACATGCAGCGCTCATCATACAGAGCATACGCCCCAGCTATGTGCTGAAGGATAAGGTGCTCATTGATAGGGTATTCGTCAATGGCGAGCAGGCTGTAGATGGTGTGAACTGCCAGGTGCGTATGTATGCGCACGGCTCCATCGTATTGCCCTATGCCAAGGGCTTCAAGCCCCTCACGGTGTACTCGGAGAAGAACTTTGAGGGTACGGCAGTGGATGACTTCGGACTGGAGCATGCGAGCGGATTTATGAACTCGCTCACAGACGCCAAGCTCAACAACCAGATACGCAGCTTCAAGCTCAAGCGCGGATATATGGTGACCTTTGCTACCGGTAAGAGTGGCTGGGGATATAGCCGATGCTTCATTGCTGATACCGAGGATCTTGAGTTTGCCGAGCTGCCCGCACACCTCGATGGCCGCATATCATCGTATCGCGTATTTCAGTGGCACGATGCCGAGAAGAAGGGACTCGCCTCAGACACTCGCAAGGGAGCCAATGAGCTGTTGGCTTCGAGCTGGTGTTACACCTGGGGAGTAGGAGAGAATATGCTCCCCGATCATGAGTGTATACCTCACCGCATCCACGAAGGGTGGCCCGCACCGGCAGATTGTGGTAAGGCGACCTACTCGTGTCACATGAAGACCAATAATGAGCCGGGCAATAGTGCCGATGATAGCCCCAACACCGTGGAGCAGATCCTCAATAACTGGCAAGAACTGATGCGTACAGGTCTGCGCCTCTGCTCGGAGTCTTCGCACGACGGCAGCTGGGGACACCTCGATGAGTTTATCTCTGAGATAGACCGCCGTGGATGGCGTTGTGACATCCTCGACCTGCACTGCTACTGGTCGGGAGGATTTGACAACATGGAGTATTACTACAACAAATACGGCAAGCGCCCCATCTGGATATCAGAGTTTGTGTGGGGAGCTTCGTGGAACAATAATGGTATCTTTGCCACAGACCGCTCATTCTCAGTGGCTAACCAGCAGAAGAACCTGGATGCCATGAAGGGTATCTTCGCTTCGCTCAACAGCTCGCCCTACGTAGAGCGCTATGCCTATTGGAACAGTGAGGCAGATTGCTCGAAGCTTCTGCGTGGCGAAGATGAGCTGTCGCTGACGGGAAAGTATTTCCAGACGATGCAGTCGGGCATGGCCTACCGCAAGGCTTATGAGAAGATTCCCAACGTGGTGTATACCTATCCGACCGAGGTGAGTGGTAAGTGGGTGAGCCAGAGCGCTGGCATCTATCGTGTGTCGTGGAATGACTCAAACTTTGACCTCCTCAATGAGATGCAGGTGCAGCGCCGCAAAGAGGGTGAGGAGTATCAGGTGGTAGGTGTGGTGCGTCCCAAGGACCAGAACGCCAAGAGTGCTACCTATAGCTACAATGACACGATCACCGAATCGGGCCTGTATGAGTATCGCGTGGTGAATATCACCGCAGAGAATACCGAAAGACGCTCTGGAGTGGTGCAGGTGGCGAAGTCAAATCATCTGAGCGCTCAGGGCGTGGAGTATGGTGAACTGACCCTTATCAATGGGGATGCGCAGAGCATCACCTTCGGTGAGGAGTTCTCGTCGGTGCCTGCAGTCTTCATGGGTGTGGTGACCAATAACAATACCAAGCTGCATCCCGGTACGCTGCTCTCTGATGTGACGAAGAAGAAATTTACCTACCAGCCCATGCTGTGGACAGGCTCGACCAGCACCACCTTCGAGGAGCAGGAGTCGCTGCCTTTCATGGCGCTGGAGCAGGGTAGCTATACGTTTAATAACCTCGACTGTGAGGTGGGTGTGGCCAAGGTGTATATGAACGATACCTGTGAGGTGCGCTTTGCTAAGCCCTTCCCCGAAGGGGTAACCCCCGTGGTACTCACTGAGATACGCAAGCCGATGACCAAGACCTATGCGCTGGTGGTCAAGGTGAAAGAGGTGACCAATACGGGATTCAAGTGTATCGTGATGGTAGAGGAGGGCAATAAGGTCACTACGATCAACTACGATGTATGTTACCTCGCTATCACGCCCGGTGTAGGCACCGTAGATGATGAGGCGGGGCTGATGATTGCTGCAGGCAGGAGCGATGAGGCGCTGTTTGGCTCGATGACACGCTCGTGTAGCTTTGCCTACGAGGGTGAGACACTGCGCTTCGTAGATCCCTACATCTTTGCCAATACGCAGACAAACCGCTATGATGCTGCCACGATGGTGCGCCGCAATAAGGTGTTGGATACGGAGAAGGTCGGTGATGTGACCTATACCATAGGAGCTAAGTTTAAGCGAGTGACCGATGCGGGACGTAAGAATGGCTCTGATGGCGTGAAGCTCAATGGCAACTCAATGAAGGATGATCTCGGATGGGTGGTGCTGTATCATCGTGCCGAGGGAACCTCTATGCCGACAGCCATAAAGGCTCTTGCGGAGGAGCGTGTGGAGATTAGACCCTATGTGGTGGACCGTACCATCTGTGTAGATGGCTACAATGACTTTGATGTATATACGCTGCAGGGCATGAAGGTGGCTTCGCATAAGTCCTTAGATGCTGGTATATACGTGGTTAGAGTGGCGGATGTGACGACGATGGTGGTAGTAAAATAATAGAGTTCAACTTTCACAAGTGTGAAAGCAGGTAGTTAAATGAAGATAAATGTAGTTAAATGGAGATAAAGGCCAAATGTACTGTACGTGGTGTGCTAAACTATTGGCATTTAGCTCCCCAAGAGCGAAGCGATATCTCCCTTTATCTCCTTTAACTCCTGATAGTTGAGCTCAGCGAAACTTAAGTGATAGATTATATGCATTCAATACTTCAAAAATACTGTAAAGACGAGAAGCAATTACATATCCTTGTTACGCATAGCAGAGCGGTGGCGGATAAGGCTCTGGAGATAGCTCGTAGGCATCCCGAACTGGGGGCTGACGAGGCGTTTATCGAAGAGGCTGCCATGCTACACGATATTGGTATCGTGGGGGTAGATGCGCCTGCCATTGCTTGCAGCGGTACAGAACCCTATATACGCCACGGCATACTGGGAGCAGAGATACTGCGACAGGAGGGGATGGAGCGTCATGCCTTGGTGTGTGAGCGTCATACGGGTACAGGACTGACGCTGCAGCAGATTGTAGATCAGCAGCTTCCGTTGCCTCATCGAGATATGCAGCCCCAGAGCATCGAGGAGCAGATAATATGCTTTGCCGACAAGTTTTTCTCAAAGACACGTCTTGATACGGAGAAGAGTGTGGAGCAGGCACGCCGCAGCCTGGAGAAGTTCGGTGCGGAGGGTTTGGTGAAGTTTGATGCATGGTGTGAGCGCTTTTTATAGAAAATAAACATTTTTATTCGTCTGTTTTTATTACCTTTGCACTTTAAATCAAAAAAGGCATTGGTAAGGCTACGTAGACATATCATCCTATTGGCGTCGCTCCTGGTGGTTATGGCGCAGGGCGTTTGGGCGCAACGTGCAGTGCAGCGTGGAGCAGCATTGCCCGACTCGGTAGGTATGGCTACTGTGGGTGGCGTAGCACCTGTGGATAGTGTGGCCAACGACTCTGCCAAGAGCCGCAACGACCTGGAGGCACCGGTAGTGTATGAGTCGAAGGACTCGATGGTGTGGTACAAGAATGGTAATGCCTATCTCTATGGTGACGGTAAGGTAAACTATCAGAAGATTCAGCTCGAAGCCAATGAGATAACCATCGACTTGGAGACCTCAACGGTGTATGCGCAGGGTACTACAGATACGCTGGGTAATACCAAGGGCCGCCCCGTATTTGCCGATGGAGATACGCCCTATGAGTCGGAGACGATGAGCTATAACTTCCGCTCTCGCAAGGGATTTATCAATAATGTCACCACACAGCAGGGTGAGGGATACATGACCAGTAACACGGTAAAGAAGGGCGCTGAGGATGAGTTTTATATCCGTAACGGACGCTATACCACCTGTGAAGAGCATGAGCACCCACACTTCTACCTGTCACTCACTCGAGCCAAGATGCGTCCTAATCAGGATGTGGTGTTCGGACCTGCCTATCTCGTGGTAGCTGATGTGCCTCTGCCTTTGGCATTGCCCTTCGGCTTCTTCCCCTTCACGTCAGACTACTCTTCGGGATTCATAATGCCCTCGTATGGTGATGAACTGGAACGAGGATTCTACTTGCGTGATGGAGGTTACTACTTTGCCATCAGTGACTTGATGGACCTCAAGGTGACGGGAGAGATCTTCACTAAGGGTTCGTGGGGAACGTCGGCCATATCAAACTATCGCAAGCGCTATAAGTACTCGGGCAACGTGAACCTGAGCTATATGGTGACCAAGACGGGTGAGAAGAATATGCCCGACTATTCGGCGTCGAAGAACTTTAAGATAGTGTGGAGCCATCGTCAGGACGCTAAGGCCAATCCGAACCAGAACTTCTCGGCCAGCATCAACTACGCGACATCAAACTTTGAGCGCAATAACCTCTCGAGCATGTATAACCCCTCGCTCACATCGCAGAGTATACGTACCTCGAGCATGAGCTACTCACGCAGCTTCCCCGAGCAGAAGCTCAACCTCTCCAGCTCGTTTAACATCTCGCAGAATATGCGCGACTCTACACTCTCGCTCACATTGCCCTCGCTGAACGTCTCGATGAGCCGTATATACCCCTTCAAAAAGAAGAAGGCGATGGGTGAGGAGAAGTGGTATGAGAAGATCTCGTTTACCTATACAGGTTCGCTCAGCAATAGTATCACTGCCAAGGAGAGTGAGATATTCCAGCAGAATATCCTTACCGACTGGCGTAATGGTATAAAGCATTACATCCCCGTAAGTGCTACGTTTACAGCGTTTAAGTATATTAACGTGACCCCTTCATTCAACTATACGGAGCGATGGTATAGCTACAAGGTAGACCGTATGTGGGACGAGGAGCGTATGCGTGAGCGGCAAGACACGACATACGGATTTAACCGCGTGTATAACTACAACCTTGCAGTGAGTGCCAATACCAAGCTGTATGGTTTCTACAAGCCTATCAAGGCCATCTTTGGCGATAAGGTGCAGATGATACGTCACGTCCTCACGCCTTCAGTGAGCTATAGCCTCACACCCGACTTCTCGGACTCAAAGTATGGCTACTATAAGTCATATACCTACACCGACTCGAAGGGTGAGGTACGCACAGTAGACTATTCGCCCTATACGGGCTCACTCTATGGTGTGCCAGGTAAGGGACGCTCGGGAAGCCTCAGCATGGATGTGTCTAACAATGTGGAGATGAAGATGAAGAGTAAGCGTGACTCGACAGGTGTGCGCAAAATCAGTCTCATCGACGAACTTGGTGGTAGCATCTCATATAATATGGCTGCCAAAACCAAGCCTTGGAGTAATCTATCGACTCGTATACGTCTGAAGCTGACGAAAAACTATACCTTCAGCCTTAACTCCGTATGGGCTACCTATGCGTATGAGTTCAATGAGAGCGGACGCGTAGTGGTGGGTGACCGCACCGAGTGGTCATACGGTCGCTTTGGCCGCTTCCAGGGTATGAGTCAGAACTTCTCATATACCTTCAATAATGGTACGCTGAAGCAGTGGAAAGAGAAGATTGACAAGCTGATGGCTCCCAAGGATGAGAGTGAGGAGGGTGATCAGACGCAGCAGGCTTCGGCTCATGGTGCTCCGAATAAGGGTGAGCGCAAGAGTAGCAGCGCCAGCTCTGGTAAGAAGGGTGACGTGGAACTTGACGAAGATGGCTATATGCCTCTCAGCTTGCCTTGGTCATTCTCTGTGTCGTATGGTGTGAGCATGCGTGAAAATACCGCAGCTAAGATCAATGAGCATACGATGCGCTACCCCTACATGCTGACGCAAAACATGAACTTCTCGGGTAACATCAAGATCTCTAACAAGTGGAATATGAACTTCTCTTCTGGTTGGGACTTTGATGATAAGGAGCTCACTACCACAACGATGAACGTGTCTCGTGACCTGCACTGCTTCAGTATGTCGTGTGGTATCGTACTGAAACCCTACAAGTCTTATAACTTCTCTATCCGTGCCAACTCGGCAATGCTCGCTGATGCGCTCAAGTATGATCAGCGCAGTAGTTCGGGTGGTAATGTGGATTGGTACTAAGAGTTAAGAGTTAAGAGGGAAGAGGGAAGAGTTAAAACTATCGCGATGTATACCGGATGCCAACTCTTCCCTCTTAACTCTTAACTTTTAACTCTTAACTCAAATCTACCATTCAATCTCCGCCTCTCCATGTGCCGCTAAATACTCATTGGCGCGGCTGAAGTGCTTATTTCCAAAGAATCCATTGTATGCCGATAGGGGAGAGGGATGTGCCGAAGTGAGTACAAGATGCTTGTTGCGGTTGATGAATGCTCCCTTCTTTTGTGCATAGGCGCCCCAAAGGATGAATACGATATGTTCGCGCTTTTCGGCGAGGACGCGTATGGCAGCGTCAGTGAAGGTCTCCCAGCCTTTGCGCTGGTGTGAACCTGCCTGATGAGCCTGTACGGTGAGTGTGGCATTGAGTAGCAGCACACCCTGATTGGCCCAGCGTGTGAGGTCTCCGTTCGGGGGAAGAGGTTTGCCGAGGTCGCTCTGTATCTCTTTGAAGATGTTTTGCAAAGAGGGCGGATTAGGTACTCCCTCATTCACCGAGAAGCATAGCCCGTGAGCTTGTCCAGGACCATGATAGGGGTCTTGACCGATGATTACCACCTTGACCCTATCAAAGGG
The DNA here is from genome assembly GCA_017556045.1 of Bacteroidaceae bacterium. Lineage (GTDB taxonomy): Bacteria > Bacteroidota > Bacteroidia > Bacteroidales > Bacteroidaceae > UBA1189. The sequence goes on along the minus strand of JAFZFF010000020.1, from coordinate 11,420 downwards.
GCAGTGGTCGAAGGCGTTGAAGATGAGCTTTGCTGGGGGGTAAATGGTGGTACGCATATACTCTGAGCGCACAAACTCGGTGAGTTTGATGAAGTAGTCCTTCTCAAACTCTGCAGCCAAGCGCTGCTTCCAACTCTCCTCGATGCGTACGTCCATGTCCAATAATAAATTAAATCAGTGGTATATTAGCTTCCTTGCACTCTGCCTTCATCTCTTCAGGCCAGATGCTGGCTTGGATCTCTCCAATGTGTGCTTTCTTGAGGAAGAGCATACACAGGCGTGACTGACCGATACCGCCTCCTATGCAGAGGGGCAGTGAATCGCTCAAGATACGCTGATGGAAGTAGAGCTTAGAGCGGTCTTCCTTACCTGTGAGACGCAGCTGCTCCTGCATTACCTCTTTGTTGACGCGGATACCCATGGATGAGAGCTCGAATGAGCGGCCCAGGAGTTCGTTCCATACGATGATGTCACCATTCAGGCCATTGTATCCATCGCTGTTGGGAGTAGACCAGTCATCATAGTCCGGTGCACGATTGTCATGGGGCTCTCCATGGCTCAATTTGCCACCAATACCGATGATGAATACTGCACCATACTTCTTGGCAATGGCATGCTCACGCTCCTTCGGTGTGAGGTCAGGGTACATCTGCATCAGCTCTTCGGCATGGATGAAGTGAATCTCTTCGGCCAGCGAAGGTTTCAGCTCGGGGTACATCTCATACACCATATACTCGGTGCGCAGCATGGCTGCGTAGATACGCTCTACGATCTTTTTGAGGAACTCTACGTTGCGGTTCTCCTCACCGATGACACGCTCCCAGTCCCACTGGTCCACATAGAGTGAGTGCAGGTTGCCCAGCTCCTCATCGGCACGTATAGCATTCATGTCGGTGTAGATGCCATAGCCTTTGGGGATGTTGTACTCAGCCAATGTGAGGCGTTTCCATTTTGCCAATGAGTGCACCACCTCGGCACGTGCATCTTGCAGGTCCTTGATGGGGAATGTCACAGCACGCTCCACGCCATTGAGGTCATCATTGATACCCAATCCCTGCAATACGAACAAGGGGGCAGTGACACGGCGCAGGCGCAGTTCGGTAGATAGGTTTTGTTGGAAAAACTCCTTTATCTGTTTGATGGCAAGCTCAGTCTGTTTCAAGTCCAGAATAGGCTTATATCCGTCAGGTTTAATCAAATAACTCATAGTCTATTGTAGTTTTGCAATATGAGGTGCAAAAATAGAGATTTATTGTCAATAATCAATTGCTAATTGGTAATTATTTGCTAATTTTGCAGCCAATTGGTTCCGTAGCTTAGCTGAATAGAGCGTCAGATTCCGGTTCTGAAGGTCGTGGGTTTGAATCCCACCGGGATCACAACATACTTTGCGTGAATAAATAAGGGTTGAAATCACTTTCAACCCTTATCTTTTTTATTCATCCTTACGATTATTTCTCATTACGGATAGGATCATCGAACTGCTCCTGCAGCTCTGCGAGCTTCTTCATCATGCGCTTGGTGATGCGCTCGGTGCCGGGCTGTCCGTAGAGGTTGTTGAGCTCGTTGGGGTCGTTCTTCAAGTCGTACAACTCCCACTCGTCAATGTCGTTGTAGAAGTGGATGAGCTTATAGCGACCGTCGCGTACGCCATAGTGACGCTTCACGGCATGCTCAGCAGGGTACTCATAGAAGTGGTAGTAGAGGGCGTCACGCCACTCGGTCTTCTTGCCCTTGAGCAAGGGGAGGAATGAGTCACCGTGCATCTCCTCGGGTACCTCTACGCCTGCCAAGTCGAGGAATGTAGGACCATAGTCGATGTTTTGCACGAGCTGTGCTACATCACCCTTCTTACCTCCAGGGAGGCGTACAAGCAATGGGGTGCGGAATGACTCTTCGTACATGAAGCGCTTGTCAAACCAACCGTGTTCGCCCATGTAGAAGCCTTGGTCTGAGGTGTATACAATCATCGTGTTGTCGAGCAATCCCTCCTTCTCGAGGTAGTCGAGTACGGTGCCTACGTTGCGATCTACAGAGGTGATTACGCGTAGGTAGTCGCGCATATATTGCTGGAACTTCCATTCAGCCAATTCGTTGCCTGTGAGGTTACGTGACTTGAAGTCCTCGATGATGGGGTCGTAGTGGCGGTCCCAAGCAGCTTGTACCTCGGGGCGCAAGCGCTGACGATACATCTCACGTCCCCAACCCTCGTAGGGGCCATGGAGCTCGTGCTCATAGTCTGCCATCTTGAGGTCATACACGATACCCATGTCTTTGGCGATGCTCATCTGTTGCTGCTGAGCTGCGATACGTCCTTCGTAGTTGTCGTAGAAGGTCTCGGGTACGGGGAACTTTGAGTCGCTGAAGAGCTCGAGGTCACAGGTGTCGGGCATCCATGTACGATGGGGAGCCTTATGGTGGAGTAGCAGGCAGAAGGGCTTGCTGTCATCTCTCAGGTTTTCGAGCCAGTTGATGGCTACGTCAGTGGTGATATTGGTGGCATATCCCTCACGCTGTATCTTCTCTCCATTGCGGATGAAGTAGGGGTCATAGTATTCGCCCTGACCGATGAGGATATCCCAATAGTCGAAGCCTGTGGGGGTAGATGCCAAGTGCCATTTACCCACTACTGCTGTCTGATAGCCTGCCTGCTGTAGCAACTTGGGGAAGGTGAGCTGCGAACCATCGAAGCGGGTGCTGTTGTTGGTAAAGCCATTGGCATGGCTGTGCTTACCGGTGAGCATACAAGCGCGGCTGGGTCCACTGATAGAGTTGGCCACAAAGCTATTGGTGAAGCGTACGCCCTCGTTAGCGATGCGGTCGATATTGGGGGTCTCTATATAGCGCTGGTCATAGGCGCTGATAGTCTGGTATGAGTGGTCATCACACATGATGAAGAGGATGTTCATCGGCTGCTCAGGTGCAGCTGCCTCTTGCTTCTTGTCGCCTCCCGTGCAGGCTGCAAGTCCTGCCAGTGCGGGGAGTAGGAGATGGTTCTTTTGCATGGTGTTATGGCTTTGTGTATCGTTCTTATATTGCTGTATTAGTCTTCGTTAGTCTGTGCAGTGACCTTACGGAAAGCAGCAGGCACGGGAGCCTCGAAGTGCATCAGCTCGCGTGTCATGGGGTGAACGAGTGACAAGCGATGATTGTGCAGCATCAGACGTCCTATGGGGTTGGTAGCACCACCATACTTGCGGTCTCCTGCTACGGGGTTGCCTATATCTGCCAGCTGCACGCGTATCTGATTCTTACGTCCAGTGAAGATCTGTATGTCGAGCAGTGAGTGATACTCGTTGCTCTGTACGACGCGGTAGCGTGTCACAGCCAAGCGGCCTTCGTCGGGCTTGCGAGCTACGTATACCATCATGTTTTTGCTGTTCTCCACGAGATTGTGGCGCAACTCCTGCTGGGGTACTTCGGGACATCCCTCCACTACTGCGGTGTAGCAGCGTTCGCGTACGTAGTTGTCCCAGTTGTAGCGTAGCTCGCGCTGCAGGTCGGGGTCTTTGGCAAATACCAGGATGCCCGAGGTGTACTGGTCCAGACGATGACAGACATAAGCCATAGAGCGTGCATCCTTCTGCTTCAAATAGTCGGTGAGCAGGCTCTGCGCAGTCTTCTTATTGGTGTCGCGACCCATGGTGAGCAGTCCGGCTGCCTTCTCTACCACTACGAGATACTTGTCTTCGTAGATGATGTGCATCTGATTAGCACGCAGCACTGCAAAGGGGCGTGTGAAGTTTACCGATACCTTGTCGCGTGGGGTCAGTGGTGTATCAAACTGAGTGAGAGGCTGTCCGTTCACAGCTACGTGGTGATGGGCCAGCATAGACTTGATGTCACTCTTGCTCTTGGGGGCAAGTATGGTATACAGGAAGGGCAGTAGTGTGGTGTTCTCTACCGGAGAGTAGTGAAAGATCTGATTGGGTCCCTTCTTGCCGTGTCGTTTGTTGTTTCTCATAAAGTTGCGAATAATACGACAAAGGTACGAAATTATTCATAATTAAATGCTACCTTTGTGCAGAAAACTACAAATTCCGATATTATATCATGCATCATCCCGAAAACGACGATAAGTATAAAGGCCTCACCGTGAATGCCGGTATAGAGCAGCCCTCTATGGTCAACCCCTATATGAAGCCCAAGAAGCGCAGACGTCAGTACACCCCCGCAGAGTATGTCGAGGGTATCGTCAAGGGCGACATTACGATGCTGTCTCAGGCAGTGACATTGGTCGAGAGCCTGCTCCCCGAGCATCATACCATCGCTCAGGAGGTTATCGAGAAGTGTCTGCCCCATACGGGCAATTCTGTGCGCATAGGTATCAGTGGTGTGCCAGGAGCGGGCAAGAGCACCTCTATCGACGCCTTTGGCCTGCATGTGCTCGATCGCTTTGGAGGCAAGCTTGCGGTATTGGCCATTGACCCTTCGAGTGAGAAGACCAAGGGTAGTATCCTGGGCGACAAGACCCGTATGGAGAAGCTCTCCGTGCACCCCGACGCCTTCATTCGCCCCAGCCCCTCGGCAGGTTCCTTGGGTGGTGTAGCTCGAAAGACGCGTGAGACCATCGTGCTCTGCGAGGCTGCGGGCTTTGACAAGATCTTTGTGGAGACCGTGGGCGTGGGTCAGAGCGAGACTGCCGTACACTCTATGGTCGACTTTTTCCTACTCATCCAGCTTGCTGGTACGGGCGATGAGCTGCAAGGCATCAAGCGAGGCATCATGGAGATGGCCGATGGCATCGTCATCAACAAGGCCGATGGCTCTAATGCCGAGAAGGCCGAGCTCGCCGCCTCTCACTTCCGCAATGCCCTGCATCTGTTCCCTGCTCCCGAGAGTGGCTGGACTCCGCAGGTGCTCACCTACTCGGGCTTCTACGGACTGCGCATCGAGGAGGTGTGGACCATGGTGTATGATTATATCGACTTTGTGAAGAAGAACGGCTACTTTGACCATCGTCGCAACGAGCAGGCCAAGTACTGGATGTATGAGAGCATCAATGAGGCCTTGCGCGATAGCTTCTATAATAACCCCACCATAGACTCTCTGCTTGCCTTCAAGGAGCATCAGGTGCTCAATGGTGAGCTTACCTCATTCGTTGCGGCCAAGCAGCTACTCGAGGTATACTTCAAGAGCTAAATAACGTAGGTTCGATATAAAATGCACTTTTAGAATTCTCCTCCTGGGTTAGGAGGAGTACCCTCGAAGAGGGGGAGGTGGTACGATTATTCGCATGAAAATACCCCCTCCGCTCCACTGACGCTCCATGCCCCTTTGGGGACTCCTCGGGGAAGCTAAAGCTTCCTTCGTCGCAACCGACGCTCCTTTCGCGTCGGCGTCCCCCTATTTTAGGTGGACAATTTCTTAAGAAATCCTTATACCGAACTCATGTTAAAATAAGGGCTGCCTCCGAAGAGGCAGCCCTTGCTTGTGATATTTTGCTTTGTGATTACTTCACGCCTACCATTGATACCTCGATCTGGTTGCCCTGCTTGAGGAGGCTCTTGGCAAACTTCTTCAGATCGTCAGTGGTGATGCTATTGAGGATCTTCTCATAGTCCTTGTAGCCATCATAGCCGAGAGCGATGCTGTTGTGCATCAGGTTATCCCAGTATGAGTTTTCCTTCTGATTCTCAGCAAACTTCTTCAGCATATATTCGCGTACCTTGTCGAGATCTTGCTGGCGAGGACCCTCTTCGGCAAACTTGTTCAAGAGGTCGATAGCCATGCCTGTGAGCTTCTCGCGCAGTTCGGGAGCGGTCTGGAACATGACGAGCAGACGTGCCGACTCCTTGGGAACTCTGTTGATGGTACCGCTGGTACCTACGCCGTAGGTGCCACCCTCCTTCTCACGGATCTCCTCGGTGTAGATGATGTCGAGGATCTGCTTGGTGAGGCTCATCATGAGGTTGTTCTTGAGGTTATACTTCACCTTGCCGCTATATACGAGGTATACGGTAGCTGAGGGTGTAGCCATCTGCTTGTCAAATACGTTCTTGATCTGTCCCTTCTGGATATCCATCTTGGCATCTACGTACTTCTCCTTCTTACCACCTGCGGGCAGACCACCGATGTATTTCTCGATGAGAGGGATAGCTACGGCTGCGTCGATAGCACCAGTGAAGACGAATGAGAAGTCTGCAGCGTTAGCGAAGCGCTCCTTGTAGATCTCGAGGATACGTGCATCGTCAATCTTATCCACGTCAGCAGCCTTCATGTTGAGGGCGCGGGGGTGATTGTTGTAGAACTCCTTCACGATGGTATCGCTGAGTGCTGATTGGGGGTCGAGCTCCTGGTTCTCGAGCATAGCCTTCATCTTGTTCTTATATGATGCGAAGGCCTCAGCGTCGAGGCGGGGAGCGGTGAACTGCAGGTAGGTGAGCTGCATGAGGGTCTCAAAGTCCTTCGGGGTGCTGCTACCCTGTACGCCCTCCATGTTCATCCATATATAGGGAGCCACATGAGCCTTCTTACCAGCGAGCACCTTCTGCAGGTCTGTGGTGTTGAAGTTGCCGATACCATTGTTTTCGATTACGTCGGTCACCTGGCTGAGGTTGATAGCCTCGCTCTCATCGTAGAGCGCTGTACCACCCTTACTTACTGCACGCATGATGATCTGGTCAGCCTTGAAGTCTGTGCTCTTGAGGTATACGGTAGCGCCGTTTGAGAGGATCAGCTGCTTGTAGCCATGCTGAGCATCCTTCACCTTCACCACCTTGCCACCTGCGGGCTCCTCGGCGATGAGGGGCTCGTCAGACACCTTATCCTCATATGCGGTGATATCCTCTGCAGCTACTGAGGTGAGCAACTGTGCGATCTCTGCATCGGTGGGGTAGGTGAGGCCCTCCTTCTCAGGGAGCATAGCCATCACTACGAGGTTTGTGTCGCTCATGAGGCCCTTTACGAATCCGTTCACGAGGTCTACGGGGAGGTTCGGTGCAAGCTGGTTTGCCAGTGCATACTGGTTCTCGATGCCGGGGATGGGCTCATTGTCGATGAAGTGACGCACATACTCCTTACAGTAGCGCTGGCTCTTCACCTTGTCGCGCTCGTTGTAGGCGCTTTCTATCTGAGTGAGGTACTCGGCACGTGCACGTACGTACTCTGACTCGGTGAAGCCGTGACGCTGAGCACGCAACATCTCGCGGTAGAGCACGGCGATAGCCTCCTTCTCCTTACCCTCCTTGGGGATGATAGCACCATTCACAGCGCCCTTGGTCTTAGCGAGGAAGAAGTCCTCGTCGTTGATGAAGCCCTCTACGAAGGGAGCGTCGGGGTTCATAGCCAACTCGCTCATACGGCCGTGCATCATCTGTGAGAACATGGTCTTTGCGTAGTCGACGATGAGGTAGTCCAGGTTACCCTTTGCCTCAGCGGGGATAGCCTCGTGCTTAGCGAAGAGGTATATGATGCCATACTGCTGCTCCTTGTCCTTAGCGATAGCGATGATGGGCTCCTTGTTGTCTGCGATGGGGTAGTATACGCGCTCGGCGGGGTTCTCGGGCATGGTGAGGTCTGCGAAGATACCCTTGATCTTGCCCTCGATCTCGTCTACGTTCACGTCACCTACAACGACGATAGCCTGCTGGTCGGGGCGGTACCACTTGGTGTAGTAGTCGCGCAGAGCCGAGTAGGGGAAGTTGTCGATCACCTCCATAGTACCGATGGGCCAGCGGTCGCCATAGCGGTTGCCGGGGTACATCTCGAGTGATACGGCCTCCATCATACGCTGCTGAGCGGTGTTGCGCTGGCGCCACTCTTCGTGTATCACGCCGCGCTCCTTGTCGATGTCCTCATCCTCGAGGAGCAGGCCACCTGCCCAGTCGTGGAGGATCCACAGACATGAGTCTACGGCACCCGCCATGCTCATGGGCACGTTGTCGATGTTGTATACAGTCTCGTCGATAGAGGTGTATGCATTGAGGTCAGCACCGAACTTCACGCCGATGCTCTCCAGGTACTTTACTACACCATTGCCGGGGAACTTCTCTGTACCGTTAAAGCACATGTGCTCCAGGAAGTGAGCCAAACCTCTTTGGTTGTCCTCCTCGAGCACCGAACCCACCTTCTGTGCGATGTAGAAGTTGGCCTGTCCCTCGGGATAGTTGTTGTGACGGATGTAGTAGGTCAGTCCGTTCTCCAGTTTGCCCACACGGACGTTGGCGTCCACGGGGATGGGCGGCATCTGCTGAGCGAAAGCCGCTGAGGCGCCTGCGAGCATGAGCACGAGGGCCATGAGTTGTTTTCTGAGTTTCATATTATCTTGTTTTTGAGTTTATATGTGTCTACTCTGATGGTTATGAGCCAATAAGTGCGCAAAATTAACACTTTTGTTCGAATCTGCCGAGAGATTAACATTATTTGTGAATCAAAATGTATATGTTAAAAAAGTTGTTTGGCATTTCAGTCACTTTTTCGTACCTTCGTCACTAGAATCAAATCCGTAATATATATCCATAGCTATGAAACGCATACTCCCTATCTTAATTCTACTCTTAAGCTCATGTGCCTCGCAGAAGCATTATGAACCTACCCTCAAGTCGGCCCTGGCTGACAAGTTTTACATCGGTACAGCCCTAAGCCCCTGGCAGCTGACAGGGCGCGATAGTCTGGCCCACGATGTCATCACCCGTCACTTCAATGCCATCGTACCCGAAAACTGCATGAAGAGCATGTACCTGCAGCCTCGCGAGGGAGAATTTCGCTTCCGCGATGCCGACGCCTTCGTCCGCTTCGGTGAGGAGCACGACATGTTCGTCACGGGCCACTGCCTGATATGGCACTCACAGCTCCCCGACTGGTTCTTTGTCGATGAGGCCGGCCGCGATGTCAGTCCCGAAGTGTTGCGCCAGCGCATGAGGTCACACATCACTACCGTGGTCGGTCGCTACAAGGGTCGCATCAAGGGCTGGGACGTCGTGAACGAGGCTATCATGGAGGACGGCTCATACCGCAAGAGCAAGTTCTATGAGATACTCGGTGAGGAGTTTATCCCCCTGGCCTTCCAGTATGCCCACGAGGCAGACCCCGAGGTAGAGCTCTACTATAATGACTATAACATGTACTTCCCTGGCAAGCGCGAAGCCGTATGCCGCCTCGTGCGTGAGCTCAAGGCACGCGGCCTGCGCATCGATGCCGTAGGCATGCAGGGCCACATCGATATGTTCGGTCCCAGCATCGAGGAGTTTGAGGCCAGCATCAATGCCTATGCCGAGGCAGGCGTCAAGGTGATGATTACCGAGTTTGACATGAGCGCCCTTCCCTCCCCATGGCACCGCTCTGCCAACATCAGCGACACTATCAGCTATGAGCAGCGCATGAACCCCTATACCCAGGGACTCCCCGAAGCCGTGTCAGCGCAGTGGAACGAGCGCATGATGCAGTACATGCAGCTCTTCATCGCCCATGCCGACGACATCACCCGCGTCACCCTCTGGGGAGTCTGTGATGGCAACTCATGGCGCAATGGCTTCCCCATCCGTGGCCGCACCGACTACCCCCTGCTCTTCGACCGCCAGTACTGCCCCAAGCCCGTGGTCAATCAGCTCATCGAGGAGCTCACCGCCAGCAACAAGCGGGCACGCAGTAAACGGAAGTAGCGCAATGCGCTGAAATTATGTATAATTTTTCATGCGAGATTTGCAAATCTGCAGATTTATCTGTACCTTTGATACGTAATGATTAATCTACACACTTATGGAAAAGACGACTAAGACCTTTATCTATGTATTGCTAGGTATCATCGCTGCCAGCTTGTTGAATGTATTCTTGGGCGGCATGATGGGGTATGCCATAGCCTCTCTGATTCTAGCCATCGTGCTCTTCATCGGCAAGGGCGATAACCTAATATCAGGTTACAATACGGCCAGCGAAGAGGAGAAAGAGCAATATTACATCAAACGTCTGCGCCTTGTCATGGGCATCTTCTGTTTGCTGATGGCAGGTCTCACTGCCTTTATTAACACTATAGGTGTCGGTGTCTTTGTTATTACGATGACGCTGCTCGTCGTGCTCCTCATCGTGTTGTGCAATACTTGGGCAAAGAAATAAGCGGATACAGATTCCGACAACGATAAGACTAGCCCCTGCCTTACACCATTTGGTAAAGGTAGGGGCTGATTCTATTCTATCACCTGGCACCTGAGGTCAGAGGGCACATACGAGATATGTATCCAGCGGCCATCGCCTTCCCATATCAACTGAGTAAAGCGTATCTTTCCCTCCTGCTGCATCTGCCGTATCAACTTGAACAAACGACGATGGTCAGCCTTAGAGCCAGCGATGAGGTCTGCAGCACATCCCAGCAGGTGGTGACTGTTCTTTGCGCCACCCACGAGCGCGTTCAGCTCCTTACATCTATAGCCACTGCTGATCACGATAGGTGATCCCCACGCCTTGCGTATGGGGTCGAGGAGTTGGTCTACTAACACGTGCAGCAGATGGTATGCACTCGTTGGTGGGCGATTGTCGATGCCCTCGCGTTGCGCTGTGGCGCTGGAAATCATTTCTTGAATTGTAAAGTATGAGACCCCTCCCGTCCTCCCCTCTATGGGCCGATGCGAGAGAGCATCGGTTGCGACGACGGGAGGTTTATCTCCCCAAAGGAGTGCATCTTCAGATGCTTTTACAGGTCTCGCTGATGTGTCTGATGTTTTCATAATGTTTATGTTTTATTTGCAACGATGATTGAGTCCTCCCCATAGAGGGGGAGTTAGAGGGGGTCTTCAGCCAATTAAGGCAAGTGCGCCGCCGATGAGCAGCAGCGCACGGAGGAAGGTACTCATGGCTACATACAGCTAACGACTCCCAGCGAGCCTGCGAGTGCGGTGAGTACAGCGATGAGAACTTTGAGGATCTTTCCCCAGTTGGTGGTGGTTGTTTTTGTGTTCATGTTGAATTTGTTTAGTGTGTAGTGTTTAGAGTATTTAATAGTTACCCCCTCCGTTCCACTACACTTTGTTTCGTTCCACTCGTCCCCCTTAAAGGGCGACAATGCTTTTTGGTTTGTCCTTACGCGCGATTAAACTTTCTGAGAGCATTGTCCCTCTTTAAGGGGGACGAGCAGAGTGAAGCGTTAGCGGAATGGAGCGGGTGGGGGTAATTGGTTTTCGTCATCGTTAGCTTCTATGCCGCATCGAGCGGCACAGAAACTACTTCTTCGGCTCCGCCTGTCTCACGAGTGAGAGCTTTGAGGCGATCTCCTTCTTCAGTGCCACTTCGGGACGGAAGATGATGCGGTGGCCCTTGATCTGTGCCGAGGGTGAGAAGTCACTGGCTGCCATGGCATCCTGTGAGAAGCACTTGCTCTGCAGCGAGATCTGGAATCGGCCGAGGTCCTCGAGCACTACGGCACGGCCAGCGAGCAGCGCCTTGGTGATGTAGGGCTTGATGACGGCGAGCACAGCCTGCGCATCGGG
>JAFZFF010000019.1 GCA_017556045.1 Bacteroidaceae bacterium | reverse complement strand
TTCTCAACAAGGAAGTTCAGCACGTTAGGAGATACAAATGCAGGGAGCGAAGGCCCAAGAAGAATATTCTTGATACCGAGGTGCAGGAGAGTCAGAAGAATACATACCGCCTTCTGCTCGTACCACGAAAGAACCATGGAAAGCGGCAAGTCATTGACTCCGCAGCCAAAAGCTTCGGCAAGAGCCACGGCGACCTTGATGGCGCTGTAGGCATCGTTGCACTGTCCCATATCCATCAAGCGAGGAAGTCCTCCAATCGTTCCGAGATCGAGGTCATTAAAGCGATATTTACCGCAAGCAAGCGTTAGAACGATGCTGTCCGGCGGTGTTTGCTTTACGAACTCTGTATAATAATTACGCCCCGGCTTTGCTCCGTCACAACCGCCGACAAGGAAGAAGTGCTTGATCGCTCCCGACTTGACGGCTTCAATGACTGTATCGGCAACCGAAAGCACGGCGTTGTGAGCAAATCCCGTCATCACCTTCTCTCCGCCATTGATACCCGTGAAGCGCATATCCGTGGGATAACCACCGAGAGCGAGAGCCTTTTCGATAACAGGCGTGAAATCCTTATCTTCGTCAATATGGACGATTTCGGGATAGGATACTACTTCTGTAGTAAATACTCTGTCGGCATAGCTCGCCTTGGGTGGCATCAGGCAGTTTGTGGTAAAGAGGATTGGCGCAGGGATATTTGCAAATTCCTTTTGCTGATTCTGCCAAGCCGTACCGAAATTGCCCTTCAGATGCGTATATTTCTTTAGCTCAGGATATGCGTGAGCAGGCAGCATCTCTCCGTGAGTATAGATATTGATACCTTTACCTTCGGTCTGTTCAAGAAGCTGCTTGAGGTCATACAGGTCGTGTCCCGATATAACGATGAATGGCCCCTTTTCAACGGTGAGACTCACCTCGGTCGGAACAGGATTGCCGTAGGTTTCGGTGTTCGCCTTGTCGAGCAAAGCCATACATTTGAGGTTGACCTCTCCTACTTCAAGCACAATCGGAAGAAGCTCATCCATTCCCCAATCATCCATACCAATGGCAAAGAGAGCTTTGAAGAAGAAATTATTGATGCTTTCATCGCTATAGCCGAGAACGGCGGCGTGGTATGCGTAAGCCGCTACACCACGAATGCCAAACAGAATCAAGGATTTAAGAGAACGGATATCCTCGTCTGCCTCCCACAGCTTCTTCATATCGTAGTTATCGTTTCTGCCACAAGCAGAAGAACAGGAGAAGCACCTCGGCACAAGGCGTTCTTTTTCTGCTTCGACTCTCTTGATCAACGCTGTGATGGTGTCATTGTTAAAGTTGACATTGGTGATCGTGGTAAATAGAGCTTCCAATACAAGCTTGTGTGTTTCTGAGGTGACAAGCTCCTCGTTGCCCTCGGTGGCTCTGGCAAGACCGATGAGCGCACCCGTCAGCTGATCTTGAAGTTCGGCTGTGTCAGCCTTCTTTCCGCACACACCCGAAGCACCCGTGCAAGCCTTGCAACCTGCCGTTTGTTCGCACTGAAAACAGAACATTTGATTACTCATAATAATAAACCCCCGTTAATCTAATATTTTTCCGTCCGTGGAGATGGTAACGACTCTCCAAGGAATGAATTTTCCACTTGTCTGTAATGCCTTCTTGACGGCATGTTCAATACCGCCGCAGCAAGGCACCTCCATACGCACCACGGTAACACTTTTAATATCGTTGTTGGCGAGAATCGCCGTGAGCTTGTCGGCGTAGTCCACGCTGTCGAGCTTGGGGCAACCGATGAGCGTGATTCGGTTACGAATAAACTCGTTATGGAAGTTGCCGTAGGCATAGGCGGTACAATCTGCCGCAACGAGCAGGTTCGCTCCGTCAAAATAGGGAGCGTTTACGGGTACGAGCTTGATCTGAACAGGCCATTGCGAAAGCTGACTGACAGCAGGTACGCTTGCATTGGTACTGCACGAGCAGTCATCACGCTTAATAGCTTTTGATTGTGTTCCCGGACAACCGCAAGGGAGCGTGTTCTCCTTCTTGGCTTTGGATGCGAGAACCGCAGCCTCGTCGTAGGCAGGGGCTTCACGCTCTTCAAAGGTGATAGCTCCCGTAGGACAAGCGGGTAGGCAATCGCCAAGCCCGTCACAGTAATCCTCACGAGTCAGATGAGCCTTACCGTTCACCATTTCAATTGCGCCCTCGTGGCAAGCCGCGGCACAAGCACCGCAACCGTTGCATTTTTCTTCGTCGATTTTAATAATTTTGCGAATCATTTTGTAAATCTCCTTTCAATCCTCTTGACTTTACACCGATATTATAGTACAATAAAAGCAATAAGTCGGTTGTATTTACAACAGAAAAGAGATTTTTATGAAGAAATTTATTCCAATTCTCAAAAGAACAAAGCTTTTTGCCGGCGTTGCCGATAATGAAATTGATGCGATGCTGTCTTGCCTTGATGCAAGATTGCACACGTATAAAAAAGGCGAGTACGTGCTTCGTGAGGGTGAGCATCTGAATCACATCACGGTGCTTGTCTCGGGTGAGCTTCATATTCAGCGAGATGATTATTGGGGCAATCGTGCCATCGTGAATCGTATTGCCGTGGGCGAGATGTTCGGAGAAGCCTACATTGCCCCCGAAAGCGGTGCTTTGCTGAATGACGTTGTTGCTGTTGAAGATAGTGCAGTTATCTTTTTCGACGTGAGAAGAATCATTACTGTCTGCTCCTCGGCTTGCCGTTTTCACTCAATGGTGGTACAAAATC
>JAFZFF010000018.1 GCA_017556045.1 Bacteroidaceae bacterium | reverse complement strand
GCGGAGCAGCAAATTAAACTTCGTTTTTAGTTCGGCTGCACTCGCTGAGAAATTACAAGTAAACTTTCATTTCGCTCGTTGGAACGAACTTTGATAATGGATAATTGAGAATTGATAATTAACTTCCATATGAAAGTTATCGTTTTCGTCATCGTTATCGTTGGCAGCGAAGCGTGTTGAACACGCTTCGCTGCCATGCCACCCCAAAAATGAACTTTTTCCACCCTAAATATAGGTATATGATAATGGATACATATGGATAATCGTACAAAGTGTCGCCATTAAAATATTGCGTATCATTGCTTTAACTCCGCTTGGCAGCTGATGGCAGATAGGATGGGGAGAATCGTTTATATAGGGCTGTTGGCAAGAGTGTAGGGGAACTTACAGGGGTGTAAGGATTTTGTAAGTTTATTGTAAGCGGGTTTGTTTGGCGATTTGGGCATCTATCTCTTCCTTTGCATCGACAAAACGAGTATTAACGCAAACAACTTTTGACCTATGAAACGTACAGCTTTATTTTTCGCTCTTAGCCTAATGGCAAGTGTGGTGGTGAATGCTCAGAGCAAGGACAATCCTGTAGTAGTGATTTCATCTGAATCTGTAGAGCACGACTATGGTGATAGGGTGGTGATATACCATGTGCAAAAGGAGGATTCAGGTAATAATGGAATCTTCCAAGTGGTAGAGCTGCTGCCTGAGTTTCCCGGTGGTATGGCAGAACTGATGAAGTATCTTCAAAAGAATCTCCGTTACCCGCAGATATGCAAGGAGCAGGGAGTGCAGGGACGTGTCTTCTTACAGTTTGTGGTAAACACGGACAGTACCATCAGTAATATCGAAGTGGTAAAGTCTGTAAATCCTCACCTTGACAAGGAGGCGTTGCGCGTGGTATCTTCTATGCCCAAGTGGGTGCCTGGTCGGCAATATGGAAAGCCCGTACGCGCACGATTCATTTTGCCTATTACCTTCCGCTTGCCTAAGGATACGGTGAAGGTGGATACAGTATCGGTGGGCAAGAAATAGCTTGGATCAATAATTATTAACATAAACGCTGATAATATTATGTACGTACAAAGTGTGTATATCGTCTCTTGCCGCGGGCAACCCCTTGTCGGCGGCCATGGCTGAGGCTGCGGCGTGTGTCGCGTGAGAGGTTTTATAGTTATTCCGATGTGTAGATGACAGTTGTCATCGCCTCTCATCGCTTCAGAAAGCTTGGCATGATGGATGCTTGCTGCGGTAGGTATCCATCTTTTTTATATTGTTTTGCTATTGACATTCAGTGAATTATAAATTGTAAGTTTTTTGTAAGTCGCTTTTTTGCGTGTTTTAATTGATAAAATGTATCTTTGCAATGACAAAAACAAAATATAGGACGATGATTCGAAATTTGAGATATTGGGCAGTAGTATGTGTGGTGCTGGTATCGGCCTCGGCATTTGCTTGGCTGGATGGAGATAGTTTCTATCCTCGCTTGGCGCATGAGGAGTGGCTCACGGCTATGGATAAGGAGACGCTACTGGATGATATGGCAAGCAATAATGACATACTGGTCATCGATGGTGTGGAGTACCTGACGGCCTACTCGCCGCTTGAGCTTATCCGTGGCAAGCAGCGCTACCATGATATGTATGAGGGGCTGATCATGACCATGAATGGAGGACTTAGCTTCGCTGCTTTCTGGGGTGATAGAGCCATTCAATGCAAACGAATGTGGAAATGCAGACTGGAGGTGAGCGACGATAGCCTCTTCTTGATGGATATAAAGTCTCTGCAGTTTCACGGGAAGGAGTATGTATACTCTAAGAAGGAGAAGGAGTTCGTGGAAATATATGTGGAGCCCGTCAATCAGGACTCTATCAACCACCGTATGGAGGAGTTTACCGACTGCCGCTTTGAGAATGGGCGCATGTGTCTGCCCATTGTTTCGGGTACGGTGTTTGCCAAGAAGCGTAACCTCGCTCCACGTCCCGAGGTGTGGACAGTGGCCAACCAGAAGCCTGAGGACATGCGTGTGTATCTTCGTTGGGTAGATGAGCCTGTTTATCGCATCATCTTTGATGAGGGGCACATGGTGTCAATGGAGGTGATGAACGAGCCCATCACGGCCGAGGAGCATCGTGCCTTTGTACGGCGTACGGCAGGGTTGGCCATCATCGTGGTGCTGCTGGTGACCGTCATCTTCGTGCTGATAGACTATCGCCGCAAGCGCAAGTATCTGAATATGTATAAAGCGCTGCAGAAGAATCAGACGCAGCTCATCATAGCCAACGAGCAGTCTGACGAGGAACCTGAGAAGCGCTCCTTGACACGCGAAGAGGTGATGGCACTCTATCGTGACAATTTCATCATTTGCCGCGAGCAGTTCCTTGCCAGCGGATGGATGCAGCGACTGGAGAAGATGAATGCCTCTATCCATGCAGAGACGTTGACGTTGGGCCCCGAGGAGCGACAGACGTTGTCGAAGGCATTGGACGAGTGCTTCATCCAGGTGAACGTGAATCTGCGTAGCGAATGCCGACTGACGAATGATGATGTGCGCTGCTGCCTGCTCTCGATGCTCGGATGTCCGCTACAGGTCGTTGCGGTATGTCTCGGCAGTTCGCACGATGCAGTGCAGACGCGCAAAAGCCGCCTCAAGGACAAACTCCCCAAGGATATATTTGAGTGGGTATTTATGAAGAGATAAAATTAAAATAGATATGACGATGAAGAGATTTTTTGTTTATGCCACAGCGTGCCTCATGGCACTTAGCGTAGCCAGCTGCGCTGGTGGCGAAGGTAAGAAAGATACAGCAGCGCAGCCTGCAGCCAAGAACGAGCAGGCTCAGAAGAGCGTGAAGAAGCCCACCAAGAGCACCAGTAAGAAGAAGCTGATGATGCCCAATGCCAGCGGTCTGCCCTACGAGATGCTCGTGGTGATGGGCGACGATCAGTGGCAGCGTCCCTTGGGGCGCGCCGTATACGGTGTGCTCGATACCGACGTGCCTGGCTTGCCCCAGTCGGAGCGTTCGTTCCGCATCACGCGTGTCAACCCCAGCGCTTTTGACAGCAACATGTTTCGCATCATGCGCAACGTCATCCTGGTAGACATACAAAACATCTATACCCAACCCAAGTTTAAGTTTGCACGCAACGTATACTCATACCCCCAGATGGTGATGACTCTGCAGGCTCCCGATGAGGCCAGCCTTGCCGAGTATGTCAAGGATAATGCCCAGTCAATCCTTGACTTCTTCACCAAGGCCGAGATGAACCGCGAGATTGACAACCTACGCGAAGAGCACAACCTCGAGGCATCTCGCCTGGCTAAAGAGATACTGGGCGTCGATATATGGGTGCCTTGGACCGTCAATAAGTTTAAGCAAGGCAAGGACTTCCTCTGGGCATCGACCAATACGGGCAAGAAGGATATGAGCATCGTGCTCTACTCGTACCCCTATACCGACAAGAATACCTTTACGCTGGAGTACTTTCTCCACAAGCGCGACTCAGTGATGAAGGTCAACATCCCCGGAGGCCGTGAAGGTAGCTATATGACCACCCAGCGCGACTACGTATATGTAAAGGATGCTACCGTACAGGGCAAGTATGCTCAGGTGGCTCGTGGCCTGTGGCGCGTACAGGGCGACCGCATGGGAGGTCCCTTCGTCTCTCACTCACGTGTGGACGAAGTCAATGGCCGCGTCATCGTTGCCGAGGCCTTCATCTATGCTCCCGAGTCGCTCAAGCGCGACCTCATGCGCCGCATGGAGGCTGCGCTATACACCCTGCAGTTACCCCAATCAGATAAGGTAAGCAACCTTGCCTACAATCTGGAGGAAATCGTGATTACACCTAAGATAAAGTAAGGGTTTCTTTATTGATGTATAGTGATTTATAAATTCCTTTGGTGATTTGAATAATAAACTATCTCTTTGAGGCGATTATTAATAATAAAAGTTAGAAACTATGAAACTGAAAGCATTTGTTCTACTTGCATTATTGACCACAGTTACAACAGCCCAGGAGAGTATCACCTGGAAAGAGAAGTACATGAAGGTTATCGTTTTCGTCATCGTTATCGTTGGCAGCGAAGCGCGTTGAACACGCTTCGCTGCCATGCCACCCCAAAAATAAACTTTTGTCACCCTAAATATAGGTCTCTTACACTTGTAAGTACGTCAATACTTCCACGAATAGTCCTGTATAAGCGATTTTCTCTATTCTATCAGCTATTCTTTCTGATTTTTGCTAATATGATGATTGGTAGATGTTTAAAGTTGAAGGTGTGTACGATTATCCATATAGCCTTAAGGCGGTACATAAATTGTAAATTTTTTGTAAATCATTTTTCTTGGTGATATGATTGATTCTCTCTACTTTTGTGCCCAAAGTAGTGAAACACTAAAAAAGAGAGAATACCAATGAGAAGAATTTATCTATGCATAGTGGCTCTGCTGATGGCGGGCATGGCGATGGCACAAGAGACTTATGTGGAGTTTTATGAGCGCATAAGCCGTGAGACCCGAATCTCACCGTCAGACAAAAAGCAGTTAGTAAAGGACATGACACAAAGGGGTGGGGGTGACCTCTATATAGATGGTGAGAAGTATTTGATATCAAGTGAACCATTAAGAGTGTCTTCAATGCATTTTCAGGATATGATTTCTCATTCTGAAGGACTGAGCTTTGCGTATGTCTGGGGTGACTATTCAGACTCCAATAGTACGATAAACTATGACTTTGGTCTTATTGATGGCAAGCTGTGTATGACCCATATATCTCATTCGACGCCTTATCTTCCCAATCTTGATGTCAAGGATGCAGAGAGAAATGCTCGAATATATGGTTGGGTTGTATATTCTGCAGATACTATCTATGCTAGGATAGAGCGTCATACGGGCTGTAAATTCACTAAAACAACAGTACTCACTGATGACTTAAACAGACGTCCAATTGATTTAGATGTAGAGCTTCCCCTTACAGCTTTTACAGGTGTGCTCTATGCTAAGAGAGCCAATACAGCTCCTCGTCCGAAGAGGGTGGCTGGTAAGGAGGTCACTGATTTTCCTGAGTATGTGAGGTGGTATAAGGAGCCGATATTCCGACTGACATTCGAGAATGGTGAGTTGGTGTCTAAGGAGAATATGATAGAGCCTATTCCCTTGGATGTGGTGAAGAAGATGGTGACAAGGGGAGTTGCTATCGCAGTGCTGATACTGCTTCTCATCGCTCTTCTCTTTGTAGCTCGCGATAATCGTCGCAAGAAATATTACTTGCATCTGCAAGAGGAGTTGCAGAAAAACCAGTTGCAGCTCATCAATGCGCAAGAACAGTGCGAGGAAGCGGTAGAGAAGGTTGAACTGAATCGCGAGGAGGTGTTGGCGCTCTATAAAGAGAGCTTTACTCTCTGCTACCGACGATTCGAAGTGGGGAGGTGGGCTTCGATGCTTGAGGCGCTTTCTGCAAGCCTGCAGCCTATGCCGATGACCTTATCAGAGAGGCAGGCATTATCACAGGCATTGGATGAGTGCTTCATCCAAGTGAATGTGAATCTGCGTAGCGAAGGCCGTCTGACGAAAGATGATGTACGCTGCTGTCTGCTTGCCTTGATTGGCTGCCCGCTTCCCATAGTAGCTGTATGTCTCGGCTGCTCGTACGAGGCTGTGCATGCCCGCAAGAGCCGCCTCAAAGACAAGCTCCCGAAGGATATATTCGAATGGGTGTTTGCGAAGTAAGAAAGGAAGATGGTACCCCTTTTTAATCGGAAATAAGATAATACTGAATCTATGAAACGCACATTTTGTCTTGCCTTGTTTGGCTTAATGGTAAGTATGGTCATGAATGCATCAGGCCTATTCCTTCATGATATCCAAAACCAAAGATTTCCGGGAGGGACGGAGAAACTTACCAAATACATTGAGAAGACCGCTGTATACCCAATCGATGCCCTTAATAAAGGTCAGCAGGGGCGCGTTACCGTACAGTTTATAGTAAAAAAGAATGGTAGCATTGCTGACGCAAAGATTGTAAAGTCTGCATCTATCGAAAATAAGGAGGTAAGGGATTTGCTCGATGCAGAGGCACTGCGTATTGTCAACAACATGCCACGCTGGAAACCTGCAAGAGATAATAAAGGTAAAAAGTTTGGTTTGGGAGCCGAACTTATAATAGACTTCCGATTACAGAAAAACGAAGTGCTCGTAACCGTCGTAGATAAGTCTGGCTTTGGCTGTAAATACCATGTGACGATATGGCAGGAGCCTCGCAAGATGAGGACCTACAGCGATGACTTTCTTTAGCGTCCATCACATGATTAATCCTAAACATAAATTCTGATAATATGAAACTAAAAGCATTTATTCTACTTGCGTTACTGACTACAGTTGCAACAGCCCAGGAGAGCATTACTTGGAAAGATAAATACAAGGAGGTTAACGCGATGGTCACCTGGGGTGATGTGATCTATATCAAGGGTGAGAGGTATCTGATGACTCCTTCAGTGATTGAGTCATACGAAAATGTGAATCCTGGTATCTATGGGGATATGCTGTTTTTTACTTCGGGAGGACAGCGGTATTTTGATTGGGGGGATTGCACGTTAGGAATATATGGAACATTCGAATGTGAATGGATGCTCAAGGGCAAGCGACTTTACATGAAAGAGTTGCGTCATATGGATGCGATACTTGACAGGATGAAGGTAAATGAGGGGGAAGTTGTAGCTAAGAAGCCCTTCAGTCTCAGAACAATGGAGGGGGCTTCGGCATCGAGTAAAAAGAAAATACCCAATAAAGGTTCTATCCCCTTCTCGGCTGATACGCTATACGCTCGCATGGAGCGCGCTACGGGATGTGAGTTTGACAAAGATACGACAATGTTTATGAAAAACTTCAACGGTACCTTCTTGGTGAAGCGAGCCAATACTGCACCATATCCTGAGCATAGTTGGGGGTATCGCGAATGGGATTATCCCGAGTATCGCGAATGGTGGGATGAGTCCATTTACAAGTTGACCTTCAAGAAGGGACGCTTGGTGAAGAAGGTTGTATTGTCCGAGATTACCGAAGAGTATGGAGATAGCATATACAGTGGTTACGATTACGAGAGTCAACTCACATCGGCGAAATATGGCAAGAATGAGTTCGTATTGCCGAACTATCTGAAAGAGAATATCACCTATCCTGCGTCAAGCAAGGAGGCTGGCCACGAGGGGTTGGTGAAGATATGCTATGTTGTAGAGAAGGATGGCACCGTACGTGAGGCATGGGTAGCTACGAGTTCGGGATATGCAGAACTTGATGAGGTTGCAAAGAGGGCTTTCCTTACACTCGAGGGATGGCTGCCTGCTCGCAAGTATGGACGCGCTGTAAGGTCTCAGAGGAGTTTTATTGTGGCCTTCTCTATTCCCGAAGACCCGACTAAGTTTGCAGAACTCCCCAAGGGCTATCGTTACAACTGGGGAAATGCTGTAGAGATACGCCCCCAATGATAGATATAGTGAAACTGTAGCTTCAGCCGTCGCAACCGACGCCAAAGCCCGAAGTAGGGATAAGCTTGCTTAGTCTATGCCGAGGTAGAAGGAGGAAAACTGCAAGTTAATCGACGCTTTCATTCCGTGTCGGCATTTGCACAAACCTTGTCGCTAGTAAAATAATATACTCTCTCTTGGCAGTCTTTACTTGTAGGATTATGCAAAAAAAAGCGCGAGGCCGTCCGCCTCGCGCTTCGTTATCTCGTCTTAGATTGACAGCATGTGGAGTACGTTCATCAGATGATTGTCGATGGGCTTGTCTTTCTTGATGGCGGTGTTGAAGGGTACGTATACGATCTCGTCGTTGCGGATACCAATCATTACATTGCGCTGGCCATCGAGCAGGGCCTCGATACTGGCTGCACCCATGCGACCTGCGATGATGCGGTCGTGAGCAGTGGGGCGACCTCCACGTTGCATGTGGCCGAGGATAGAGACGCGTACGTCGAACTGGGGGAACTCGTTGCGCACGCGCTCTGCATAGTGCATGGCACCACCCAACTCGGGGTTCTCAGATACGAGTACGATACTACTGTTCTTAGACTTACGCATACCATTTTGGATGAACACGGCCAACTGGTCCTCCTGGGTGAGGTGCTCGGGGATGATAGCAGCCTCGGCACCCGAAGCGATAGCGCTATTGAGGGCGAGGAAGCCTGCGTCGCGACCCATAACCTCGACGAAGAAGATGCGCTCGTGTGAGTTAGCGGTGTCGCGGATCTTGTCGACAGTCTCCACGATGGTGTTCAGTGCGGTGTCATAGCCAAGGGTGGTATCGGTGCCATAGAGGTCGTTGTCGATGGTGGCGGGGATACCGATACAGGGCATGTCAAACTCTTGTGCCAAGAGGCGTGCACCACTGAGCGAGCCATCGCCGCCGATGACGATGAGGGCGTCAATCTCGTGGTCACAGATGTTCTTCCATGCTTCGGCGCGGCCCTCTTCGGTCTTAAACTCGGGGCAGCGAGCGGTCTTCAGAATGGTACCACCTTGCTGTACGATGTTACTCACGTTCTCAGTTTTGAAGTCTTTGATCTCATTGGTGATGAGACCCTTGTATCCACGGTAGATACCCTTAACTTTCAGTCCATTAAAGATGGCCGTACGAGTGACGGCACGAATAGCGGCATTCATACCCGGTGCGTCGCCGCCCGAGGTGAGGATGCCTATACAATTGATTCTTCTTGCCATAATGTAATGTATTTATGATTTTTTATTTATGATTTCGTTTTTACACTCCTCCATCAGCCATTTAGGTGTAGAGGTGGCTCCGCAGATACCTATCGATTGGCTGTCTTTGATGAGCGTGAAGTCTATCTCGTGGCTGCCCTCGATGTGGTATGAGTTGGGGTTTGCCTTAAGGCACTCTTGGTAGAGAACCTTGCCGTTAGAGCTCTTCTTGCCGCATACGAAGAAGATGAGGTCGTGTGAGGCGGCAAAGCGTCGTATGTTGTCGAGGCGGTTTGATACCTGACGACAGATGGTGTCGTAGTAGTGAAACTCTACCTCGGGGGCGATACGCTGCTTGATGGTCTCTACGATGAGGCGGAACTCGTCGAGCGACTTGGTGGTCTGCGAATATAGGTAGATGTTGCGCGTGAAGTCGATGCGGTCGATCTCCTTGATAGATTCGATGACGATGGCGCTGCCATCAGTCTGACCTACGAGACCCAGCACTTCGGCATGTCCCTTTTGGCCATAGATGACGATCTGCTTGGCCTCGGCCTTGGCGGTCGTATACTCCTGTTTGATGCGTTTTTGGATATTGAGCACCACGGGGCAGGTGGCATCGATGATCTCGATGTTGTTGATGCGGGCGGTCTCATATGTTTCAGGTGGCTCGCCATGGGCGCGGAGGAGCACACGTACGTCGTGGAGCTCGGCAAACTCTTCGTGGTTGATGGCGATGAGGCCCATCTCACGCAGTCGCTCACACTCCATGCCATTGTGTACGATGTCGCCCAAGCAGTAGAGTGGGGCACCGCGCTGTAGCTCCTCTTCGGCCTTGCGTATGGCTGTGGTCACTCCAAAGCAAAAGCCTGAATGTTCGTCAATCTCTACGTTTATCATATTGTGTATTTACAATTTGACAATTTACAAATTACAATTAATATATCATCTAATGATTTACAAATTATGGATACCGCTATGGGAAATGGTACATTGTAAATTGTCAAATGGTACATGAATTGAACTTCTCCATGAGCCAAGCCTTCTGCTCGGGGATGGTCATGTGGCTGTTGTCAAGCTCGATGGCGTCGTCAGCCTTGCGCAGAGGGCTTACTGCACGGCCACTATCGATACGGTCGCGTTCCTTGACATTCTCCAAGATGCTCTCGTACGAAGCCTCGTCGCCCTTGGCGCGAAGCTCATCGTAGCGGCGCTGGGCGCGTACCTCGGCACTGGCGGTGACGAAGATTTTAAGTTCAGCGTCAGGGAATACTGTGGTGCCTATGTCGCGGCCATCCATTACGATGCCCTTCTCTTTGCCCATCTCTTGCTGTAGGGCTACCATAGCTTCGCGTACAAAGCCGATGGTGGCGATGAGGCTCACGCGTGACGATACTGCCATGCCGCGTATCTCGCCTTCGATGCACTCACCATTGAGGTAGGTGTCGGGGCGGCCAGTCTGCTCGTTCAGCTTGAAGCTGATACGGATGTCGGGCATAGCAGCCTGCAGCTCCTCGAGCTTTACGTTATCCTCAGTGAAGAGGTCGTGTTGCAAGCAGTAGTAGGTGACTGCGCGATACATGGCGCCGCTATCTATATATATGTACCCGATTTCGCGAGCGAGATCCTTGGCCATGGTGCTCTTTCCGCACGATGAGTGGCCGTCGATGGCAATGGTAATCTTTTTCATTATTATGTACGTTGTTTATGTTTTTATGTTTCTTTTATTTTACTCTCAACTCTCAACCCTCAACTCTCAACCCTCAACTCTCAACCCTCAATCCTCAACCAATATCACAGTCCTATCGCAAAGTTCATCATCAGTGACGATGCTGCTATGTGATATTTTCCGTACGACACCCCGACCTTCATGCGCTGAGTCTGGATGCCTCCACCGATGGAGAATCCCTCTAATGAACGTCGGGCGTTGTTCTTGAGTTCGCTACGCAATAAGAAGTTATAGCCTGCAGAGATGTAGGTACTTGGGGTGGGGAAGAGGTCGGCTCCGATGATGAGGTGTTTGACCAGTAGTGCCTTCCATGAGTCGTCGCTGGTGTTGTAGAAGTCCTCGGCTTTCCACTTGTCCAGGTCGGTAAGGGTGAGCGAGAGGCGTAGTGGGGCGTGCTCCAGCTCCTTAGAGAAGCCTACAAGGAGGTTGAAAGGCATCGGTTCGTGGATGCCGTCATAGGTTTTTATCTGTCCGCCTAAGTTGCGGGCTACCACTGATACTGATAACATTGTCTCGGGATTGTAGTAGTTGAGGCCAAGGTCTACGCCGAGAGCCAGTGAGTACACTTGTTCATAGTTAGAGTAGATAAACTTGCCCGTCACACCACCCGAGAGGCGACTGCTGAAGTCAAAGCTATACGTCGTCATTAGCGCCATGTCTTTGGCGGAAAAATTGCCGATGATGTTTCCCTCGGCATCAGTGTTCTTCATCGTGCCGAAGTTGAGGTAGTGGGCGCCAAAAGCCAGCTCAGAGCGTTGTCCTACCTCTATGTTATAGGCAGCCGACGCAATGTTGGTCCTCTGCAGGTAGCTCATGTAGTTGATGCTCAGAGTTCTACCATGCGCATTGGTCAGTAGGGCTGGATTGTGAAATGCCAGTGTCACGTCATCTTCGATAATCGAGGTGTTGTCGCCACCCAAGGCCGCAGCGTGCGATGATACAGGGAGTTGCAGAAACTGGAATGCCGATTCTGCATCTTGAGCCTGCAGCACACATGTGCAACATATTATATATAGGTATGCAACGAGTCTTTTCATGCGCCTCAATGTTGTTTTTGCTAAGCATTGCAAATATACGGCTTTTTTGCTTACATTAGGTGGTTTGTATGCAAAAATAGGTCATAGTTAAATTAAATTCTATCTAACGAACAAAAAAAACAAACTTTTTTGTTTTGTCTATCGAAAAAAGTATTACTTTTGCAAACGCATCGGAATGTATAATAACTAAAAAATATAATTATGGAAATTAAAAAATCAGAAAAGGCCAACTTGGAGAGCAAGAAATTTACATGGATCTTGCTTGGCTTCGTTTTGGTCTTGGCGGGTCACTTCGTGGCTTTCGAGTGGACTCAGTATGAGAAAGAGTCTGAAGGTGTGCTCATCGATGCTGGTGATATCGTATTGGAAGAGGAAATTATTCCTATCACCATGCCCGAGAAGAAAACCGTACCTCCTCCTCCCCAAGCTGTAACTCAAGCAGAGGTGCTCAATATCGTGGAAGACGATGCAGAGATCGAGGAAACTACTATCGTATCAGCTGAGGACCAGGCTGAGTTTGTAGAGATTCAGGACGATGTGCCCATCGTGGTTGAAGAGCCCGAGAAGGAGGAGGAAATCTTCCAGGTGGTAGAGAATCAGCCCGAGTTCCCCGGTGGTATGGGTGAGTTGATGAAGTATCTCCAGAAGAATATCAAGTATCCTCCCGTATGTCAGGATCAGGGTATTCAGGGTCGTGTAGTAGTACAGTTCGTTGTTAACTCTGACGGTTCTATCGTAGACCCCGTGGTTATCAAGTCTGTAAATCCTCACCTCGACAAGGAAGCTCTCCGCGTGGTATCTACCATGCCTAAGTGGAAGCCCGGTGAGCAGCGTGGTAAGAAGGTACGTGTACGTTTCACCTTGCCCGTATCATTCAGATTGCAGAGCTAATCTAATCTCATATAAGAAGAGGCTGCGTTATGTAGCCTCTTTTTTCTTTATTAGGAATCTATATCTAAAATATATCAAGCCATGTCATACGCTTTCTCTCAACTTCTCGATAAAGTAAATGCTCATATCGAATCGCTCGACTATGCTCGCGAGCCTATGAACCTTTACCGTCCTGTGCAATATATCCTCTCACTTGGTGGTAAGCGCATACGCCCTGCCATGATGCTTATGGCGTATAATATGTTTCGTGATGATGTAGAGCGCATTCTCGATCCAGCTTTGGCGCTCGAGATTTATCACAACTTCACCCTTCTGCATGATGACCTTATGGACAATGCTGATGTTCGTCGTGGTAAGCCTACTGTACATAAGCGTTGGGATGCCAATACCGCTATCCTTTCGGGTGATGTAATGCTCACATTGGCCGATGTTTATATGTCTCGCGTCGATGATGCCTATTTCCGCGAGGTGATGGCAACCTTCCATACTACTTCTATTGAGATTGCCGAAGGTCAGCAGTACGATATGGACTTTGAGACTCGTTCCGATGTTACCGAGGCTGAGTATATTGAGATGATTCGTCTCAAGACCTCTGTGCTCCTCGCTTGCGCTCTCAAGATTGGTGCTATCCTCGGTGGTGCATCTAAGGAAGACGCTGAGCATCTCTATCGCTTGGGCGAAAGCATTGGTCTTGCCTTCCAGCTTCGTGACGACTATCTTGATGTGTATGGTGACTCCAAGGTGTTTGGAAAGAAAATTGGTGGAGATATCTTGTGTAATAAGAAAACCTATCTTTATATCAATGCCCTTCGTCTTGCTGATCAAGAGCAGCGTGCAGCTCTTGACTATTGGGCTACTGCTACAGATATTGTCCCCGAAGAGAAGGTAGCTGCTGTTACAGCTATCTATACCGCATTGGGTCTCCCCGAGATGAGCCGCAATATCGAAGAGCAGTACTATCGCCGTGCACAGGCTTCGCTTGAGGCACTCAGTGTTGCTGAAGACAAGAAGCAGGTGCTCCGTGAGTTTATGGCAGCATTGATGGAGCGCGATGTATAAGATTATAGATACACATAGCCATCTCTTTGTTGAGGAGTTCGACGAAGATCGTGCAGAGGTGATGAATCGTGCGCGTGAAGCAGGTGTGCAGCGCATCCTTATGCCCAATATTGACCTTGGCACTGTTGAACCCATGCTTCGCGTATGTGCCGAATACCCTGGTTTCTGCAATCCCATGCTTGGACTTCATCCTACCGAAGTGACAGCAGATTATCGCCAAGGTCTTAGCGAGCTAAAGCAGGTGCTCAAATCTAATCCTCAAACCTTCGTCGCTATCGGCGAGGTAGGCCTCGATCTTTATTGGGATAAGACCTATAAGTCGGAGCAACTTGCCGTTCTCGAAGAACAGATAGGTTGGGCGCTCGAGTATGATCTTCCTCTTGTGATTCATTCACGTGAAGCCTTCCCCGAGTTGTACACGCTCTTCTGCCACTACAAAGACACTCCCATTCGCGGTATCTTCCATAGTTTTACAGGTACAGCTGACGAGGCCCATTCACTCCTTGAGTTCCCTGGCTTTATGCTTGGCGTCAATGGTGTAGTCACGTTCAAGAAATCCACTCTTCCCGAAGCCCTACGCGGAGTTCCCCTCACACGCCTCGTCGTAGAGACCGACTCTCCCTATCTTGCTCCCACGCCTTACCGTGGTAAACGCAACGAATCCGCCTACATCGTTCGAGTCGTAGAAAAGTTGGCCGAGATATATTCTTGCTCTCCCGAAACTGTAGCAGAGCAAACTTATACCAACGCGACCAATCTCTTTCGCTTGTCATGATTCTATATAGCCGTTTTCTTCCTATATATTATATATAATAGAGGGGAAAGCGGCTTTCTCTTTCTATACTTCTCGATTTTTTGGGGTAATTTTTCAGATTTCTCCCCATTCCCCCTCTTTTTCTCCTCCATCTCCCCATTTCTCTCCAAAACGCCCAAATTTCATGTTTTGCAACATATATTTGTCAAACGTTTAATAATTGTAAAAATGGGTTAAAATCACCTGTTATTGAAAATCAGCCACTTACGAAAAACGTTTAATTTTTCCTTCAAAAAAGTTCCTATATTGTTTGGTCAGAAAGTAAAAAGTATCTACCTTTGCATCCGCAATCGAGAGGGACACCCCTTGAGATGTTAAAAAGAAGAGTTCTTTGAAAAGTTTTTCCATACAGACAAGTAGTACAAGAAGCTATCTTGTGATGT
>JAFZFF010000017.1 GCA_017556045.1 Bacteroidaceae bacterium | reverse complement strand
GGGCGATTTTTTATTCACATAACAACTACACATTATGCCAAAAAGAGAACAAACGTTATCACCCATCGGTGAGGTTATCGTTGCCGAGCGCAAGGCGCTGGGCATTCGTGTCGTGGACTTCTGCCGTGAGGCCCACATCAGCCGAGTAACCTACTACAGTCTCCTTAAAGGAAACAACACTCCATCACGGTATACCGCAGACTCCTACGCTGCATGAGAGAGTATCATACAGTACAGGAGTCACGCGAGTTTGAGCAGCGATTTCTCGATGCGTTATTGGAATAATTGTTCGTCTTAGTTATCGTAAACAAAAATGAGGCTTCATTTTTGTTTACGATACTCCATTTTTAAGTTGTCACTTCACGATACTTACCGCAGGCGTTGTGGCGGTCAATACCTTACCAGTTGTCAACGTCATGGTGATGGTAAAGGTTATATCCTCGGTCGCCTCGCGAGCATTCTCCTTCAGCATGAGCGTCATGCAGGGTTGTGCTAAGGGCTTCATGGCTAACCAGTCTGCGATATCATCTTCACATAGTTGTTCACGTTTATCCAATTCATAGGTGTCATAGCTGAACACTAGGGGCGGAGCATAGCGCACGATGTGGAAGATGCCGCCAAGTTCTTCGCCTGCAGCGATGCCATAGTATTCTTTGTTGGCTGTGACGCTAAGCGTAGCGACGCCTTCCAAGCGATATTGGATTCTCCGTAGGACGGTTCTTGTCTTGTTGATGTGATTTTCATATTCCTCTAAAGCTTTTTCAACCTCGGTTATAGGATCCCTCATCGTTGTTTGGGGTATGAACTCAACGACAGGGACAAGCTTCGTGTCATTATAATAATTCTCGACTCTTTCGGAATCCAATGTGTCGTAAGTGATTACAGATATTCCCATATCACTGGCAACGACAGTTCCTTTGGGAATGATTTCCATTTCCTGCAAGTAACTTCCTTCTACAAACTCTCCGACTACTGCCATGAGATTATGGGCATGAGATGCCATCCCGATTACAATGGCATCACCACCTGTCATGTGTTCTTCTTCACGGTTATCCTTGTCGCATGATGCGATAAAGCAAAGCAATGCCATAAGGCTGAAAAAAACTTTTGTTTTCATATTCATCGGATTTCAATATTTGGGAAAATATAAAGGCTGTTAGTGAAATCAAAATTTGCAGTAAAAAATACATCTTCATCTAATTCCACAGGCGAGGAAGTGTCGAATACATCTTTACTGAAATATCCATTGCTAATCCCATTCCATCCCCAGTTTATATGGTGATACGTAAAAGTTTCTGTAGATTGATTGGTTATTGTCCATAATATCTCATAATCTTCCTTCATATATTCTGTATGATGATATGTTATGCTTTTGTAACCATCAACTACCCATGCATGTCCGACCATCTCATTATCAACCATTCCCGCTCCAGCCATATATACAAGCTTTTTCTGTCTCAAACTATTAATGAGCTTAGAACTGGAATAAGAAGTTAAAGCATCGTGTTTATAACCTAAAACAGAAAATGCATTAGCAGCGTTACTAATATCTGTACCACTTTGCGGTCCATAGTCCATATAAACCAGATTACCTATCTCTCGAATAAATTTTCCAATCATTTCATGGCTGTCACAATTACACTCGTTGCTTGACCTATGCATTAACATGGCATCCCAATCTAAAAGGTAACTATATGAAGGTGTCTCATAGCTAATTGTAATAGAAGAAGGATGTTTATAATAACTCATAATTTGTGCTATAGCGGTGGCGACGCAACCTGCAGCATCTTTAACTCCATTTGTCTGAGGACAATAGAGGTTGTATGGGTATTTTTGCCCCCATTGTACGTTTAGATAAGGACCTGCAATCGTAGTGTCTATTGTGGTCTCATACTTCACCTGTTTAAAACCTACGGGGCCATTGTCACCTCCGCCCACTGGTGGCAGTGGTTCCGCGGCTGTTTGTATATAAGTTTCCGCCATATCCATATATAAATCGAATCCGCCATTGCCAGTTTCCTCGCCTGCAATATAATTACCTTGTTCAGTAACGGCAATCAGCTCTTCTGTAGCACGATTGGCTGATACTACTGCAAAACCTGCATTGTCATCGTAGTTGAATACATACATCAATGTGTCTGGTTTACCATCTGATCGAGTAGAAGATGTATTTACGATATACTGTACATTATGGATATCGATAGTACGTGGATTGCCCGAACGGGTAACGCAGCTTTCTCCCAACATACCGATGGCATCTTGAGCCACGGCAAGTGCTTCTTCGTAGGTACGATATTTAGCCAGTTTTTCTGTGCTCTGTGTTTCACTCTCTGCTTGTGTAGGTAGAGTCTCAATGACCTCTTGTGTACAAGCAAATAGGGATGTTGCTGTAAGGATGCAACAAATACTCTTGGAAATTTTACCTGTTCTCATAACCTTTTGTTTTTATGTTAATATCACAATATTGTGAATTTATTTTATTCTTGCCTCGTTTAGCCCAAAGTTCATAGTAATTTGAGCCATGTTCTTTCATTTTCGTCGCTAAAGATATAAGATAGGAGCGATAGTAAGAAAAAATGAGAAGAAATAGCGTCTTACAGGAAGAATCGCAAAAGGCTGAATAATAGTGATATACGAGTGTGTAAGATGCTGTAAAATCTTACAAGCAAAAGGCCGTCGTATAGCTGTCAGAAAATCAGATATTTGCGAATGTCTCAAAAATAGGGTGTGTCATCTATGTAAGACGAAAACATGTTTGTGTCTGCCGAGGGTATGCGGTGTGCTATGGGCAGAGTAGGGTGGCTTGATTGGAATTATGTGATCAAACAGCTCGATGAAATGTTTGTTTGTAAAAAAATAGTAGCAAAAAGGAGTGATGTTTGGTTTTAATCGTTATCTTTGCACAGGATGCGAAGATATACTGCACTCGCAGTGAAAAATATCGAAGTAAACTTCGTGTTTCTCGCTCGTTTGTCACTATCTTTGCACAGGATGCGAAGATACTGGTGCTCGCAGTGAAATATTCAAGTAAACTTGACTTTATTCGCTCGCTTATCCGTATCTTTGCGACCAATAACAATAAAGTAACGTACACGTATGTCGTCTATCGTCATTGTTTTCATCATCTATGTGGTGGCTACATTCATCAAGTCATCTGTCAAGCGTGCGGCCGAGTCGTTTGATGCCAATCGACCTGGGCAGGTGATACCTCAGATGGAAGCTCCTGCGGAGGAGCCTGTGAGAACTGCTGAAGAGGTGTCGCTGGAGGACCTGATAAAGCGGATGGTAGTCGCTAAGGAGAAGAGTGGCAATGAAGGTGTGTCGGTACAAGAGGCGCGCCCCGTGGCTAAGCCAAAGAGGCCCGCTCAGCCTGTAGTGGTGGAGCAAGCTCCCAAGAGCGAGGCGCCTGCGGCAGAGCATAGCAGTATGCCCAAGTTGAGTACTCGTAATGAAGCCCGACGAGCCTTTATCTATTCGGAGATATTTAATCGCAAGTACGAATGACTGCGTGGATGTGACTCCTATTCGAATATAAACAACTATAAAATACGATACCACTATGAGTTTTAACATCATTACAGCAGCTGAGGCTGCCAGCTATGTCAAGCATGGATATAACGTAGGCTTGGGAGGATTTACCCCGGCCGGAACCCCCAAGACTGTAACAGCAGAGATTGCCCGCCTCGCAGAAGCTGAGCATGCCGCAGGCCGTCCCTTCCAGATAGGACTCTTTACCGGTGCCTCTACCGGCGACTCTTGTGACGGTGCGCTCACCCGTGCAGGCGCATTGCGCTACCGCGCTCCATATACTACTAATGGCGACTTTCGTAAGGCTGTGAATGCAGGACTTATCGCCTATAACGATATACACCTCTCACAGATGGCGCAGGAATTGCGTTATGGATTCATGGGTAAGGTGGATGTGGCTATCCTCGAGGCTTGCGATGTGACACCTTGTGGTAAGATATACCTCACTGCAGGTGTGGGTATAGCTCCTACCGTGGCACGCTTGGCTGACAAGATTATCATTGAGCTCAATACGGCTTATGGTACTGCTCCCAAGGGATTGCACGACATCTATGAGCCCCTTGACCAGCCTTTGCGTCGCGAGGTTCCCGTATACCGCCCCAGCGACCGCATCGGTACGCCTTACATTCAGGTAGACCCTGCTAAGATTGTGGGTGTCGTGGAGGTAAACCTCCCCGACGAGGCACGCCCCTTCACTGATCCTGACCCTGTCACCTTGCAAATCGGACACAACGTGGCGCAGTTCCTCATCAGTGACCTCAAGCGTGGCGTTATTCCCAGTTGCTTCCTCCCTCTGCAGAGTGGCGTGGGCAATGTGGCTAATGCTGTGCTCGGTGCACTGGGTGCCGATCCCACAGTGCCTGCCTTCGAGATGTACACCGAGGTGATTCAGGATTCAGTCATCGACCTCATCCGCTCGGGGCGCTGTAAGTTTGGTAGCACTTGCTCGCTCAGCGTGAGCAACGAGGGGCTCAAGAGCATTTATGACGATATCAATTTCTTTAAGGACAAACTCGTCATGCGTCCCTCAGAGATATCAAATCATCCCGCTGTGGCACGCCGCATAGGCCTTATCTCGATGAATACTGCACTCGAGGCTGACATCTACGGTAATGTAAACTCTACCCACGTGTGTGGTACCAAGATGATGAATGGTATTGGTGGTTCGGGTGACTTCACTCGTAATGCTTACATCTCTATCTTCTCATGCCCATCGACAGCAAAGAATGGCATGATCAGTGCCATCGTGCCCATGGTGTCACACGTAGACCACAATGAACACAGCGTGAAGATTTTGATTACCGAGCAAGGTATTGCCGATCTGCGTGGTAAGAGCCCCATGGAGCGTGCTAAGACTATCATTGAGAACTGCGCACATCCTGACTATCGTCAGATGTTGTGGGATTACCTGCACCTTTCTGCTAAGGGACATACTTGTCATCATCTGCGCGCAGCATTCGGTATGCATGATGCACTGATGCGCAAGGGTGATATGCGCCTCACGGATTGGAGTGAGTTTGCATAAGCTCTCTGTAGTACTATTACGATATATGCTGCATTCAGCTCTTAGGAGTTGGATGCAGTGTTCTTTTTATGGCTGTAGCTGCTTAAAATGGGGGTACTGAGCTCTGTTTGAGGATGTGGCGTATATTGTCACTGACGTGGTGGCGCAGTGCAGATACCTCGATGCTTGTGGCTGAAGCTATCTGCTCGTATATGCTGTCGATTGCTGTCGTGTCGTCACTCTCGATGAGGAGCTGGTCGGTGGGGAGTGTGTGTATCAGCTGTTCATTGTAGTGAAGGCCAATGCTGATCCAGATGCCTGCGCGGCTGAGCTGGCGCCACTGCTCTACGCCGCCACGATATCCGTGTAGTATCCAGGGTAGGGTGGCATGTGTCTCTTTGCGGAGGGCCAGGAGCTCATCTACGCCCTTCACACAATGTATGATGAGGGGCTTGCGCACCAGTTCGCTGAGCTGTATATGTTCGCGCATGACCTCTATTTGCAGTTCCAAAGGGGCACTGCCGTGAACCTTATCGATGCCTGCCTCACCTATCATCAGTACTTGGGGGTGAAGGGCTATCACATGGAGCTTAGCCATCTGCACGCGCCAATCAGAGGTGATATCCCAAGGGTGTAGGCCCACGGAGTAGCGATGCTCGGGGCGGAGGTATATGTCATCAGGAGTGAGCTGCACGATGGCAGTGCCTGCCTCGCCTGGATGGTGGTGTGTATGTATGTCGTAGATGTTCATGGGACGGGGTCATAGCCTGAGCCTCCCCAAGGATGGCAGCGGAGGATGCGGCGGATGGCAAGGTAAAGACCCTTGAAGGGACCATGTTTCTTAATCGCCTCAATGGCATATTGTGAGCAGGTGGGGGTATACCGGCACGAGGGTGGTGTGAGTGGAGATATGCAGGTGCGATAGAAGTATATCGGCAGCAGGAGGATGAAGGTCAGCAGACGTCTCATAGCTCGCTCTTCATCTTGTCTAAAAGGCGCACCATGCGCTTTTCGATATGGTCGGTAGCCTCAATCTTGTCTGACACGTACACGAAAGCTACCAGCAGTCCTTTGCCAGAGGCGGCGGCTTGCTCTACGAGGATGTGCTTGTTTTTGCGGTATGCCTCGCGTATCTGACGCTTCACACGGTTGCGGTCTACAGCATCATGAAATCGCTTCTTGGGTACGCTGATGAGCACGGATACTCCTGTCTGCACCTCTGTGTCTACGGGGAGGAATACGGCACGTATGGGGTATGCTGACACCGAGTGACTGGCGCCCTGGAAGAGGCTATCTATGAGGATGCGGCTACATAGGCGCTCGCTCTTCTTGAAGGTATTTCGTTGCGGATTCAGCATATCGGGGGAGAATGAAAAACGAGCTGCAAGCATTAATCTGATTGCAGCTCGCTATATTCGCGGTAGATGTTATAAAATCTCTCTATTACTTGTTCTTGGCAAGGTACTGCTCGAGTGCCATTGTCATAGAGGGTGCCTCTACGGTAGGTGCCTCGAGGTCGAGACGCAAGCCTGCCTCCTTGATAGCAGCAGCGGTGCTGGGACCAAAGCAGGCAATCTTCATGTCGCCCTGCTCGAAGTTGGGGAGGTTCTCCTTGAGTGATACTATACCTGCGGGACTGAAGAAAATCATCATATCGTAGCCCTCGAGTTCGCTTGGCTCGTAGATGTGGCTCACGGTGCGGTACATCACTGCCTCAGTGAACTGCAAGTTATTTGCTTCGAGCAAATGGCTGATATCATCGTTGTGTACATTTGACAGGGGGACGAAGTACTTCTCTGTCTTATGCTTTACCATCACAGGGATGAGGCCCTCGATCTTGCCGCTTTCGCCGTAGAACACCTTACGCTTGCGGTACTGCACATACTTCTGTATGTAGAGAGCGATAGCCTCAGACACACAGAAATACTTCATGGTCTCGGGTACGTTGACACGCAACTCGGTGCAAAGTCCGAAGAAGTGGTCGATTGCGTGGCGCGAGGTGAACACGATAGCTGTGTGGTCGAGGATGGTGACCTTCTGCTGTCTGAACTCCTTAGAGCTTACAGCTTCTACCTTGATAAACTGCTTAAAATCAATAGTCACACCAAACTTGCGTGCGATGTCAAAATAGGGCGATTTGTCCGATGCCGGTTTAGGCTGTGAAACGAGAATCTTATTTACTTTCAAAGCGTTAAAATATTATATTTTTCCAGTTGTACCTATAAATAAAGAACCAATGCTTTGCCCGCCAGAAGCAGGGGCATTAGTTCGAGGGTGCAAAGGTAGACAATTAACAGCAAAACGCCATACTTTTTTGCACAAAAAATGTGAAATGCTTTGAAAAACAAGCATATTTCCAGGGTTATAATGCATAAAAGTAGTAAAATTGTCAACCCACGTTGTGATAATTCGAGAAAAACTGATGCTATTGCCAACATAAACATGGGGATGCCCGCGAGCATGATGCAGTTGGCATAAGACTGGCGCCAAGCGACCATCTGGGAACGATCAAAGAACACCCAGTTGATGGCGTTGAAGACGCCTATCTTGAGCAGATATATCCCGATGAATATGCCGAAAAGTAGGGGGAGAAAGTAACTCTCCGCTGCGCTGGTGAAATGTCCTCGTCCTATGAGGTATACGGTCATGACGAGTGCTGTAGACAATAG
Source organism: Bacteroidaceae bacterium (assembly GCA_017556045.1). Taxonomy (GTDB): domain Bacteria; phylum Bacteroidota; class Bacteroidia; order Bacteroidales; family Bacteroidaceae; genus UBA1189. Next base: position 12,399 of record JAFZFF010000017.1, on the reverse strand, counting down.
TGAGATGCCCAACATACCTATGCGCTGATACTGCGCACTGGTGGTGCGTACGCCCTCGTTGGTCTCCTCGTGAGGTCGGAAGAGGTTCTTGATGGTAGTACTTATGATATTTTCACCCGAAGACAGAATGGCAGCAATCACAAAAAAGCAGACGAGCAGCACACTGACAAAGCCGTCATTGGCATACAGGGGCTCCATGCTGGGAATGCCTTGTATGCGCTCTGTCCATTGTGTGAAGGTGTCTTGGTGCATTGCTGGTGTGGGTGTTAGATGGCGGCAAATTTACGTACATTCTTGTCCCATGTAGGGGTCGACAACAGCAACTCTATGGCCTCTTCGGGTGTAGTGGCCACTCTCCATATGTCGGCATGGATAGAGCGCATGAAGTTGTCCTCTACGGCCTTGCTGAGCTGTGCCAGGAGGTGGTCATAGAATCCGTCGATGTTGAGAATGATGATGGGATTGAGGTATAATCCCAACTGCTTCCAAGTGATGATCTCGAGCAACTCCTCCATGGTGCCACAGCCACCGGGCAGTGCGATGACGCCGTCAGAGAGGTCAGCCATGGTCTGCTTACGCTCGTGCATTGAGGCTGTCTCAATGAGTTGGGTAAGCCCCTCATGATGCCAGCCCTCGCGTACCATGAAGGTGGGTATCACGCCTACAGCCTCGCCACCCGCGGTAAGGGCGGCATCTTGCACCGTGTTCATCAGTCCGAGCTTGCCGGCTCCTGTGATGAGGCGCAGGCCACGCTGAGCAATCAGGGTACCCAGCTCCTCGGCGGCACGGAAGTATTTCTCGTCAATCTGTGTGCTCGATGCACAGTATACGCAGACGCTTTGCATAGCGAAGAGTTATAAGTTAAAAGTGAAGAATTAAAAGTGAAGAGTGAAGAGTGAAGAGTTAACAGCGAGCATCGTAGCCAACTTTTAACTAATCACTCTTAACTCTTCATTGGATATTAATATCTGTAGTGTTCAGCCTTATAGGGGCCCTCTACCTTTACACCTATATAGTCGGCCTGAGCCTGTGTGAGTGTGGTGAGGTGTACGCCAATCTGCTCGAGGTGCAGGCGTGCTACCTCCTCATCGAGGTGCTTGGGCAAGCGGTATACGTCGATGGGGTAATCTTTGCCGAAGAGCTCTATCTGTGCCAAGGTCTGATTGGTGAACGAGTTGCTCATCACGAATGAGGGGTGCCCGGTAGCACAACCAAGGTTCACGAGGCGGCCATCAGCAAGTAGGATGATGCTGTGTCCGTCGGGGAAGTAGTAGCGGTCTACCTGAGGCTTCACATTCTCGCGGCGGATGCCGGGGAAGTTCTTCAGCGCCTCTACCTGTATCTCATTGTCGAAGTGACCGATGTTACATACGATAGCCTGGTCGGGCATCTCGGTCATGTGGTCGATGCGGATGATGTCGATGTTACCAGTAGTAGTCACGAAGATGTTGCCCTGTGAGCAAGCCTCCTCCATAGTCACCACCTGGAATCCCTCCATGGCAGCCTGCAGTGCGCAGATGGGGTCAATCTCGGTCACGAGCACGCGTGCTCCGTATGAGCGGAGGCTGTGTGCACAACCCTTACCTACATCGCCATAGCCACATACCACAGCCACCTTACCGGCAATCATCACGTCGGTAGCGCGCTTGATACCATCGGCCAATGACTCACGGCAGCCGTAGAGGTTGTCAAACTTGCTCTTGGTCACCGAGTCGTTCACGTTGAAGGCCGGGAAGAGCAGCTTGCCCTCCTCCTTCATCTGATACAGACGGTGTACGCCTGTGGTGGTCTCCTCTGATACGCCACGTACCTCCTTGGCCATAGCGGTCCACAGTCCGGGTTGCTCAGCGAGTACGCGCTTGAGGATAGCCTTCAGCTCAGCCTCATCCTCACCACCCGAAGGGGTGTCGAGCACTGTAGCATCCTTCTCAGCATCTACGCCGAGGTGTATCATCAGGGTAGCGTCGCCACCATCGTCGACAATCATGTTGGGGCCCATGCCATTGCCAAAGTTGAGCGCCTGCAGGGTACACCACCAGTAGTCGGCAAGGTTCTCGCCCTTCCATGCAAATACAGGTATGCCGAGGTCAGCGATAGCTGCAGCGGCATGGTCCTGGGTAGAGTAGATGTTACATGAGCACCAGCGTACCTCAGCGCCCAAGGCCTTGAGGGTCTTGATGAGCACGGCGGTCTGTATGGTCATGTGCAGTGAGCCCATCACACGAGCTCCCTTGAGGGGCTGACTCTCTGCATACTTCTCGCGCAGCGCCATGAGGCCCGGCATCTCATGCTCGGCCATATCTATCTCCTTGTGTCCAAACTCGGCCAATGACATATCGGCCACTTTATACGGAAGGGTGGAAAACAATTGTTCGTTCATACTCCTTGATATATATATGTATTTCTTATTTACTAAGTTAGTCTCCTTGGTATCAGCCTATTACTCCTCGCCCAAGAACATGGGGTCCCAGCAGGGCAGCAATACTGGCTTCTGCTTAGCAGCCTTCAGCACCTCGGGGGTAGCATACTTCTTGTTCACTACGAGGCGGAACATGTACTCGTTGAACCACTCGTCGGTCATGATCAGATGACCCTTGTGGCCCGATGCAGTACCCCAGCTGTTCTCTACCTTCCACATGGTGGGCTTGCCCTCAGCGTCGAGGTTTACAGCCATCATGGTCATGGCGTGTGATGAGCCACTGTCAAATACGCGGATGCGCTGTGCCTTGTCCATGCCAAACTTGATGCCCAGGAGCGACTCATAGTCGTAGTTGTCGAGGTCCAACAAGCCACGCTTGCTATCAATCTCCTTGTTGACGTCACATGAGAAGTACATCATCGTAGAGTCCTTGATAGAGGCGATAGCCATCTGCTTGATCTCGTCGAGGGGGAGGTTCAGGTAGAGCCAGTTGTGACCATCGTAGGTGTGGCGGTCATACTGGATCTCATAGGTCTTCCAGTACTCACGTGTGGGGTCGTTCATCAGCATGATGTAGTCGTTTTGATAGTCCTCGCCTACAAACTCAGCGTAGAATGACTGCGGAGTATACTCTTTAGGCTCCCACATGTACTTACCCTTAGCGTCCTTGGGGGCCCACTTGAATGTGGTCACAGGCTCGCCAAATCCGAGCACGAGGATGCGGTATACCTCGCTCAGCATGTCGGCCTTGAGTGCCTCCAACTCCTTCTTCTTGGCACCTGCAGCCACCTTGTCGCGAAGGATGAGACCATCCTCGCGCAGCTTGCGCTTGATGAGTGAGGTGAAGCGTGAGGTGTTGTTGCTAGCGTAGGTCTCGGGCATCACACCTGCGGGCACGATACCATACTTAGCCACGAGGTCGGCCACGCCAGTGAAGGTACCACCATCGCTCAAGGGATGCTGGAAGAGCCACTCCACGGTCTTGTCCTCCATGGGTTTGTCGCCCGTGTCAATTACTGCCTGAAGGAAGAGATTTGACTTCTCCAATTGGTCGTAGAAGAAGTTATACACGTGTGAGAAGGTCAGTTCGGGAAGGTTATGCTCATTGATTACCTTGCTACGCATCACGTTCAGACCGGTGAAGAGCCAGCAGCGACCTGATGAGCGCTGGTCGGTGATGCCCTTTGAGGGTACGCTGTGAGTGAAGTAGGTATCCATCTCTGTCTGATTGGCCTGGTTCACCGCAAGTGTGCGCACATCGTTGGCAGCCATCGCGTTGTGTATAGCGCGGTCAGTAGCGGTCATCGTGTTCTCTGATTTGAACTTCTCCAGCATCTGTGGAGTGATACTCTGTGCAGCTGCGCCAAGGCTCATAGCCGAGAGGGCTGCTAGTAGCAATGTCTTTTTCATATCCTTATTCTTTTGGGTCGTTTTTCATTGTTGTATAAAAAAAGAACAAGGGCGTAAATCCTTCGATTTACGCCCTTGCTTCGTACCCAGACCCGGGGTCGAACCGGGATGGGTTGCCCCACTGGTGTTTGAGACCAGCGCGTCTACCGATTCCGCCATCTGGGCATCAATTTTCCTAATGCGGTGCAAAGGTAGCGCTTTTTTTTGAATCTACAAGGCTTATTCTCGTTTTTTTTACAAAAAGGTGCAAAATACCCATCTTTCGAGGGGGGCTATGGTAGATATCCCTATTTTAGAGGAGTACAGTGTATAGATTACAATTGATGTGTGCTCCCTCGAAAATAGACGAGACCGGCAGTGATATCACATCGTTGCCGGCCTCTTTTTACACCATTTTGTAAAGATTTAGATTTTGATTAGCGATAGGTCAAAAAACAATTATTAGTTAAGGTTTGGTGTATGTGTTTTTCGGTATAGATTTTTAATTTAGTTGTAGATTGGTTTGTAAGGATATGTCTGTTAGTCGATATCGATGAGCTGCATACTCTTGTTGAAGGTGAGCTCTACGCGGTTGCTGAGCTTCACCTCGTAGTGGCGATGTTCGCGCTCGATTTTGGTGATCGTGGCTTCGGGATACTGGGCCTTGATGGTCTTGCTGATAGCCTCGGGCACGATACCTACTGGTACGGGGTGGGTGATGCAGTCAACCTCGGTCCAATTGCCTTTGCGGTCGAACTCCACTTTGCAACCATCGACGAAGATCAGATCGTAGCTGAGCTCTGTAATTTCAATATCTTTTCGTATTAGTGAGGTTTTGGAATTGGGAAAGTAGGTGGCGAGAAATGTTTGTGCTTTCTCGGGGAGTTGCTCGCGAGTGATAGGGCGATAGTCGTCGGCCTTGACACCAATTGCAAGAGCGAGTGCACATGCGAGGATAAACATTGTCTTTTTCATAATGGTAACAGTTTTTTAGGTTTTCACTTTATGGTTTTTCTCTTATTTACGCTGCAAAGGTAGTCCCCAATTCTGAAAAGATTCTGAAAAATGGGTCTTTTTTAAGAAAAAATGACCTTATCTTCCATTTTTTTCGGGGAAACAGCTTTCTGTTTAACGAGAAATGGTAAAGATATGTTTATCCTGAGCAAAGGTATAGGTGATGCGCAGTGAGCTAGCGTCGCAGATGGCTTTGACGATGGAGAGTCCCAGTCCGCTCGATTGGTGGCGGGTGTGGTTGCCTTTGTAGAAGCGGTCAAAGAGTCGGTCGGGGTCGATAGCTTCCTCTGTGCTTGTATTGGCTATGCTCAGTGCTCCCTCCCTTATGTATATATCGATGGTGCCTTGTGGGTGGTTATGCAGGTAGGCATTGCGCAAGAGGTTGCTCACGAGCGAGGACATGAGCTCTTCGTTGGCCTGGATGCTCCACGGGGCCTTATCATAGATGTTGAGACTGATGCCTTTAGACTCATACACCTCGGCCAAGATGTCGGTTTGTCGGTGGAGGAGGGCATTGATGCTGACCTCGGTGGTCTCTACGAACTGGCTATTCTCAATCTTGGAGAGGAAGAGCAGGGTCTTGTTCAGACGTATGAGCTCGCTCATCGTCTGTTGCATCTTGCCCAGCTCGGTGAGTTGCGATTCGGTAAGCGTGTCGTCCTCCATCATCATCTCTATGCGGTTTTGGCAGATGGCGAGAGGGGTCTGCAGTTCGTGTGAGGCATCGCCGATGAAGCGGCGCTCATGCTCGTAGGCCTCTTCGATACGCTCGATGTAGGCGTTGACAGTGGTGCAGAGGTGCTGAAACTCGGTCACGGTGGTATCCTCTTCGATCAGTTGCTTGTGCCCTATCGTGTAGTTGTCGAGATGGTGTAGCACACGGTAGAGGGGGCGTGTGTGGCGTTTGAAGACCCAAGCAAATACGGCCATAACCACCAGCAACATGGCTATCAAGAGAATAGAAGTAAACGTGAGGATGGTGCTGATGACCTCATTACGCTCATAGATGGGGATCATCACGGTAAGCTGCCAGCAGGTGCCATCTTCGCGATGAAATAGGGTGTGCATAACACGCGCTGGCTCCTCTTCGAGGTGTTCGGGTATATAGATGTTTTTGAACTCATACTCTATGCCCTTTGATACAGCCTCCTCTTCGGCGCTCACAGGGCGTATATAATAGGTATTGTTAGAGGCATTGTTTGACTCGGGCAATACCTCACCCGCAAGCCACTGACGTATGATCTGCTCGGAAAACAATTCGAGTTGGTCGTCTATCTCATCAATCAGCTCGTCGCTAAGGAATATGTAGAATGCTGTGCCCCACATTGCAAAGATAAGGATGAGTGGCGCGATGAGGCTACGTATGGCGTGTGTGGTGAGTTTCATGGGGAGGTGTTTGCTGGTGAGTGCTTAATGTTGAATGAATAATTGTCAATTCTCACTTCTCACTTGTCAATTAGCTTATACCCCATGCCATATACTCCTGTGATCTCGATACTGGCACCCCACGAGGTGAGGCGCTTGCGTAGGTTCTTGATCTGTGCGTATATGAAGTCGTAGTTGTCGACGCCATCGAAGTGGTCGCCCCAGATAGACTCGGCGAGCATGGACTTGCTCACCAGGCGTGTGGGACGCTGCATGAAGTAGAGTAGTATGTCAAACTCCTTGCGTGAGAGCTCTACCTTGGTGTCATCGACCCATACCTCGGTGCGCTGGGGGTGTAGCTTGACGTTACCGTAGGTGATATGCTCATCGATACCGCTCTGTCGGCGGCGCATGACGCTCTTGATGCGTGAGAGTAGTTCGGCCAGGTGAAAGGGCTTGGCCAGGTAGTCGTCGGCACCGAGGTCGAGGCCCTCGACCTTATCCTCGATGCTGTCACGTGCCGAGATGATGATGAGGCTGCTCTCCTTCTTCATCTCCTTGAACTCGCGTAGCAGCTCCAGCCCATTGCCGTCGGGGAGGTTGATGTCGAGCAAGATGCAGTCGTACGTATAGTCAGAGAGTTTGATGAGCCCCGTGCGGTAGTTGGGCGCCACCTCTACGACGTAGCGCTCCTGCTCCAGTGAGCGGCGCAGAATCTCTTGGAAGGAGAGGTCATCCTCGATAATCAGGATTTTCATATCAGTCTATCACCCAGTTGGGGTTGTGCGGTTTAGTCTTTTGGGGGTCGTAGTGCAGTGCCTCAGCATCGGGGATGCGTATGTGGTAGGTGCGGCCCGACTTGTTGTTCATCGTATACTCTCGCAGCCAGGGGTTCTCCTCCTTGAGCTGGGCGAGGGTCACTCCATGCTTGCGGGCAAATGCCGTGAGGTCATCGATCTGTGCCGTGGTGGTGACGATCTCCTTGGGGGCGATGTAGGGGTATAGCTGCGAACGCTTCAGTACGAATCCGTAGCTTTTGGGGTTCTCGAGCACAAGCTTGGCAGTGAGTATGCGGAACATGTAGCGCGAGGTCTCCTCGACGAGCCATAGGTCCATGGCCGTGGTGGCACTCTGCTGTTCGAGGCGGCGCGAGATGCCGCTCTGTCCACCATTGTAGCTGGCCGCTACGGTCATCCAGTTGCCGTAGAGGGCGTAGGCCTTCTTGAGGTACTCGCATGCGGCACGTGTGGCCTTCTCTACGTTGTAGCGCTCGTCGATGTTGGTGTTGACCTCCAAGCCATACTCGCGTCCTGTGGCTTGCATAAACTGCCATAGGCCTGCAGCTCCTGCGGGCGACTTGGCTGTGGGGCTGAGGTTGCTCTCGATGACCATCAGGTACTTCAGGTCGTCGGGCACGCCACACTCCTTGAGTATAGGCTCTACGATGGGGAAGTATCTGTTGGCACGCTTGAGCATGAGTAGTGTCGTCTGGTGAGAGTAGGTAAAGGCAGTGATCTCGCGGTCCATGCGCTCGCGCAGGTCGGCGCGGTCGAGGCGGATGGTCTCGTCGGCAAAGTGTACCTCTGCGGGCACCTCGGGTACTACGGCGAGAGCGGCCACCTGAGACTGTGGGAGCTCCTTGTCGCTAAGTCGTTGATTACTCAATAGGAAAGGTAGCGAGGCGCCGACAGAGAGCCACAATGTTGCAGTGAGTATGTTGCGTGTAATAGATGTCTTATTTTTCATACTGCAAAGATAAATACTACGAGCGAAATAATACTAAGCTCGATGGAATATTTCAAGACAAGTGCAGAAAAATCTTCGTCCCATCACTATTTCCTACCGATAGTATAGTCAAAATCCAGCACATCAACGTATCCGCCCGTCTGCTTGGTGGCGTAGTTGAAGATGGCAAACTTGCTACCCATGAACATACGTCGGTAGTCGAAGCTCATCCTCACAGGACGTCCCACGGTGGTGTAGTGCTTGCCGTCGGTGCTATAGGCAAAGGTGGCCATGTCTCGCGGCCTGCCAAAGGTGGCACCGATGCGTAGGTACACTCGGCGTCCTTTGATGGGGATGCGTGCCAGCTCCTCGGTATGTACGTCGGCGATGGTATGTCCCTGGCCAAAGCGCGAGCACTGCTCGCTCACGACGAGTGTGAGCGTACCGTTCTCCTTCTCGATGGTGAGCACCCCACTATCGCCATTGAAGGCTGCCAGTCCTGCGCGGTCGCCATCGCGCATGTGCTTGAGGTTTATACATACGATGCCTTCGCAGGCGGGGCCCACGATGCGCTGGGTGAGTGTGTTGGGTGCCACGAAGAGGTTATCGGAAAGGCGTGCCGTGGTGAGGCGCAGGGCTCCACGGCGTGCGGTGAGGCTCCAAGCCTCGTCGATGGGGTTATGGTTCCATTGCCAGTAGAGCGAGAGGGTGGGCGAGGCAAAGTCGTCGCTACCGCAGATGCCGCTCATACTGGTGTAGTCCTGCGATGTGTCATTAGGGATGCGTCCATGCTCATCGCCCAGCATAGGCCATCCATCCATCCATACGCAAGGCATGAGGCAGGGCACGCGGCCCACGCCATCGCGGTCCTGGAAGATGAGGCCATGCCAGCGTCCCCCATGTCCCTGCACGATGCAGCCTTGTCCCACGCCCCCATACTCCTCGAAGGGTGTCTCCAGGATGACGCGCTTCTCATAGGGCCCCGTGATGGCATCGGCCCTGTAGCACACCTCGCGGCGGACACGGCCCGGTATGCCCCAATCCATCGATATCATCATCAGATAGTACTTGCCCTTATGCTTGAAGGCCGAGCTACCCTCGAGCAAGCCACGCTCGTCGGCATCGCGCTCAAAGATAAGGGTATCTACGCCCCCTGGGAGCGGACCGCTGAGGTCGGGGGCAAACTCTGTGAGTCGTCCCGTGCCATGGAAGAGATACACGCGGCCATCATCGTCGAAGAGCAGCGACCCGTCGTGATGGTGGGGTGGGCGCGCATGCAAGGTCCACGGCCCCGTAGGGTCGGTGGCTGTATACACGAAGCCGCGCCAGGGCTGCCCGTTGGCACTGAACCACACGTAGAACCGTCCTTCATGGTAGCGGATAGATGAGGCCCACTGCCCCTGTCCGTAGGCCGTGCCATCGGTGAGGTCATAGCGTGCACCATCATCGATGCGGGGGTATAGGTAGCTGATGGTCTCCCAGTGCTTCATGTCGGGTGAACGCATGATAGGGGCACCCGGCATGAGGTGCATCGTAGTGCTCACCATATAATAGTAGTTACCATCGAAGCATACCGACATATCGGGCACATCGGCATAGAGGATAGGGTTGCGGTAGGTGCCCTCGTGACGACGATACTCGTGGCAGAGCAGCGTGCGGGCATAGCGGCGTCCCAGCATGCGGTAGCCTTCGGAGGTGAAGTGTAGCTTGTCGGGAGCCGAGGGACACCCCTTAGACGATACCACATGTGCCGTAGGTATCACCGTGGGGAGCGTAGCGATGATGTCGTTCATCGAGGCGCATGCTCCACCCTCGGTGGCATGCACCACTTCGCCCACCAGCAGAGGCACCTCGGTGGCCGTGAGGCCCAGGTCCTTCAGCATACGCTCATAGATGCGCTTCACCTTATGCGGCCACTCGCGGTCGCCAGTGTTCGACTCGCCTTGATGGAGGAGTATGCCCTTGATGACGCCGTAGTGCTGAGCCTCGCGTGCCAAGGCGATGAGGTGTGCATAGGGGTTACCGCCATAGTCTTGTGCCCGGTGCTTGAGCCAATCGGGCTGCTCCCTCAGGTAGTCGGCACACCGCTCCTCGTCAAACAGCTCTATCTTGCATCCGCCCACCGCTACGTTGATGATACCCACGTTCACTTCTTCGGGGAGGTTCTCCAGTAGCGTACGTCCGAAATAGTCGGCAGGGCTCAGCCCTCCGTATACCACCGTGAGTGGCGGCATCGCTTGGTACCACTCACCACGTACGCGGCCCATCTTAGGCATGTCTAGCGGCGCCATTACCTTCAGTCGCGGTCCTATGCCTACCGTGTCTTGCGCCTCTATGGGGCCACATCCCTCCATGTTCGATTGGCCGAAGCAGAGATACACGTGGAAGTTCTCATCAGGCAGAACTGGGCGCTGGGCCATCAGCGGTGTGTTGACAAGGAGAACTATCAGCAAGATAAAGATGTTACGCAGGTTCTTCATTAGGTATTTGTATTTATAAGGAATAGTATTTAGAGCAAAGATACAACAAAGAAACGAAAGTGAGTGCGAAACAGGGACAGAATGTTGTCTGTTAGCGATTTAACAGTATTTGCCAATATGTTGTAGTGCCATCAAAAGCCAACGAAAAGCCAAGAAATGACAGAGTTTCGTTACTATACCGTTACTTTGATTCTTGATTTCAATGGAGTATATTGGTTGCTGTAACTGATTGAATAGCAATATTTGTTAAGCGATTGCAGTTGCAAATATAGCAAAATTTCTCATATCTTCGTTCCTGTTTCGCTTCGGCTGATTCTTTTGCACCGATACGCTGTGTTTTGCCTACCGTCACTCAACTCTACAAGTAATAATTTCGCAAACAAAAAAGTAGAGTTATGAGCAGAAGCACTTTCAGAGTATTATTCTATCTCAAACGCAATGCCCCGAAAAAGAACGGGCTTGTGCCTGTGATGTGCCGCATCACTGTAAACGGCAAGATTTCCCAATTCAGTTGTAAGCTGGATGTAGAGGAAAAGTTATGGAATGTCAGTCTCGGCAGAATGTCGGGAAGAAGCGTTGTTGCACAAGAAGCCAACCGAATGTTAGATAAAATCCGTGTCGGCATAAACAAAGCTTATCAAGAGATTATGGATAGGGATGGTTATGTATCGGCAGAGAAGGTAAGAAACGCATTCTTGGGTATGGAACAAAACCATAAAACCCTGCTTGCCGTATTCAGACAGCACAATGAAGATTACGCCAAACAAGTGGGCAAGATGAAAAGCCAACGCAGTTACTGGAAGTATTGCACCGTTTACAATCACTTGGAGGAGTTCATAAAGCATCGCTATAAGGTAAGCGATATTGCTTTGCGTGAGCTGTCTCCTGCATTTATTACCGACTTCGAGTTGTTCCTTCGTACCGAGAAGAACCATTGTACCAACACCGTATGGTCGTATATGATGCCGTTCCGCAGCATCATATATACAGCCATCAATAACAGTTGGTTGCAGCGTGACCCATTTTATGCTTATCGTATTACAAAGGAAGAAACCAAAAGAGGATTCTTAACCAAAGAAGAAATCACGATGCTTATCAACGGAACATTCAAGAAGAAAAGTTACGAACTGATTAGAGACCTTTTCATTTTCTGTTGTTTCAGCGGATTGAGCTGGAGGGATATGTATAATCTCACAACCGACAATTTACAAACATCATTCGATGGGCATTTATGGATTAAGACCAATCGACAAAAGACGGGAACGGAAACCAATATCCGATTGCTCGACACTGCCAAACATATCATCGAGAAGTATCAAGGTCTGGCGGAAGGCAATAAATTGTTGCCTGTACCCTGTTATGCCAATTGTCGACATGGGATAAAGGCTGTGGCTAAACTATGCGGAATCAACAAGAACGTTTGCTGGCATCAAAGCCGGCACTCATACGCAACAACCATTTGCTTATCCAACGGGGTTCCCATTGAAACGCTGTCCAAGTTAATGGGACATACAAGCATACGCAGCACTCAAGTCTACGCAAAGATTACAGCCGAGAAGGTAAGCAATGACATCGAGAACCTATCCAAGCAAATAGAATCGATGGAGAGTTTCATTTGCAATGCCATTTAACAACCATTCAACAATTATTCAAAACATAACTACAATGAAAACAGAAAGAAATATCATAACAATAGATGAATACGGAAGAATCCATTTCCCGAGCACAACGAACAATGATATTTGGATGAACACAAATGAATTGATTGAGCTGTTCGGTATCAAATATTAGATTTTAAGAGGTAATATCAAAGGCATATACAAAAGCGGTGTTCTTAACGAACACAATGTGCAAAAGAGTATCAATTTATCCAATGGAATAAGCATAGATGTTTATGCACTCCTGATGATTGTTGCTCTATCTTTTCGACTAAATACATTGGGAGCATACAAGGTTAGAGAGTGTGTAATGAACAAACTCGCAACTAAGCCAAGAAACGGCGTACTG
>JAFZFF010000016.1 GCA_017556045.1 Bacteroidaceae bacterium | reverse complement strand
TACTCGCAAGATGCGATGGCAGCGTCGGACTTCTCTCCGTCGGCCATGATCACGGGTCACCGTATCGTGTTCCGCCCCGAAGCTAAGCTCAAGAACGCTATCGCTGGAGCACTCACGCTGAAGCGTGTGACAAGCGAGGCATTAGCGTGAAGACCCCCTCTCCCTTTGGGTATCTCCCCCTCTATGGGGAGAACCTGGCGGGGTGGGTAAATTAACCAAAGTATAAACCCTAAAAAATGTAGAAGTATGATGAATATCAAGAAAAAGTCAATGGACTTTGCTCTCCCCTCCATAGAGGGAGGGGTTGGGGGTGGGTCCCCCTTCAATTGGAGCCTTCTGCTCAAGACTCTCGTAGCCGTGCTCACTGCTCTTGCAGGAGCATTAGGACTGAGCGCTTGTGTAAGATGGTAGCGATGGGGTCAGTAGGGCGCATCGCGCCCCGCTGACCCCTTAATTCATATTAGTGTCATTTTGAGCGCAGCGAAAAATCTCCCATCTTATATACAGGATCCTTGCTTGTCCCCTTCGGGCCAGCGACCTAAAGCTTCACTTTTAGTTCAGGATGACACCATCGCTGACCTGTAAATCGTCAAATTGCTCAATTGTAAATAAATCGTAAATTGTAAATCGTCAAATTGTAAATTGATATCATGCAATATTTCACTATTCAAGAGTTGTCCGCCAGCGCTACCGCCGAGCGCTTGGCCATCGACAACACCCCACCCTGTGCAGCACGTAAGATGCTCACCATCCTCGTAGAGCAGCTGCTCGACCCCATACGCCGCCATTACGGCGCGCCCATCATCGTCACCTCTGGCTACCGCTGCCCTGCACTCAACACCGCTGTAGGTGGAGTCGCTAACAGCCACCATATCGTAGGCTGCGCGGCGGATATCAAGGGGACGGAGACCCCCTCCAACCTCCCCCTCTATGGGGAGGCTTTGCAAGCATCGCTGCAAAACATTTCAGGAGAACACCCCGAAGGTGCTCCCCATAGAGGGGGAGCTGTCCAAAGGACTGAGGGGGTCTGTCGGGGTGGGGCTTTCAATCTCGCATTGTTTCATCTCATCATCCAGATGCAGCGCGAGGGCGCTATCCGCTTCACCCAACTCATCGCCGAGGAGGGTTACCGATGGCTGCATATCTCCTATGTGCCAGGGATGTTGAGGGGTCAGGTAATCAATGTCAACGATGACGTCAACGTTGACGATAACTGCCTGCCGGATGGTTGGTTAACGTCATCGTTATCGTCATCGTTAGAAAAAGAGTTAACGTCATCGTTAACGTTAGAAGAAAAGTCAACGTTGAATGATTATCAAGATAGTGGGTAGGAGAGGGTGTGTCGTTTGACACACCCTTTTACGCAAACATTTAACATTATTTAAGAGGGCAATAAGTGGATTTATACAAAAAGAGTAAACCTATAAGTTGCATTTTTCGATTATTCCCCTTAACTTTGCATTGTCAAGATTGTTCTTTATGATGAAGTTTGTACGGATTATTGATAATTACGATCACCTTTGGGCTGTCAAGACACAAGGTAGGAAGGATGACGAACTCACAGACTTGTTCAACAAATGGAACAATGTCGAGTATTTGCTCAACTTCTTTACTGAGAATTTCGAAGACCTCAAAGGCTTCTTTCACATCGAACGCATATCGCAAGCTATCAACGACACGATAGATGATGCCGAAACATTGGAGGAACTTATTCTCGATTTTCCGTATACAGAAAACCTTGACGAACTGTTCAAACCACTTGGTGCAACCGATAGCCGTGCTACGGAACTAAGCCGGGAAAAGGCACGTAATTGGGACAACAGACGACATGCTAGTTGGTTAAGAATCTATGCCATTCGCCTCGAACCGAATATATACGTCATCACAGGAGGTGCGATAAAGCTCACTCGAACCATGCAGGAGCGAGAGCATACGGCAATAGAACTGGAAAAACTGAACCGCTGCAAAGCATATCTACAGTCGCAAGGTGTATTTGACAAAGACAGTTTTGTAGAACTAACCAATGAGGAGGACTAATTATGGCAAACGATGCACTGAAATTTTTGGAGTCACACCAGAGTGATACCCCATCACGCTTCGCAGAGAATGCACAATGGCGCAAGGAGAATGCAAGTTGGTTACGCTGGTCACGCCAGGTGGCACTTGCCATCATTGACTATATGCAAGAGAGAGGAATGAAGAGGGCTGACCTTGCCAAACAGCTGGGTGTGAGTCCTCAATATGTAAGCAAACTGCTCTCTGGAACCGAAAACCTCTCATTTAAGAGCATCGCAAACATTGAAGAAAAATTGGGTGTTAACTGCTTTGATGCTGTACTCAATTAAGAGCTTATTGAGAACTACCACTACCATCGTATGGTAATTGCCCACGCCTGAAAGTCGACTTTCAGGCGTTTTCTATACAGCTAAAATAGAAGCATTATGTTTCCTTACACTTCATTAGTGAATCTTATCGTTGCCGAGCGCAAGGCGCTGGGCATTCGTGTCGTGGACTTCTGCCGCGAGGCCCACATCAGTCGCGTAACCTACTACGAGCTGCTTAAAGGAAACAACACACTATCACGGTATATCGCAGACTCCTGCGCTGCATGAGGGAGTATCACACAGCACAGGAGTCACGCGAGTTTGAGCAGCGCTTTCTCGATGCGCTATTAGAATAATTGTTCGTCTTAGTTATCGTAAACAAAAATGAGGTTCATTTTTGTTTACGATACTCCATTTTTAAGTTGTCACTTCACGATACTTACCGCAGGCGTTATGGCGGTCAACACCTTACCATTGGTCAGCGTCATGGTGATGGTAAAGGTTATATCCTCGGCCGCTTCGCGAGCATATCTCCTATGTGCCAGGGATGTTGCGGAATCAGGTAATAGATGTCAATATCAACGATGATACCATAATTCCTGAAACAACGACATTAGAAGTCGGCTATCAGGATAGTGGGTAGAAACAACAGTGATGGCTATCACTGTTGTTTCTAAAACATGGTTCTTTTCCTGGCTCCAATTAGCATTGTCTGTTCTACAATACGTATCGATTATCAGAGTGCAGTATTGCCAAAGGCATTTGATGCCGAAAAACGACGTTTAATAGATTGCATCTACGTCATCTATATTCTTTTCTTTTACAATACTTTCATATATCATATTAGCTCCCCTCGTATTGCAAATATCTCTAAAGGCCTCCATTGTATAGATTCGGCCTTCTACCAGATCTTGACTCATAATCTGTCTAAACATATCTATTGCTCGAGTAAAATTGTCATTCACATAGAATTCGTATTGAGCTTCCATTGCAGGTAAAAATTGGGAAGAAGCTCGTGCCCCGAGAGTTTTCATCTCTTTCAGAAGTGTTAATAGTTCTTCTTTATCAGAACCTGATGTATGAACTAGGCAGTTGTAATATGCTCTAATATGATAAGAGTTACGTGGATTGTTTTGATAATTAATTTTTGCTGTAGAAATTGCTCCAGAAAATTCTTTGAGTTTCATCATTACAATAACGAGTTCGTGCTCAACTTTCGCAATGGGGGTTAATGTCTTGTAATCTCTTTCTTCTTTCTGTGATATTGCAATTTGATAGTATTGTTTTGATTTAAGTAAGCTACTTTTTTTGCTGTTATGCCTAAAGTAAAATCCGTATAGATAATTATAGTCAAATTTGTCATCACTAAAGAAACTTATTTCTTGTTCAAATCTATCCCTATCTTGCAATCTACACAAGGAACAACATAACCAATAATGGATAGCATCAAAACAGCTGTCATAGTTCACCTTTTTATAGTCATTAATAATTCGATGAGCTATTTCTACGACAATCTCATCATGATTCTGATGATATTCCTCTATGATTACTTTTAATACGAAAGATGGGACTAAGAACTTTTCTTTTATATTTTTAGGATTGGTTCTAATCATTTCTTTAATGGCAAATAAATTTGACGAAATGTCTGTCAACTCACAATTAATATCTGCCAACATCTTCTTTGTTGCGTTCCTAAAAACTTTTTCAAAATCAGAAGACAACTTAAATTTAGATCGTGTAATAAAGTCAGAAAAAGCAGGACATAGACATAGATACTCATTAGCCTGTCCGAATGTCTCATAAAGCGAAAATGATTCAATCTCTTCAAGCAAAGATGATATATCCTCACCATTGTATATGCCTACTAGTAATTGGGTGTTGATGAAATCAAATTTTGCCATCATTATCACAAGATTCTTGCTTTTATCTGATAGCTCATCCCATATAGGATAATAGTTCCCATCATAGCTTTCCTTTAGCATTGAGATTCTCTTCTTTGCAATTATTGGAGTCTGTGTTTTTATTATGGTTGCTGCATCAATCGCTTGTTTAGGATATCCACTAAAATAATCAACATACATATCGATGTCATCTTCATTAAGCTTTTGGCCGTTAAGTCCAATGCAATGCTTAAATAAACTATACATATCATCCCGATGTAGGGTTGATAGCGGATATTCCATCAGCATGGGGTTTGAAGCAATGAAAGTCGGATTGGGTCTGAACCGCGTTGAAACGTAAAATACCACTTCCGAAGGAAGCTGAATTTTATGCAATAAGTCAAGAAACCAGTCGACTATCGAGCCTCCAGGTTTAACAATACAAACGTCATCCTCTATGATAATTTTTTCTTGAGCCTCTATGAGTGAAACAACTAATTTTTCACATAAACTAATCGCATAGTCTGAGCCCTGAGATATATAGTTAAAGATCTGACTGCTTTCTTTTAAGCCCACATATTCATTTAACTGAATTACCAGCTGCTCGATGCTATCGGTACTGGATAATCGTACCGTTATGGGCTGATAGTAGGGATTCTTTTTTATGTATTGTGTGATAAATCTTTTGTGTAAGGTCTTTCTGCCGACAAACGGGAATCCAGAAATAAACATCACTTTCAACTTCGTCAAATCTTCTCGATAATGGTTCTTCTCAAGATTGGACATATCAATATTACGTCCAATAAACAGATTATTTACGGAATGTAAATCAGGGAATTTAGCTGCAATAATCTTATTTAATTTTCGCTGAATTGCCCTAGCTGCTAATTTGGGGTGTGTGTATGTTTTAATAAGTCTGTTCCAGACCCATTCATCAAGTCTTGGATCTTTAGCCTTTATTTCTGGATCTATGCAATAGGGTAAGAACGTTAGATCTTGTTTTATCATAAGTTCAGAAGCAAGTTTAACTTCTTCTTTTACCCAAGTTGAATTTAGTGAACTATTGGATACCAATAGAACAAAAACTTCTGATTCGTTAATCGATTTTACAATACTATTATTTATGTTTTCACAAGGATCAAATGAATATTTGTCAAATATGACAGAATCACGACCAATAGACTCTATCATTTCTTCTGCAAAGGGCTTATCAATACTGCTATGGGAAATAAATACTTTCATAAAGATTAATATTTATAGAATTGTAAAAGATGGTTTGTTTGATATTTGCTAAGACTTTTTGCGTATCAGATAATGACACGATGTGCTGAAAAAATCACGGACGTAAGGGATACTTGAGATACAACCCCACAGTATTCGAGGTTTCAAACCGAACTTCATTTCATAATGAGGATTAATAAAATATAACCTCCTGTGAATAACCTCGAAATCTGTATCAGTGCAGAGCCTTTGGAATTGTTGTATGCTCATCCTTGTACGTTTTATATTAAGAAAATCTTGAATAACAGCTTCGGGTTCTCCTAAATGGCGGAGCAACCATACGAATACATTTTGAGGAAGTAGATGAATAAAAGGACATCGTGACACAAATTTTGTCCGAGATACTTGCTGATGACCACCAAAAGGCATACACCAAGCAGGGAACGCAATATATAATACACCGTCTTCAGGCAATAGTTCTCGTAAGCGAAGCATTAGTTTTTTTTTGTTTGAAATATGCTCTATTGCGTCATGTAACATGATGATTTGATAGTTGCTGCAATCTTTGTATTCATGTATATCACAACTAACAAAAGTGCCATCCAAATTGTATTTTTGGAATAGTTTCTTTGCCCAACTAATAGACAAAGAATCTATATCGACACCTTTGACATTACAGCCCAATTTAGCGAAAGGAGCAAGATTTCCGCCTAAGCCACATCCAACTTCAAGAATATTTATTTTATTCCCCATAGATAGTGAAGTCTGTTCTTTCAGATATGGCAGATAATATTTTAGACAAGACTTCTCGCTTTCTCGAAAGTATTGCTCGTAATCGGAATGTCTTTCTTGCATCTTTCTCGTGTATTTGAGGTTTATAAAATATATGTAATAAAAATACGCAACAAAAGTAAAGGTCTGTGGTATAGTAGGCTAAAAATGTTAGTGACAAAATAGTGACAATTGCAGGATGGGTGTATTGAATAGATTCGACAGGCCATCGTAAATCACTAGCAAACAGCAAGTTAAGAATAGGCAACAAATATCTAAAGAATTGAATAATTAACGATAGCGCCGAGAGGCCCACATCAGCCGAGTAACTTACTACAGTCTCCTTAAAGGAAACAACACTCCATCAAGGTATACTGCAGACTCCTGCGCTGCATGCCGACGCGGTATGAAAGCGTCAGTTAACTTGCAGTTTCCCTCCTTCGCACCTCCGCATAGGTTAAGCAAGCTTATCTCTGCTCTCGGTTTGGCGTCGGTTGCGACGGCTGAACCTTTAGGTTCACAAAGGAGTCATCACATACAGCACAGGAGCCACGCAAGCTTGAGCAGCTATTTCTCGATGCGCCATTGGAATGAAGGAGTCAGCGTTAACGTCATCGTTAGAAAGTAGTCTTCGGACTATTGCCCGATTACTACTTTCTTCCCTTCCTTAATATAGATGCCACGTGTGGGGTGAGCTACGGGGCGGCCCATCAAGTCGTAGTAGGTGGTGGTTACATCGGTCTGTACAGTCGAGATAGAAGCCTCTACGGCATCTACATCGAGCAGATAGATACCACCAGAGAAAGTGTATAGAGCAAGAAGATTGTCCTTCATATCGAAGCTGAGCACATGGGCATTGGGAGCAATGGACTCACTAAAAAATGTCTCCCATGTGTATCCACCGTCAGTGCTGCGAAGTACGGTGGTGGTATTTTTCTTGGATATGAACCAATCTGCACCATACAATACATCGGAGTTTCTCAAATCAAATTGCACATCGGTAATATTGGCCACACAGTCTCTGCCATTAGGCTCAGTAATGGCAGACCATGAAGCGCCTCCATCATCAGATATTGCATATAGGCTATGACCACAAGCTACCACATTGTTCACGTTTGTGGGATGAAAAGCAATGCTTAGAGCCTGAGAGATGTTTCTAGGCATGTATTCCCCTGCCCCAAATTTCCATTCAATACCACCATCACGACTAAAAAAAAGTTCTGCACAATCTATCATCGGGTTGTTGTATAATCCTACGAGGTGGTTCGTATCATGAGGACTATAAAATAATCTCGTCAAAGATACATGTTGCTTATTATTCCCTATAATCTCTACCCATCCCGAACCAATATCATAGGTACGCCACAATCCAGAGCCTTTTGTCACAATAAAAATATCTGCGGCATTGTTTGGGTGAATTCCCATTCCTACTAACGTAGGATTATAGCCTTCACTGGCAATATCAGCAGCAGAATACACATCTGCCGTTTTGCCTCCATCCAAAGAGTACAACAGCTGACTTCGTGTAAGGACGATCAGAGTATCGCCACGTACTGCAAAATCCAAGACCAATTCGTCCGTCAAAGGTAGCTTCTCCCATTCAGCTTGTGATTTATACGGAATTCTATATACCCCTTTGGGTGTAGCGACATACAAATAATCATCCACAAAAGACAATTCGGGAATAAAATTCATATATCCGTCTTTATTAACGTTAGCTATATTGCTCTCTTCCACCAAGCCAAGAGAGGTGAGCTGAGCTTTCATATTCTGCACTGTACAGAATGTAAAGAGAAGAAACATCAATGTTATTTTCATAATAATTATAACATAAGTATTCTAGAACTCTAAGGTATAAAGATTAATAAAAACTTATTGCACCGGTGTGTTATATATTGTAAAATGGCCTCCTCTTTTAACTTGCACAGAAGATTTGAGAATAGCCCTCTTTTCTTCATCAATATGAAGTTGCCCACCAGGATTGACCGTCACATTTTCTATTTCCACATATGAATTACCAAAATATTCATGCTCACCAGTGTTAACTTCTATATATTCCACATAGGTCGTCATATGATACTTTTGTGCCATTTTAACAGCAGCAGTAGCATCAATCAAACCATACCCCATTTCAATATTCCATTTTCCGTGCGCATGAATTGAGTCTTTCTGATATGTGTATAAATCAGGTCTCACCCTGCGCGCTGTCTTCCCAATAATGTACTCAACGTCTTCAACTGTCAAATTAGGATTGACACTCAGCATCAAGGCTGCTACGCCAGCGACATGAGGGCAAGCTGCAGAAGTTCCATCAAATTCAGACTTATATCTATCAAATGGGAACCCCCATTCATCAACGAAGACTGATGTTGTTGGAATAAGGATAGAAGGAGCCACAACATCTAACAGTTCTCCGTAGTTACTGTAAAGGCCAACGCTTGTTCCATCACCTAAATCGTCAATACCTACTGCACGCTTTCCCATCGGTGTGATACCACCTACAGCAATAATCTTAGGATTACTACTACCTGGGTATTCGATAGTGGATAAGCCATCATTTCCTGCAGCGAAAACAATAATACATCCATTACCATCACGTCCGTCACACAAAGCTTGATTGATGGCACTATCTATTATCTTACAATGATTTACTCCTCCCCATGAGCAGCTTATTATATCTGCACCCTCTCTCTTTGCCCAGCAAAAGCCATTCGCAGCCTGTTGGCTGGAAAAACCATTTGTAATATTAAGATTTATACTAATATCCATCAGTTCCACCTCAGGAGCTACACCGCTTGAACCTATTCCGTTATTTTGTATCGCTCCTATAACACCAGCACAATTTGTCCCATGAGAAGATCTATCCAAGATGACAGAATAGGAGTTCCCCGTTACGGCATCATAACTTTTCGAAAACTGATTATTTAGGTCAGCATGACTCATGTGTGAACCTTCATCAAATACCGCAACGACTACACCATTCCCTTTTGTTATTTCCCAAGCTCCTTCTACATTGATATCAATACCAGCAATACTTCCATATTGTCCTATATTCTTAAGATTCCATTGAACTGGATAATAGTAATCATTTATATATGGTTCATCATTATCTGGATCAGAATACAAGTCCACACTATGTAGCAACTCAGGTTCACTGCAGGCAAATAGTTGAGATTCTAGAAACAAATTCGCTGCCTCGATTGAATTCACCGAGGAAATGGCATTACACGACAATGTATACCATAAAGGCATAAACTCATTGTTCCCAATAATCTGCAAACCATACTGTACTGCCATCTGCTGAAGTTTAGTAAAATCATCTGCAGATTTCAATTCGACATAGAAATTATTAGTTACATTTAAAGGTTTTCCATTTGATGTGAACGATGGAAGCACCTGCCATACATTCTTCTCTTCCTTTACCTTATCAATCAAGGCACTATATTGCGAAGCGGTTGTACCCTCGAGAACATCCAAGGTGGAAAAATACACTTCTGGCGTTACGGTACGTTGTTTCTGCAAAGGCACTACATTATTGTACACATAGCTTCTTGCTGATTTACTAATATTATACTTTATGGCGTTTGCTCGTGCTGTACTTTGAGGCTGAAACTCTCCTTCAGATACTACGAACAATCGAGTGGAGTCAACCGTCAGGTCTATACGTTCACCGTTATAGTAATAGTAGTAGTCGCTTTGCTGGGCAATTATTGGGACAAAGCCCAATATGCCTAATAGGAGTGATATATATCGTCTCATAGTGGTACGATTTACTTGGTCAATATCATTCGTTTGGTGTCAATCACCTTACCATCGGCAACAAGTGCATAGAGATACATGCCTGCATTGAGGCTACCGCCATCGATGGTAACGCTTGTCTCGCCACGCTCAGCAACAGTATATTCAGCAATCTGCTCACCATTCATTGTATAGATGTAGAGGTCTGCTTTTGCCACCTCATCTGCTACATCGCAGCGGATAACAGTGCTTACAGTAAAGGGATTGGGCTCATTCTGATAAAGAGTATTCACTACGGCATCGATATCTGTATCTTCATTCTCTGCAGAGCGAGAAGCCGACTTCTTTACAGGAGAACTATCGCCCTTTAACATGTCGATTTCTGTTTTTAATTCTTGAATAGAGCTGATGAGTAGGGGAATAATCTCAATATAATTGATGGTTAAGTAGCCACTACGTCCTTCCTTAACCAAATTGGGGTAAATTGTCTGAAGCTCTTGTGCTATCAATCCATAATGTATTTCGTCCAACTCTTTCTTTGCCTCTTCAGATAACGCACGTCTAGTTGTTTGCAATGTATCAGAGACCTCTGACGCTGCAATTGCGGCTTCCACATCAATATAATTATATTCAACAACATTCATCCCCATCAAATTGTCAAGCGGACTATTGTTCGCAGTTACAGATTGTATGTTTCTTTTAACGCGATAGTCTGATAGGGTTGTATATTCCTTAGCTGTCAACGTACCAGTTGTGTGCACATCTCCATTGAAGAAGCCTGCGTATCGGCCACCTGTATCTGTTCCGTTTTCTTCAGAATTTGTAGAACCATAGACTCCTGCACCATTAGCCGTTCCACTTAAAACTCCAAATACACCATAATTGTACCCATGCGTTGCATTACCCGCATATGCCATAATACCAAAACTGCGTCCAACATTGGCCAACGTACTACTTGTCGCACGTGAAAGAAGTCCAATAGAGAGTTTGTTTGCTGCTACTCTTTGTATTTGAAAATGCCCAGCTACCTGATATCCGTCTGATGGGGTTAGTCCTGTTCTTCCGACATACAAACCTGTTCTTTGGGTTGTATTATTGGGATTGATATGTACCGCTGTATACGATGCGCCTGCTGTGTTTACATTCAAAGAAGAGTTTAACTCTACGTCGTCTTCTACTCCGATACCGACCTTACCATTCTCATCAACGATTAATTGTGCATTAGCAACTCCAAAGCATGATGCCACCAAAAGCATCGATAAAAATCTCTTTTTCATAATCGTATTAAATTAAAAAGTTAATAAAAAAGGATCACTCAATTACGAATTCACCACTATAGAGATGAGCGGTATCCTCTATCTCCAACTTGTAATCACCTTCAGGCAGATTGGGCAATGTGATGACCGCACCCTGCGAACTGTACACACTGGTATAAACGACTACACCCGACGCATCCACTACTGAGACTTCAAAATCACAGCTCGCCAAAAAGCTAATGGTGAGTACTTGCCCATCAATAGAAGCGTCGGGTAACTGTATCTCGCTACGCTCGTGCGGGCGTTTTTCCCTCTCAATATTAATTGGTTTCTTTTCCGCGAAACCCGAAAGTGTGCAGCAAAGCAACGCTGCGAGCATAATTACTTTTTTCATCATAGCGTATAAAATTAAAAGTTACGCTGCAAAAGTATACCTTCCGCAGCGTATCAGACGAAAAAAGTCAGTGACAAAATAGTGACAAATTCGACGACAATATTTTCTCCCAATTTTAAGGGGGGGGGGTAGTAACTATCTGCAAATCAACACTCTACGCATTATGCGTGAATAATTCTAAAATATCCTCCGGAAGTTTGCCTGCAAGACGCTTCTTGCGCTGATTGATAACATTGTCAGAAGCGGCAGCCAGGCATTCGCGGATAACACCAGTAGAATAACCCAGCGCTAAATAGAGGCAGAGGTGTATATCTTCGGAGCTAAGACGGCTATTATGCTTAGCTGCCTCATCGCGCAAGTTGGTGATGACATTGATAAAGCATTGCTCCAGCGCCTCCGCCAGCTGCTCGCGTTCCTTGATGGTGAAGGAGGGGATATCCTTGCTGCGCTGCTCGCTCAGGTGTTGTAGGCGATCGGCCCAGCGATTACTCTTAAAGAGAACTACACTCTTCGAAATATTATCACGATAGAGCACCAACATCTGCTCACGGGTAAGTGAGCCATTGTCGCGTTTCGCCTCGATAGACTCGTACATCTTGTATATCTCTGCCTGGTTGCGCTGCAGCTCTTGCTGTAGGCGTAGGTAGTGTTGTTTGCGGCGACGCTCGGTAAGGAGTACACCGATGACGACTACACCAAGCAAACATACAAAGATAAATAAAAATCTCTGGTGTCGCTGGGCAAGTTCACGCTGATGCAGTTCCATAGCATGGGCGGTACGGATATCGTCAATCTCAGTACGACGCTCGATACGATTGATAGAGTCGCTCGTCTGCTCGAAACGTCTGAGGTTGCTGTAACACTCTGGGGATGCAGCTGAATCCAACATCAAATAAAGCAAGTTACGAGAGCAATTGTATTGCAAATATATGTCATAATGTCCCAGCATGGCCCTTTCATAGTAAAACTTAGCAGTATCGAGTTCTCCCCGAGACTCTGCGATATCTCCCTTAAACCAATAGACTGCATCTGGTTTACCAATGCCATTGAGCAATATAAGTCTATCAAAATAAGCATCAGCCTTGTCATAATCCTTAGAGAAGGTATACTCTATCTTACCTAAATCGAAAAGGATAGTCTCTAAACTAAGCGTATCAATCTCAGCTTGATATAGCAAAAGATTCTCCAAAATCTCACGTGCCTGCTCTGGCTGCTTCTTATAGATATAGGCTTGAGCCAACGCGATATCAGCATATAAATGAGCTTGCCCATTTGTAACATTATGATATGCGGTATAAGCTGTCAAAGCCTCATCGCCCATATTCTTCCTCAAATAATGCTGACCAAGATTCTGATAACAAAGTCGATGGTACCGTACCGTGGTGTCGGGGAAGAGGCTCTGAGCCTGCAGGTATGCCTCTACGGCAGCAGCATCGTTCTTCAGTTCGGTATATACGCACCCCAATGAGTACCATGCCATGGCAGCGCGGTAGCTCTTGCGACTCCTGCTGTAATAATCTGTAGCGTAGCGTATGAGGCTATCAGAGGTGAGCGGCTCATAGCACTTGTAGTCGGCCTGCGTGCGCAAGATGGCGTAGAGCGCACGAGCCTCGCCACGGAGCGAAGCCGAGGGGATGCTGTCGAGCGCCTCTCTCACCAGCTCAGGCACCGAGTCAAGCTGCGCCTCAAGCCATTCAAGCTGACGCATTGAGACACGACCGCTACACCCCATGCAGAGGGCAGCGACAAGAAGTAGATGTAGCAGCATACGACATTTCATACTGCGAAGGTACATAATTATTTTATATCATCCTCACATTCATCATATACATACTATTTTTTCTTTAAATTATATATTGATGTATATGGCGTGTTGATGATGGGGATAAGATACAAAAACTTCCCGTAACTACGTGTGTATTTACACGTTCAGCTACGAGAAGTTTTACACTATTTAGAGTTGGTGATGCACATAAGAGTGCTTCAAGGTGCTACGGCGTAGGCTCCTGAGGTAATCTCTTCGATGGTGAGCGGAGCATATACGATGCAGTATCCACCGGGCTCCTCTTCGTAGAGGAAGCCTACGCGGCCATCTTTCTGCATGGCCATGGTAGAGTATGCTGAGCCACGATCGCTCACCTGCATACCCTTTGTCCAGCCCTGAGAGAAGGTGATGGGGGTATAGAGGTTTGTGCCATCAGCATTGTACGTCATCTCCTTATAGTAGATGGCTACGTCTCTACGTCCATTGCCGGCAGGCACTGACTGGAGCATGAGGTCACACTTTGCGCCGTCGGCCTTACGGGTGGCACGTACGAGCATGATCTCACCATTGGTACTGTTAGCACCGAAGCTGAGGCCATCGGGTACATCATTGCTTGATGCTGCTACACCCCATGTGCCTGCAGTAAATGTATTGTCCTTGAAAGTGAAGAGGTTGAAGTAGCGGCCTGCACCCTTGCGACTGCTGAGTACGACGGTGCCATCGGGGAGCTCCTCTACCTTAGGCTCATCGCCTGAGGGAGCAGGGCGGTCTGCCACGGTGCCCAACACATTCCACGAACCTCCGAAATCATCAGAGTAGATGACACGGTTGCCACCATCGCGAGTCCATACCGAGCAATAGAGGCGGTAATAGTCGCCCTTCTTCACGACACGGCTTTGACATATCTTACCCGAACCAATGAAGAGTGACGATACGGTAGGCTGTCCATTAGCATCGAGGAAGAGGGGGTAGATGTCATTGGTCACCTCTACGGGCTCTGTCCATTCCCACTCACGAGTAGACTCATTATAGGTAGCATACACACGCGCTACACGATTGACGGCATTGTCGGTGGCTGTCTTGGCAGGGGTCCAGCGTCCGTTCCAGCACACGGTGCGTCCGCATACCATCATCACAAGGAGTCGATTGCTCTCGCTATCAGCGACAATGGCTGCATCACCAAAACCTGTGGTCATCACATTGGTGTCGCCACCCTTACCATCGGCCACGAAAAACTCATCGCTCCAGCTCTCACCGTGGTCTGTAGAGATGCGGCACTTAATATCTACCTCACCATAGCCTATATCCATGTAGCAGGGACGATTGTCTGATATGGCAAAGATATGTCCATTGGGGGCAGTAGCGATAGCAGGTATGCGGTAGGGGAAGCCCTTAGCATCGGGAGTGTAGTAGAGAGTGCGCCAATCATTAGGTGCGTAGTGGGCCTTGATATGGAGCTTATCGGTGAGCTCTGCATCGGTGATAGAGGCTACAAGATCGCCCTTACCATGCTCAAATCCTACGAAGGTGTAGCCTCGGTAGGTAATGCTATGGAGTGAGAAGCGAGTTGCACCCTCGGGAAGATAGTAGGTCTGCTTAGAGAGGTCTCCTGTGATACGTGTACTGCTACGCATACCACCTACTGACATATTCATCTCTGCGATGCGGGGCTTGGGTTCCCAGCCCTTACCATCGACCTTTACGCTCAGTGTTACGGTCTTGCGCCCTACAGCCTCAGGGCTCCACCAGCCTCCCTCATCATCAGCGGCATAGAGCTTCAGATCGAATCCCTTTCCGCCAAAGGCATTGAGACTGAGACGTGTACCCTCGACAGGCACAATGGCATAAGCTCCTCCCTTGTCAACAAGCGTCCACAAGGTAGCTTTGCGGGCCTTTACCATAGTAGCTGTAGCGCCCTCAGAGGTCTCACTGACAGCAAGTGCCTGGCCTTTGCCCGTAGCTCTATTGTACAACTTAAAGGCCTCGGGTGTACCTACAAGGCACCATTGCTCACCGAGAGCGGTGAGATCGCCCACCTGTGTGGTACCTACAGAGCTTTGTCCTTTGATAGCCACACCTGCTGTGTAGCTATGGTCGCGGTGCATCCTAAGTCGCAGCCACTTATCGCCATAGCGATGGGCAAACATATCAGCGCTACTCATCTGAGCTGCCAGGGGAAGACACAACATCATAGCGATGAGCGTCAGAGTAAAGGTCTTTCTTTTCATAGAGTTGTCGTGTAAAGACGTCGATCGTTGACGTGGAGTATAAAAGGCGACCGACCAAAGTTAACATTTAGCCGGTCACCGTAGTCTTTAATTACTTAATAATCACTTTGCGCCCGTTGTGGATGTAGATGCCTGCTGCAGGATTCTCTACGGGACGACCGAGCAGGTCGTAGTAGATACCAGCGTCTTGCAACTGCTCAATGGGGTTGATGCCCATTGCTCCGAGGCTGAAGCGACCTATGGGAATCAAGTTCCACAGAGCAGCCTTGGAAGAGAACTGTGCATATCCATTCTCAGAGGTCTGTACGCCCCATGCACCAGATTCAGAGCTGATGATATAGCCGTACTCCTCTGCAGACACCTCGATGGTGTAAGCTGCAGCATCAATGCTGCCATTGACATAGAGGTAGCGTGCGCTTGAGCCAGCAGCCTTGCCTGTAGCAAGATTATAGATGTAGTACTGACCCTCAGCCTCACCAGGACGCAAGTAGAACCAGTAGTTCTTGTCTTGAGCATCAGAGAGCTCACCTGTACGGATGG
Source organism: Bacteroidaceae bacterium (assembly GCA_017556045.1). GTDB lineage: Bacteria > Bacteroidota > Bacteroidia > Bacteroidales > Bacteroidaceae > UBA1189. Next base: position 20,382 of record JAFZFF010000016.1, on the reverse strand, counting down.
CACCATTGTAACGGCCTGTACCTGTGAACTGATATGCATAAGCCTCGGTGCTGAGACACTGGAGGTAGTAGCACATCACCTCATCGCCAGTGGTAGCCTCGGGCTGATAGAGTGCCTTGCGGAATGATGCCTTCACCTGATCGTGAGCGGCAGCAAGCTTTGCGTATACTGCATCGAGGAAAGCATATCCCTCTTCGAGAGCCTTGCGTGCTGATGCATAAGCCTCCAAGAGTGTTGCTACGTATGCGGGCAACTGCTCATCCAAGATGGTGATATCTTCGTAGAACTTCAACTCGGGCTCAGTAGCAGCTACAAGGCTCTGAAGGGTGAGATCAACTATATCGAAGAGACCCACGAGCTTAGCCTTGATAGCCTCACTGTGATTATCTACCATAGAGGTGAGAGTCCACATTGCACTGGTCGAATTATTCTTTGCAGCAACTATATTCTTGCTACCATCACAGATGAGGTTCAGATTAGTATTAGCTGCGCTCTGCAGGAAGTAGTGAGCAGGCTCAGCCTCTACAAGGTTAAATGCTGCAGCCTTATCTGTATTCTCAGCAGTAGCCTTCACACGTGAGCCCTCGCTTACCGATGAGATATAAAGACCTGAAGAGATGCACTGGATATAGTACTGGTTTGCCACTCCTGTAGGTACGAAGAGCCATTGCTTCTTGGTGTTAGTAGCAGGATCCGAGAAGGTCACCTTAAGACCTGCGGTAGAGTACTCTGCAGAGGTATTCTTCTGATACACACTACCCAATGCATAGTAGTCAGCCTCATAGAGGGGAACCTTAGCATCATTGTCAGCCTGAAGTGCAGCCATTGCATCCTCAAGAATCTTATTCCATTCTGAGAAGCTATGTACTGATGTATCTTCTTTGTCTACAGCCTCTTGAATAGCGTCGACCAACTCTTGCAAGCCATCCAAACTACCGGGTTTGTAGTAACCCACATTTACTCCGTAAGGATCGATAAGGGTAAGCATATTTTTAGCATGAGACAACTTTTCCTTTAGGAGTTTGAAGGGTATATTCTCGGGATTCTCATAAATCTTCTTACGAGTACCATCATAACCTACAGCCATGACATACGCAGGGATATCATCCAAAGTAGTTCCTGAAGGATAGAGGACCTGAGTAAATGAATGATTGTCGTCGCTGCCCAATCCATACATAGTGATGCGTAAGAGCTCATTGTTGAAGTTGTAGGTCTCAAAAGCTACAGCATTACGAACCACATTGTGCTGAACCTTAAGTTTATTTCCGCCGAGAGTGCAGCCAGTACCTAACTTTTCAGGTACCTCGAGAGGTAAACAGTCACGATAGATATGGTAGTTGTGGCCGTTGATATAGTTGATCTCCTCATTGAAGGCGGGATAGCCTTGTGCCTTAACGTAGGCCTTCAACTCTTCGATCATCTTTTCACTAATGACGTTCCAACCTGCGCCATAGTCCTCGATATACGCATTGATAGGTCTCAACATACCTGCCTTTTCGAAGAAGGGAAGGAGGTCTATCTTTGCGCTATCGCAAGCCAGTTTCATCCAATTGACCTGCTTCTTACCATTAGTATTGTAGGTATTAGAGTAATTCTCGGTAGTACGAATACTATGGATAACCATGGTGATGATATCGGGACACTTACCCGCCATGGTACCCCAGAGATTGAGCTGCCAGAAGGGTACGAGCTTTACGAAGTGGTCGTAGTTGCGAGAAGTGGTAGTCACCACACCTATAGAATTTCCGTTGGCATCATATCCTATGATCTCTTTCTTCTCAGGAGTAGCACCATGATAGTCGGGACCATCTTGCAATTGCCATGCTACACCCTTGCGCAGCGCTTCTTCAAAATAGGTCTGCATACGGCCACCACGGGTATTTGAATATTCTCCGATACCCGTTGTCTCGTCTTCAAGACGCAGATAATTGGGCTTTCCTGTTGAGGCATTACGGTTGCCTGTGAAATGTAATTGAGCCCAAGATGCGTATATGTTATTGGTAGTTTCTCCACAACCTGACCAATGGAAACCTGCTGAAATCTGATTGTTGTGGCCCCATTCGTGTCCTACGCCCCAGAAGTCAAACTTTGCTGCATCGGGGTACATGATAGCTCCCAAACTATTGACATGACAGTAGGCACCCTCACCACCAGCTGCCATAAATCCGTAGTTAGTGGCGTAGTACAAGTGGCGATTCTTGGTTTGGAGACCATATTTCTCGGTTCCAAGGATGTCGCGCAAAGCCCATGACACCTGTTGGTAGAGAGTCATAGTAGAATCTACATTATTAGGACAATACTTGAGCCATGCCGATACAGGGAAAGCCAACTGAGTGTGCTTTGAACGAGTGACAATGATAGTGTTATCATCCGCAGAGCGTCCCTTAAGCATCTCTACCCAATCCGCATTTGTCATGGTCTCTTGGTCCCAATATCCTTGAACTTTGGCATTGATGAAATGGACCTTTACGTTAGGAACATTCTCAAAATTATCTGTAAAATAATTTACAAACACGTTACCCTCTGATGTTGCAGTAAAGCAGTTGAGGCCATTACGCAATGAGTATTCACTAACACTTTCGCTCAAGTACCAGTTCTTAACAGTAAGTTTCACGGGATCCTTGCCAATACCGCTAACTACGGCAAAGCATGTCTCTCCATTTTTCAAGTAGATTCCAGTAGGATTCTCGTATCTGTTATATTGGTTCTTAGAGCCCAATCTCTTTTGTAAAGTGCTGAGTGTCATGTATGGCTCGTATTCGCCTACGCGGAACTTCTTGTATGCAGCAGCATCGCCGAGCAAATTATCGACCAACTGCTTCACTACTGCATCTTCGATACCCTCACTGCTTGTAACCTCAGGGTTTAGCTCTGTGAACAAGGCATCAGAGAAGTAAGGAGCAAAAGCTTCCGCTCTACTATTGTCGTAGACATATGCAGCGATTTCCGCAGCAGATGCAAATCCCGAAGCACCACTCTGTATGGTAAATCGGATTTGTCCACATTCTAATCCCTCTTCTTGGAGGATGAAATCATAAGACGAACTTGAACCATTCAAAGAGTATAGTCCTATATTGGTAAAGTTGTTACCTGTTGTAGTAGGGCTGTAGGCTACATACACCTGATCCCAGTTACCATTGGTGTTGCCATCTTGACGTGGAGTATAGCGTACATAGTCTACATGTGTAGCTTCCTTGAACTTGATGGTAAATGTTACAGGAAAGGTCGTAGGTGTACTTCCCCAAGGAGAGTGCCAAAAGGTACCTGTATTTCCATCGATGGCCAATGATACCTCATTTCCTGGTTGATAACAACTTGCTGTAGCACTGGAGATTTTTACCACCTTGTCTTGTGCTACTGCACCAAATATGCATGTCAAGAAGAATAATAGGAGAATCGTTTTCTTCATATCGTGTAGTTAAAGAATATTCATTACTTTATAATCACTTTGCGTCCGTTGTGGATGTAGATGCCTGCTGCAGGATTCTCTACGGGACGACCGAGCAGGTCGTAGTAGATACCAGCGTCTTGCACCTGCTCAATGGGGTTGATGCCCATTGCTCCGAGGCTGAAGCGACCTATGGGAATCAGGTTCCACAGAGCAGCCTTGGAAGAGAACTGTGCATATCCATTCTCAGAGGTCTGTACGCCCCATGCGCCAGATTCAGAGCTGATGATATAGCCATACTCCTCTGCAGACACTTCGATAGTGTAAGCAGCAGCATCAATGCTTCCATTTACATAGAGATAGCGCGCGCTTGAGCCAGCAGCCTTGCCTGTAGCAAGATTATAGATGTAGTACTGACCCTCTGCTTCTCCGGGACGCAAGTAGAACCAGAAGTTCTTGTCTTGAGCATCAGAGAGCTCACCTGTGCGGATGGCACCATTGTAACGGCCTGTACCTGTGAACTGATATGCGTAAGCCTCAGTGCTGAGACACTGGAGGTAGTAGCACATCACCTCATCGCCAGTGGTAGCCTCGGGCTGATAGAGTGCCTTGCGGAATGATGCCTTCACCTGATCGTGAGCGGCAGCAAGCTTTGCGTATACAGCATCGAGGTAAGCATATCCCTCTTCGAGGGCTTTGCGAGCTGATGCGTAAGCCTCCAAGAGTGTTGCTACGTATGCGGGCAACTGCTCATCCAAGATGGTGATATCTTCGTAGAACTTCACCTCGGGCTCAGTGTCAGCTACAAGGCTCTGGAGTGTAACGTCTACCATACCGAAGAGACCCTCGAGCTTAGCCTTCATAGCCTCGCTATGATTATCTACCATAGAGGTGAGAGTCCACATTGCACTGGTTGAATTATTCTTGGCAGGAACTATATTCTTGCTACCATCGCAGATAAGATTCAGATTGGTATTAGCTGCACTCTGCAGGAAGTAGTGAGCAGGCTCAGCCTCTACGAGGTTAAATGCAACAGCCTTATCTGTATTCTCAGCAGTAGCCTTCACGCGTACGCCCTCGCTTGCCGATGAGATATAAAGACCTGAAGAGATGCACTGGATGTAGTACTGGTTTGCCACTCCTGTAGGTACGAAGAGCCATTGTTTCTTGGTGTTAGCAGCAGGATCCGAGAAGGTCACCTTAAGGCCTGCGGTAGAGTACTCAGCAGAGGTATTCTTCTGATACACACTACCCAATGCATAGTAGTCGGCCTCATAGAGGGGGACCTTAGCATCATTGTCGGCCTTGAGCTCGCGCATAGCTTGATCGAGCAGCTTTGACCACTCGCCATAGCTGTGTACAGACGTATCCTTATTGTCTCTTGCAGCCTCAGCAGCCTCAACCAAAGACTTCAGGCTTGCCAAAGACTCTGACTTGAAGTAACCTACATGTACGCCCTTGTCGTCTGACAAAGCGAGCATCTCGTTTGCCTCTGTCAATGAGGTCTTCAGTGCTGCAAGCTGCTCAGTCTCATTACCGCCCTCAGCCTTGGTGGGTACCTTCACCTGACCCTCAACAGCAGCGAATACCACAGCTTCGGCCTCACCATTCTCGAGCATCTCCTTCACCTTACTGGTGATGGCGAAGCTTGAGTAGTTAGAGAATGCCACGATCTCACCGTCATTCTTGAAGACAGCAAAGCCTAAAGCGCCCTTGCCACCCTCGAACTTGATCTTGAGGTCGTTGACAGAGTAGAGATACTTGCCTGTAAGAGAATCCTTTGACAAGTAGTCTACGTACAAGCCCACCTCTGCATTAGAGCCGCCTGAGGTCTCGCCATCCCAGTATGCACGTTTGGTCTTACCATCGTGACCATAGGTAGCCTGAGGTGTGCAGTCATTGATGAAGAGAGGCATATTATTTACAGGATAGCCCTTAGCTTTGACAGATGCGATAGCAGCATTGATATCTGCCTGTGTCTGAGTGTACTCTGAGTCAGAGTAGTCACCTACGTGACGCTTGTTCAGCACGCGGAAGAAGCCATAAGCACGGAAGAACTCGGTGAGATCCTCTTGCGCAGCATCGCAACAGAGTTTATAGAAGTGAAGGATAGTATTCTTACCCTGCTGATCGTAACCTTTGGTCATAGGATGCTGACGCAACTGCTCGAACAAGCGGGGATAGAACTGTGTATTGTTACCAGCACGGTGGTAGTAGAGCCACAAGCGGTAGTACATCTGAGTGAGCGCCCAGATGTTGTTCTTAAAGAAGTCGTCGCCCTCAACAAATACATCGTATACGTGAGCCAAGTTACCCTCAGTAGCATTTACACGTGAGGTACCCATACCCATGTACCATACTGCGATGTTAGAGAAGAGGTTGTTAGTCACCTCAGTAAGGCCATTGACCGTGAAGAGTCCCTGATGCTGGTGGCCAATCTCGTGAGCAGGACCCCATGTAGGACCATGCTCCGTAGCAATACGAGTCAAAATGCTCGGTGTGGTATTGCGGTGATATCCGCAGTGGTCCCAAGTACCATACATATAAGAGTTACCACCTACGCCGAAGGCCAAGCCGTGGTGATTGTAGTACTCGCTATAGTCGATGCCCTCGCAATACTCTACATAACCTTCGTAATTGTAGATCTCAGCCTTGTTCTCCCAAGCAGCATCCCAGCGGGGATAGAGAGCATTCATTGAGTCAACCTTCTCCTTGCTTACCACACCCAGTGTCATCAACTCTGACAGCATGATACGGTCCCAAGCCTCTACGATAGCGTTGATACGCTGGTTCTCGGGGAGGCTCTTAGGCAACTCCTCGGGGAAGAGCTTAGCCAAGCCGCGGTCTGTAGTACCATCCTCTGTCACATCATTGAGGTTGAACTGCAGCACTTGGTGACGACCCAAAATGGTGATATTCTCCAAGTTTGCACGCTCCTCGTAGTATACCCAGTCGGCATCAGTATCAGCAGTGTAGAGAGCATCGCCATGAGCGTTGTAATAGCTATTGATATGACCACCCTCGATGTGTACCTTCAAGTCGTCATACTCGCTCAGCTTGTGGGGGAACTTGTGAAGCAACTTATCATAGGTATGCACCAAGTAGTTGATGAAGATAGCGCTACCGTCAGCACCGAAGGGAACGACATTGAGACCCTCCTTGAGGCGAACACCATTAGAATAGCCATTATTGTAGTTGGGCATCTTGCTGTGGCCATTGATCCATGTAGCCCAAAGTTCTGCACCATCCTTAATCTTACCCTCTACCATGATGTAGGCAACCTCACACTTGTTGGCATATACACCCGTGGGGTTGTCCATATTGGTGTGAGCATTGTAGCCAAACCACTCGGTAATCTCACCTGCGATACTATAGGGTTCTACCAACTGTACGCGGAACTTCTTGGCATACTTGCCATCCCATGAGGGCTTGCCATTCTCATTGGCCTCATCCCAAGCATCGTTCTTCACCTTTACAGCCATGGCGGTCAGTGCAGCGGGGAGTCCCATTGTAGTGAGCTCTTCCTCCAGCGCCTCATCGCTCATTGCAGTGTATTCAGTTTTTAACGCAGTACAAGCAGCGTCTTCGAAGACCTGCGATAAAAGTTTAGCGTAGGTGTCTTGTTTGGCTTGTACAGAAGAGAACTCCTTGAAAGTAGCACGAGCCTGAGCGATCTGCTCATCAGTGATATCAACGCTCACAAAGCGCCACTCAGAGGCAGCCTTGCCAGTCTCAGCATACCAACGAACGATGTTGCCTGTGCCTCCCTTTGAGTGAAGACCCTGTCCATTGCCTAAGCCTGTATCCCAAATGTTGTAGCACACTGTTCCCCAATTGTTATTGGTGACAATATTAAAATTCTTAGGAGCACTTCCTGTCCAATAAGGCACCTCAGTACCGGAGTTACCTGTTTGGATATAGGCCCCAGTGAATACATTCTGGATAGTGTAGTAGCTGCCGCTCTTCTTGAGCATCCACATCTGCTCGTAGTCATCAGCATCGCCAATGGCTGCGCACTGCAGTTTGCCACTAACAAAGTTTTCGGTGATAGCAGCACCATACTCTACACTGATGATGCGGAACACACCTTCTGAGGGAGCGACATACTGCGCAAGCACTCCACAAACACTCAGGATAGACAAAAATAATGTGTAAAATCTTTTCTTCATACGTCCTTTATCATGGTTTTAATTAATACTTAGCACTTTCCGTAGAAATATTATTAACATATTTGGGGACAAAGTTACATATTTTTTTCGATTTAGCCCCGACATATCTACTCATTTTTACGCAATTTAACTATCTTTGCAGCACAACACACAACTGACACAAAGTCTATTATGAAAAAAATAGTATTCTCGGCATTTGTCGCTTTTGCACTATGCTCACCTCTCTGCCTGCAAGCCAAAGTAGAGCACCTGCTCCCCAAGGTACATTCACTCATCGAGACTGATGGCGCCCCCTTTACGCTCCATCGCGCGGTATCCATCTCTGATATGACTGAAAGCAAAGCACTTGCAAAGGTATTTACCGACTATGGATGCACCCTTAACAAGGATGCCAAAGCTACCGTAAGAGTAGAGATGGTAGAGCGCATCGAAGGAGCCTATGACTACCTCCTCGAAGGATATGACAACGAAGGATATCAGCTCTCGGTGACTAAAAATGCCATTACCATCAAGGCGGTTAAGCCCATTGGCGTCATACGTGCTGCGCAGACACTCGCTCAGCTTGCCGAGGGATACAAGCATGGCAAAGAGGCCATCGAAGCAGTGGAGATTACCGACTGGGCAGCCTTCAAGTTGCGTGGCTATCTACATGATGTAGGACGTTCGTTCATAAGCATCGAAGAATTGAAGAAGCATATCGACCTGCTCTCACGCTTCAAGGTCAACACCTTCCATTGGCACTTTACCGAAAACCAAGCGTGGCGTTTCGAAGTGAAAGGCTATCCACAACTCACCTCTACGGAGAGCATGACCCGCTTCGAAGGCAAGTATTACACCCAGGAGGAGTGTCGCGAGGTGACACTCTATGCCCAAGAGCGCGGCGTCACTGTCATCCCCGAGATTGACATGCCCGGACACAGCGAAGCGTTCACACGTGCCATGGGATTTGACATGCAGACCGACGAGGGCGTAAAGGTACTGAAGGAGGTCATCAGCCAAGTTGCGGAGGTATTCTCCAACTCCCCCTACATCCACATCGGTGCAGACGAGAGACGTATCACCTACCCCAACTTCCTCGGCATCATGGCAGACCACATCCACAACCTCGGCAAGAAGATGATCGTATGGAACCCCATCCATGGTGTAGCCATCAATCATACCATGGCCGACATGACTCAGATGTGGAGTAGCAGAGGCGCCGACATCCCCGGTGTCCCCGACATAGACTGCCGCTACAACTATACCAATCACTTTGATGTGTTTGCCGATGTAGTAGGCATCTACAAGAGCACCATATATTATAAGGAGCAGGGCGATGCCGAAACTGCAGGTACCATCTCGGCATACTGGAACGATCGCAAGACTCCCACCGAGGAGGATATCGTCAAGCAAAACAACATGTACGCCAATGTCATAGCCAGCGCCGAGCGTGCTTGGATAGGTGGAGGCAAGCAGTACATCGAGCAGGGCGGAACCACACTCCCCAATGAGGGAGACGAGTACGAAGAGTTTGCCGACTGGGAGCGCCGCTTCCTCTTCCATAAAGCCCACTCTCTGAAGGGCGAACCTATCCCCTATGTGAAGCAAGCCAACGTGCATTGGCGCATCACCGAGCCCTTCCCCAATGGAGGTGACGCATCTGCCACCTTCGTCCCCGAGGCATATGCCACCAACAACGACACAGAGCTGATACCCGAGAGCTTCATACATGATGGTACTACCTACCACACTACTCTTGCCACTGGGGCAGGCATCTACCTACGCCATACCTGGGGCAACGGCATTGTACCCACCCACTACGGTACTACCAACTACTACAATGTCACGTCATACGCATGGACCTACGTCTACTCTCCCAAGAAGCAGACCGTAGGGGCGCAGATTGAGTTCCAAAACTATGGACGTTCGGAGAATGACAAAGCTCCTGATACCGGTAAGTGGGATCGTAAGGGGTCAGACATTTGGGTCAACGGAACTCGCATCAATCCCCCCACATGGCACAATACCGGTGTTGCCATCAACAATGAGGTGACCCTGCGCAATGAGAACTTCAGCGCACGACTTCCCATCCCCGTACAGCTCCACAAGGGATGGAACAAAGTGTTCATCAAACTCCCCTACGTAGCAGCAGATGGCGTGCGCCTCAACAAATGGATGTTCACCTGCGTCTTCACCGACCTTGATGGTACAAATGCCGTAGAAGGCCTCATCTACTCGCCTGATCAATGTAAATCTAACAACCAAAAATAAAGAAACAATGAAAAAGCTATTTCTCCTCACAGCAGCATTTGCTACATTTGCTACAGCAGCTGCTCAGTCTATCTACTATCAAGACAAGAGCAACAAAGACATGATGCGCCACACCCTGCGCAATGAAGTCCTGCGCAACGAGATCATCTTACCCAAGGTAAATGGCTTCCAAGTCTTGAAGAGCGACCTACACACCCACACCGTCTACTCAGATGGTAATGTCACTCCCGAATACCGCATACAAGAGGCGTGGACCGACGGACTTGACGTGATAGCTATCACCGACCATGTAGAGTATCGCAGATGGGAGGGACAGATGGTGACCTTCCTCAAGGGTTATATGCCCGAAGGCACAAAGGGCACCAATACCAACCTCGTAGGGAAGAGTGCAAGCGAAGAGGGAATCCTCTCAGACCTGAACCTCCCCTGTCAAGTAGCTAAGGCCTCTGCCGAGCAGTATGGACTCACACTGATCCCTGGTATCGAGATTACTCGCGACCCCTTGACCATAGGCCACTACAATGCACTCTTCATCAAGGATGCAAACACCGTTTACAATGCCGACCCCATCGTGTCTATCAAGAAGGCTCGTGAGCAGGGAGCTATCATTATGCAAAATCACCCCGGCTGGCGCCGCAAGAACCTCGAGGTTATCGAGTTTGAACAGAAAGTGTATGCAGAAGATTTGATTGATGGCGTAGAGATCATGAATGGCTCAGAGTTTTACCCCATCGTCGTAGACCGCGCATCAGAGAAACAGATGTTCATGGCTGCCAATACCGACATCCACAGCACCACATCACGTGACTATACCTCAGTAGGGCAGCTGCGCAATATGACGCTGATATTCGCCAAGGACAAATCACTCGACTCTGTGAAAGAGGCCCTCATGGCACGTCGCACATTGGCCTACTCTTATGGCACCATCGCTGGTGAGGAGCAGTTGGTACGTGACTTCTTCAATGCCTGCATCACCTATGAGACACTCTTCGAGAAAGATGGCAAACAGCGTAAGGTACGCATGAGCAACCCCACCTCTATGACCTTCGTCCTCAACTTCGGAGGCAACCCAGTACAGCTCCGCCCCTTCACCTCACGCGATGTCACCATCAACAAAGGCAAAGATGTGACATTCACCGTAGAGAACCTATGGATACCTGGGGAGAATAGCCACCCCGTGTTTAAGCTCACCTACGAGATGTTTTAAGGCAGAGCTTCAAACTCTGAACGAACAGCAACCATTGTCCCAGGTAATATGGTATCATGATGAGGAGGCTCGCCGATTCGATAGGAGAGACAAACTTGTTCCAAGCCAGTATCGTATCTGACAACACAAAGAGCCAAGCTCCTATAGCAAAATAACGATTCTGCTGCATCCAGGCAAGGATGCACATCGCTATGATCAGCAAGATGTAGACCAACACACCTATCTGTAGCGGGCCATGCACATGTCTGAGGACGAGCGTGCCGATCACAAGACCGTACAGGGACACAATGCCACACTTCCACTTCGCCCTATTCGTCGTCTGACTCTGTTTGCAAGAACAGCTAAAGAAGACGATATAGGCGATGTGTGCCAAAGCAAAGAACCCCATCTGCCCCCAAAAGTTGTGGCAAGTACCCATCCAATCGCCCAATGCCGAAAAGGCCATAGCCAGCACCATCGTCCATGGAGAAAGGCGCAAGGCACATAGCGAAAGGAATGCCAGTGGGAACACTAATTTGTGAGGTATCTGGACCGGCGCAAAGTAGAGCGCAGCAAGCAAGAAGTAGATGATAGTGATAATGTACTTCGGATTGAGAAAACGAGTTTTCATGACACTTTAAATTATGTTACTAAATTTACAGCGCAAAAATAGGGAATTTTGCAGTTTTTTCAAACATAACTGTTATTTTCATTACCTTTGAGATAAATTTCCAAGATACTTGAAAAGCTGCAAACAGCACTCCTCTGGGGGGAGATAAACCTCCCCTTCGTCGCAACCGACGCTCATTTCGCGTCGGCGCTGTAAAAATATTCAAGCAAGCTTGATATCATTTCGCTCGTTTATCCGTATCTTTGTCGCTTCAAAATTTAATTACAACACATATGCACGCTATAGACTCCATAAAAGACAATGCACATACAGCATTCTCCTTCGAGGTGTTGCCTCCACTCAAAGGTACAGGTATCAATAGTTTATTTCACACCATCGACGAACTGCGTGAGTTCGACCCCAAGTATATAAACATCACCACACACCGTAGCGAGTACGTTTATCAAGAGTCGCCCGAAGGCGTGTTCCACAAGGTATCACTGCGCCGCCGCCCTGGCACTGTGGCTGTAGCTGCAGCTATCAAGAATCGCTACGACATTACCGTAGTGCCCCATATCCTCTGTAGCGGATTTACTCGGGAAGAGACCGAGTATGTACTGCTCGACCTGCAGTTCCTTGGCATCACAGACCTGCTCCTCTTGCGTGGCGACAAAGCCAAGCATGAGAGCGTATTCACCCCTACCCCCAATGGATATAGCCATGCCATCGAGCTACAAGCGCAGGTCAATCGCTTCAACGAGGGATTCTTCTGCGATGGTTCCCCCATCAAAGAGCCTGGTCGTCCCTTCTCATACGGAGTAGCCTGCTACCCCGAAAAGCACGAAGAGTCACCCAATATGGAGATGGACATCTATTGGCTCAAGGAGAAGGTAAAGGCAGGTGCCCAATATGCCGTGACACAGCTCTTCTACGACAATGAGAAATACTTTAGATTCGTAGAGCGTGCCCGTGCCGAAGGCATCGATATCCCCATCATCCCCGGCATCAAGCCCCTCAAGACGGCACGACAGCTCAGCATCATCCCCAAGACCTTCAAGGTAGACATACCACAGGCTCTCGCCACCGAAGTGCTCAAATGTAAGAGTGACGAAGAGGTGCGCCAGGTAGGTATCGAATGGTGTATTGCACAGTGCCGCGAACTCATTGCCCACGGAGTGCCAAGCCTCCACTTCTACACCGTCGCTGCTACCGACAGTGTAAAGCAGGTAGCGAAGGCCATTTACTAAAGGCAGGTTTTCAGGGCCTTTCTTTGCAGATAGAAGATTTTGTAGTACCTTTGTCATCATAATTTAGAAATTACACTACTACCAAATAACGATATATCATACACTTATGAGTGAAAGAAGAGTAAGAGTGCGTTTCGCACCCAGTCCTACGGGACCTTTACATATCGGTGGTGTGCGCACTGCCTTGTATAACTATCTGTTTGCACGTCAGCATGGCGGCGACTTTATCTTCCGTATCGAGGATACCGACTCAAACCGCTTCGTGCCTGGTGCCGAGGAGTACATTATCGAGTCGTTCCAGTGGCTGGGTCTCGCCTTCGATGAGGGTGTAGGCGTAGGTGGCGACCACGGTCCCTACCGTCAGTCAGAGCGTCGCGACATCTACAAGAAGTATGTGCAGCAGTTGCTCGATGCCGGCAAGGCATATATGGCATTTGACACCCCCGAGGAGTTGGAGGCTAAGCGCAACGAAATCCCCAATTTCCAGTACGATGCTACTACTCGTATGCAGATGCGCAACTCACTCGCCCTCCCCAAGGAGGAGGTAGATGCACTCTTGGCCTCAGGTCATCAGTATGTAGTGCGCTTCCTCATCGAGCCTGGCGTAGAGGTACATGTCAATGACATCATTCGTGGCAACGTAGTCATCAACTCATCTGTACTCGATGACAAGGTGCTCTACAAGTCAGCCGACGAGCTCCCCACCTACCACTTGGCCAATATCGTTGACGACCACCTCATGGAGGTGTCACACGTTATCCGTGGCGAAGAGTGGTTGCCCTCAGCACCGCTCCACGTATTGCTCTACCGCGCTTTCGGATGGGAAGACACCATGCCCACCTTTGCTCACCTGCCCCTGCTGCTCAAGCCCGAAGGCAATGGTAAGCTCAGCAAGCGCGATGGCGACCGCCTCGGCTTCCCCGTGTTCCCCCTCGAGTGGCACGATCCCAAGACTGGCGACATCTCTTCAGGCTATCGTGAGAAGGACTATCTGCCCGAGGCAGTAATCAACTTCCTTGCCCTGCTTGGCTGGAACCCCGGTAACGATCAGGAGAAGATGACCCTCGAGGAGATGGTACAGCTCTTCGACCTCTCACGCTGCTCAAAGGCTGGTGCACGCTTCGACTATAAGAAACTCGTATGGTTCAACCACGAGTACATCCTCTCAAAGGACGACGCAGACATTGCTCGCCTCTTCGAGCCCATGCTCCGCGAGCGTGGCATCAATGAGGAGTTTGACCGCATCGTCAAGGTAGTATCACTCATGAAGGGTCGTGTCAACTTCGTACACGAGTTGTGGAACACTTGCTGCTACTTCTTCGAGGCTCCCGAGAGCTACGATGAGAAGTCACTCAAGAAGTGGTGGAAAGAGCCTGCTATGTCGCAAGCTTATGTGGGCGAATTGTGCGATTTCATCGAGAACGCACCCGTATTTGCCGGTGCCAAGATAGAGCCCCTTATCATGGAGTGGATCGCATCAAAGGAGTGGGCTGTCGGTAAGGTGATGAATGCCTTCCGTGTGACCCTCGTAGGTGCTGCCGTAGGTCCTCACATCTTCGAGCTCACCGACTTCATCGGCAAGGAGGAGACCCTGCGTCGTGCACGCCGTGCCCTCGAGGTCTTGCCTAAGGAATAATTTCCCAAGAGATATTCAAAGAAAGCGGACTCCCCCTCGGGAGCCCGCTTTTCTCTTTTCGATATGCTTACAGATCACTTCTTCTGATACACCCTTACCCAGTCCACATCCATGCGGTATGTGTGAGTAGTGTCGGCCGGAGCTGCCCAGCTGCCATTACCTACCGATTGGTTGAGGATAAGGTAAAACTCCTTCTCAAAGGGCCACTGCCCCTGCGCAATAGCCTCGGGATCATCGCTGCGGGAGTATGAGCCCACCTGTGTGCCATCCACATACCAGCGCATGGTACCCTCTTCCCACTCGAAGCCATAGACATGATAGTCCTCCATCGAGTACGTAGCACTGTACGAAGAGCGCGGATCGCTGTGATGACCGAGATTATAGGTCCAGTGGCTATGTACGGTGTGATACGTCACGTCTTGCGTGTCTATAGTCTCAAAGATGTCAATCTCTCCACACGCAGGCCATCCCTCTTTTGACGACTGCGGCATCATCCATATCGCGGGGAATGTACCCGTATGGGCGTAGACCTTGGCACGCACCTCCACCTTTCCATGCTTGAAGCTATATAGCCCGCGCGTCTCGATGGCTCCAGTCAGCATTGCCGCCTTGTCCACCGTCCTATCGGTATTGGGTATAGCCTTCAATACAAGGTTACCCTTATCTACGTATGCCACATCGATAGAGTCCTTGATCCATCGGTTCCACGTAGAGGTTGCACGTCTACTACTGCGCCATTTCGTCGGGTCGGGGCGACTGCCATCAGCTCCGTTAAACTCATCGGAGAAGGTGAGCACATACCCATCATCATTATACTTCTCCTTCTGTGTGGTACACGACATCACTATCGCTAATGCCGCAAGACACCACCATACGTTGATCCTCTTCATAGAGCCTATCATTTTACGGGACGTACTACAAAGGTATATTCGTAATCACCATAGTTCAGACGGTGCTGTGGGAGTGGCCATGCACCCCATGAGTTTATACATCCGAGGCCAAACTGGCACTTGTCGATGCTCACCACGGTGAAATCGCGCGGTGTGAGGTCACCTGAGTGGCGCTGATCCTTCTCCCAGCCATCATCGAGGTCGCTCTGCAGGTAATTCAGTGCAGTGGCATTGAGCGCTTCGGTACCGTAGAACTCCAGTCCCTTACCCTCCTTGTCGAGCATACGCCAGTAGCGTACTCCAGTCTTGTTGCCCGACTCCTGAGGACGTACATAGGGATGGTACTGCTCTGCTACACGCTGCGCATAGAGGCCTACAGTCTGGTCGCTATTGCGGTCGATATAGTTCTCCTCGGGGCCCTTGCCATAGTACTCGATATGGGCATACGCCTCGGGCATCACCATCTGCATACCGAAGCGGAAGAGGTTGGGCTTACCCTTCTTGTTTTCGCCAGACTTGAGCGACTGGTTAACGAGGAGCTGTCCGTCAGCAGTGACGATATACTTCATCATGAGGGTACACTCGAGCTTGGGCAGTTCGTACTCGGCTGTAACGACCATATTGTTGCCCTCGCGGGTCCACTTCAGCCCCTCCTTCTTGAGGCGTAGCTCGGGCTCTCGCCAGTCTACGAAGCGGCGCTGCAGGTCGGCACCCTCGCCCATATCATTATCGGTAGGCGCACGCCAGAAGTTGGGCTTCAGGGCATAACCCTTCTCCATCATCGGAGTGTCATCCACGTCGATATACTCAATCCAGCCTGTACGGCGGTTCCATGTCACGGCAAGGTCTCCAGCCTTGAGGATGAGGCATGCCAGGTATACATCCTCGCTCACGGGATCGCCCTCAGCAACTATCACCTCCTCTGCGGTAGGATAAGCGTACTCTGTGAGCTGGAACTGCTCGTGAGCTACCATCCAGTCCTTCTTGAGCAGAGGCACATCGTGCCTGAGGCGGAACTCTACGTTGAGCATATACTCCTTACCATTCTCCGCAGGATAATTAAATCCCTTGAGAGTCACCACCTTCTTGGTCTGTGCTGGTACCACGAGCTTGTCTACCTGGCCATTAGCCACAGGCTTACCCTCCTCGAGGAGTGTCCATGTGAGGTAGTAGTCTGCCAGGTCCTTGAAGAAGTACTCGTTGTACACCTCTATCAGTCCCTTCTTGAGGTCCTTGGCTGTGGCCCATATCTCTTGATGGTTATAACGCACCTCGTAGGCATGGGGGTGGTAGCTGCGGTCAGCAGCGATGATGCCGTTACAGTTGAAGTTATTGTTCGATGCGGGATAGCGGCCATAGTCGCCACCATAGGTAAAGATCTCCTTGCCCTCCTTATTGGTGTCGCGCAATGCCTGGTCTACAAAGTCCCAGATGAAGCCACCCTGCAATGCAGGATACTTGCGGTATAGGTCCCAATACTCCTTCAGTCCACCGACAGAGTTACCCATAGCATGGGCATATTCGCAGAGGATCATCGGCTTTTTAGTCTTCTTTGCATACGACTCCACATTCACCTGCTGATAATACATGGGGCAGTAGATCTCGGTATTGATACCACCCTCGGCACGCTCATACTGCACAGGACGGCTGGTGTCGTAGCTCTTCACCCAATTGAAAGCAGCCGTGAAGTTAGGTCCGTCGCCACCCTCATTACCCAAGCTCCAGAAGATGATAGAGGGGTGATTCTTGAAGGTCTTCACATTATTGATATTGCGCTCAACGTGTACCTGCTCAAAGAGGGGCACCTTGGCCAATGTACGCTCGCGGTAACCCATACCATGGCTCTCAAGGTTAGCCTCAGCTACTACGTAGAGACCATACTCGTCACACAGCTCATACCAGCGGGGATCATCGGGGTAGTGACAGGTACGCACGGCATTGACGTTCAGTTCCTTCATGATACGGATATCCTCAATCATGCGCTCTACCGATACTACATAGCCACCGTCGGGGTCCATCTCGTGGCGGTTGACACCCTTGAAGAGCACAGCCTTACCGTTTACCAACACCTGATTACCCTTGATCTCCACCTTGCGGAAGCCCACCTTCTGACGGATAGCCTCCACCACCTTGTCACCATCGACGAGCTCGACGAAGAGATCATAGAGGTTAGGAGTCTCTGCTGTCCACTTAGCGGGGTTATTCACGGCCAGCAACGTCTCAGCCTTCCCCTCGGTACTGATGACAGCATCAGCGCTCTTCACCACATTGCCAGCGGCATCCTTCAGCGTATAGCGCAGAGTCTTACCATTGGCATTATCTGCCGTAGCCGAGATCTTCAGCGTACCATTCTTATAGTTTGCATCCAGGTCGGGCAAGATGAAGAGGTCATCCACACGCATCTCGGGACGAGCATACATATATACCTCGCGAGCGATACCTGTCAAGCGCCAGAAGTCCTGATCCTCGAAGTACGAGCCATCACACCAGCGCATCACCTGCATAGCTACCAAGTTATCCTTGCCAGGCACCAGGTAGGGAGTGATATCAAATACCGATGCCACCTTTGAGTCCTCACTATAGCCCACATACTTGCCATTGACCCATACCATGAGGTTAGAGGTAGCCGAACCTACGTGCAGGTATATCTGCTGCCCCTTCCAGTCGGCAGGCACCTTGAATGAGCGGCGGTACGAACCCGTATAGTTGTTGCGCTCCTCTACATAGGGGGGATTGGGTTCAAACTGATTGCACCACGCGAAGCCGAAGTTCTTATAGATGGCATCACCATAGCCAAGCACCTCGAAGAGTCCTGGCACAGGGAAGTTCACCCACTGAGAGTCATCGAAGTCTACGGCAAAGAATCCCTCGGGAGCCTCATTGTGGTGGGTTACGAAGTTAAACTTCCAGTCGCCCTCCATAATGAGGTAACGAGCACTCTCACTCTTGTCGCCCTTGGCAGCCAGGTCAGCACTCTCAAAGGCAAAGTACGCCGAGCGTGGCTCCTCACAGTTCTCATAGTTCACCTTAGGGTCAAGCCACATCTTTGCAGTCTGTGCACCCATGCTAAGCGCAGCTACCAACGCGGTCAGTGTCAATAATGTTTTCTTCATGTTATCTATTTCTTTGTGTGTGTTAATTATCATCCAATTACCGCAACAAAGATACGCATAAACGAGCGAATAAGCAATCGACATGAATAAAACTTGTTTTAATGAATGGAGCAATTGCTTATTCTCAGCGAGTGCAAGTATCTAAGAGGTTCACCTCAAAGATACGCATTTTTAAGCACCATTCAATATATTCGAATGATTTTTTCTTACCCATACAACTCTATGTGCGCTGCTTCTATCGCCATATGATAACTTTTCACTCGTCCTTTTTTGCCGTATCGTGATTTATATCTATCTTCGCAGCAATGATTAAGAGGAAATTCCAATGAAATACTATATCTCCATTCTTGTCGCCACCCTCTGCATGTTCTCGTGTAGTCGGCACTCCGCACATTGGGAGACGCTGACACAGGTTGAGACTTTCATTGAGGCCCAGCCTGATAGTGCGTTGAAAGTTTTGCAGCGCATTGATAAACAAGAATTGCTGAATAAGGAAGAGAGGGCGAAGTACGCTTTGCTGCTGTCTATGGCTTTGGACAAGAACTATGTGGACAAGACAGACTTCGAGGTACTACAGCCTGCCATCGACTATTACCAAAATCACGGTACGGCTACGGATAAGCTGCGCACCTACTACTACCAAGGGCGTATCTATCAGAACCAGCAGAAGCATGACGAGCTTGCCCTGCAGTGCTTCGTGAAAGCGGTGACCGAAGGTGCGGCATCAGAGGATATACTGACCAAGGCACGAGTGCTGTTCACCCAAGGCCGCATCTATGGCACTATCTATAAATGGGACAAATGTGTTTCCGCCTATCTCGAGGCTGCCGAACACTTCAAGCGTGTGGGCAAAACGAGTAGCTATGTTAATTGCATTGCTGATGTCATCAACGCATATACCATAATAGGAGACACCGTACAAGCAGAAAAGTACATTGCTTTGGCACAAGAAAAGCTTGACGACTGTAGTAAAAAGATAAAAGCCCATTTCTATTCCAACTATCTCACCTATTTGGTTAATTATAGGCGATATGAGAAGTTTATCCAAACAGTGATTGATAATTATATCAATCTTTCAGAAACAAGCGGTACCGATTGGCTATCGGTAGCCAATGCCTATTTGAAAATCGGTAATGTATCTGCTGCAATGAATGCACTTTCTAACCATAGAGAAGTACTCAACACATCCCAGCGAGTAAAAAACTATGCTTTGCTCGCTTATATATACAAACAGGAAGAAGATTTTAAAAAAGCTTTAGAAATGTACGAATATTATGTGGCGCTCACAGATTCATTAGAATATGCAAGGGTTAAGTCAGACATCCAGTTCGTAGAAGAAAAACATTCTTTGGAATTAAGGAGCGTCCGTGAGAAAGCAAAGAGCGACATTGTCGTATTGGTAGCAGTGGTGATTGTAGTTATTATACTTTCACTACTCATCATCGCACGCTATAGACTGCGAATGAAGACTGCGGAGTCAGAACTGGCCAAGCAAGAGAAAGAGCGATACATGCAGCTGTATACACAGATGGAGCAAGAGCGCGATACCCTCACAGAACTGTTGGAGCAAAACAAAGGATTGGATCAGGCTGCAAGAGATGCCTTGTTGGGAAGAATAGCCTTGCTCAACCGCTTCTTTATGGCCAATATCACCAACAACCCCGACGCGAGCCGAAAGGTGGATAAAGAGATCGACGCGCTACTGAAGAATAAGGAGGAGTTCATGACCTCTACCCGTATGGCCTTTGCTGGTAGCCATCCCCATTTCATCAAGCACCTGGAGCGTTGCGGACTCAACGAGTGGGAGATGGGTTACTGCTGCCTCTATGCCTTGGGACTAAAAGGCAAAGAGATTGGCGAATATATACAGATGAAGAGCCACTTCAACAATAG
>JAFZFF010000015.1 GCA_017556045.1 Bacteroidaceae bacterium | reverse complement strand
GTTGCACCATTCTCAACGTTTTGAATGTGGTGAACAAACAACTTCTTGCCAGCCTCGGCCTTGAACTGCTGTCCGTTAATTTCTACAATTGCGTACATTAAATATAAAACTTTAAAAGTTTTCCGGGAGGTGGATTGCAACCGCGCAATCGCTTCTTCGAACCCCTTGCGGACTAATCGGGCGCAAAATTACTGCTTTTCTCCGAATTGACAAAATCTTTTAATTAATTTATTCTCTGCTTGATGAAAATAATGGGAATAATATAGCAGTTTACCCTGAGCTACGGATTGTCCCCCTAATGTAGGGGGACGAGCGAAGCGGAGGGGGTATAAGCAGAAAGTTTATACCACCTCCCCCTCTACGAGGGTACTCCTCCTACCTTAGGAGGAGAATTGTAAAAATGGGTAAACACCTATATTATTACCAAAATAATTCACTTGTGTTGAGGGTTTAAGGTGTCAACTGGATGAGCTGATACGACAAACTCTCTCGCAATGATATACCTTATTCCTCAACATTGAAGTAGCTCTCGAGTTCTTGCTCTGCGGTGTGGGCGCTATTGTCGATGTCTCGGATGATGACGCCATTCTCGAGCAAGGCGATGCGGGGGCACACGTCTGTGGTGTGATTGAGGTTGTGGCTCGATACGAGGATGGTGGCGTTGGCTTCTCTATTGTACTCTGCCAGCAGGTGCTTGATGATGGACTGTGATGAGGGGTCGAGGAAGTTGAACGGCTCGTCCAAGATGAGCAGAGTGGGGCGATGGAGCATAGCGCCGATGATGCCTATCTTCTGCTTGTTGCCGCGAGAGAAGTCACGGATGAGCTTCTTTTGATCCAATACTTCACCACTCATGAAGCGGGCAAAGGGGGCGAGACGCTCGTCTACCTCCTCTTTCTTGAGTCCATAGGCACGGCCGAGGAAGTAGAAGTACTCTTCGGGAGTCAGGTAGTCGATGAGGAAACTGTCGTCGATGAAGGCTCCTGTGCGGCTCTTCCACTCTTCGCTCTTAGATACGTCGATGCTATCGATGCAGACGTTGCCTTCGTCAGCTTTGAGGAGGTCGAGAATGAGGCGGAAGAGGGTAGTCTTGCCCGCTCCATTGTTGCCCACGAGGCCGAGCATGGTGCCTTGGGGAATGGTGTAGCTATCTATGTTAACGGCGACTTTGGTGCCGAAGCTTTTGGTGAGGTTGCTGATGGTAAGCATATTTTTTAATTGAGAATTGAAAATTAAACTACGTTTTTAGTTCGGCTGCACTCGCTGAGAAATCGCAAGTAAACTTGCATTTCGCTCGTTGGCACGAACTTTGAAAATTAGGCTCCGCGATATGAAAACTCATAAACTTAATTATTCACTATCGAGGCACGGAAGCCCTCCATATTCTCATAGCGGCGTTGCATGAATCGCTTGTAGATATTGCGCAGCCACAGAGGGTGAGTCAGTGTAAATCCGAGACCGATGGCAAGGATGATGAGCATGGCAGTGGTCTCACTGAAGAATGTGATGAGGGGACGTATCACGATGACGGGGCCAAAGAAACCAGCCATGATGATCATCGACTGGAAGAAGGTGCCGCCGCTGTTCTTACCCGTCACCTTGGTGTTGAGGTTGAGGGTGAGTTTGTTGTATACGGCCAGCTGCATCAGTATCCAGAAGGTGAATCCACTGGCGAGGAAGAAGCAGGCAAGGGCGCTCAGCAGGGGAAGCTTGCCCTTGGCAATGGGAATGAGCATGATGATAAGGGGGAGTAGGAGTATGACACACTGCACGTAGTACTTGGCACGCAGGAGGTTGAGGATAGACTCCTTGCGGCTCATGAGGCCGTCGAGGTAGTTGCCCTCAAAACTCATCGTCTGGCTTAATACCATCACGCCCAGCACGGAGAAGTTATACACAATGATGAAGTAGCGCATGAAGTCGGCGTCATAGATGTCAGTGAAGGCGAGCACTACGCTGAATAAGAGCATAAAGGACAGGCCCATGAAGAACTGCGTGCGGGGTACCTTGTTGCGCGAGAGCAGCTTGATTTCGAGGCGCATATATTCGCCCACCTCGCCGAAGCGGTCGAGGAATTTGTACTCAGCCACTCTCTTCATCTTCTTCACCACCTCGGTCTTCGATAGCTCCTTGTACACCACACGCTTCTGCACGATGTGGCACAACTCAAACATGCCCCAAATGATAGCCATCACACCCACGAAGGCGGGCCACTCCCATTGGAAGAATCCCTCGCCCAGCTCTAGGCAGAAGTTGCCGATATAGTTGGTGTCGGGCACCAGGAGTCCTACGAGCAGTAGGGCATATACTGCGATGGGGAGAAGGATGTAGAGGATGCTTTGGTTCATCAGAGTGCGACACAGCACATACCAGTAGTTGTTGGCCAGCATCAGCAGCCAGTAGCCTACGAGGAAGCCCAGCACGCCTACGAAGCCGAAGTAGCGGAACAGGGTACCAAAGCCGAAGGGGACAAGCATGAACATCCATATAAAGTTGTAGCCGCTCATGCCCGAGAGTACGAGGTAGCTGCGCAGCACGCGATTCTTGCCCATAGGGAGCAGCACGAAGGGCTTGATCTCCTGCACGGGGAGCTTGGTCACGGTGAAGCGCATGAGGAAGTCGGCCATCAGGAGATAGGCCATACCTTTATTAAATATATGGTAGGGCTCCATGCTGGGGAATATCTCTCTGAACAATCCTATGAAAAGGAAGCCAAACATGATGAGATACACTACTCCCAGTGCCAAGCTGAAGCCGATGAGATACTTGGCAAACTTATTCTGCTCGTACATCGGGTGGCGCTTGGTAGCTATCTTGCGCAGACGGCGCAGCTCGCGGATGAGGCTGAACGTATTAGTCATTGTATGTTAACTATGTGTGATATCTATATGTATGTCTCGGCAAAGGTAACATCTTTTTCCTATTAGACGCAATGATGGGACAAAAAACTACACGCATAAGACGAAAAAAAGAAGCAGACGTACCAGTGTCAACTGATGCGTCTGCTTAGAGGTGTGTCTCCCTCAGAGGACGACTCATCCTATATTCACATATAAGGGAGAGTCTATATTATTATGAAACGGGGAATCACACTGAGTTTGTTTTTTGAGGGAGACACTTTCTTCAAACAACCTTTCTACCTTAAGAATATTATTTAGTCTAAAGTGCGTTTTCCGTTATTCTTGACGAGGCATAGCGGGAGCACCCTGCTGAGGACCACGGAATCCACCGGGAGGGGGACCCTGACGGCGCTGCTCCATCTTTTTCTTCTGAGCCTCTTCGTACTTCTGATATTGCTTCTCGGTGAGGATCTGCTTCAGCTGATTATTCATCTCCTCCTGCTGCTTCTTCATCTCTGCGAAGCGTGCCTCGCGGTCCTTCTTGGGGTCGCCGCTGGGTTTAGCCTCCTGACCCTCTTGCTTGCGCTTCTCCTGCTCTGCCTTCATAGCCTTGGTGCGTGTGAGGTAGATGTTGTACACCGCCTTATACTGAGTGTCGGTGAGGTTTACATCCTTCTTTACCTCATCGGCGAGACGTGTAGCTATCTCTTCAGGTTTGAACTCGGGGCGCGGACCGCGCTCACCGCCACGATGTTGGGGGGCTTGAGCAAAGAGGCTCACAGAGAACATCAGCGCTACAGCTGCAAAAAGTATTTTCTTCATTTTTCTCTCTATTAAAAGGTTAATACTATTGCGCGGAAAAAATACCACGCATCTATATGACTCGCCCAAAGGATAAAGGTTTAAAACAATAATAAACTTTTTTCATCTTTTGTTATTGAGGAAGCTTGTTGCCATTTTTCTATACAATTTATGTACAATTTTGTGTACAATTTTTCGATATATCTCATATGTCAGTCAATGGGTTATCCTACTAAATGTGTACAATTGTTTTCGGGTAATAACTTATACATTATTTACCCTCAGATATGTTTTTGTGTAAGGATTGCGAGGAGTTGTCCATTATTGAACTTGTTGGTTTTCTGTTTCTCTTTGCCTTGTGCATTTTTCTGGCTGCAGATAGAATGTTTTCTACTTGCAGTCAGACGTATTTCTACTTGCAGTTAGAAATGTTTCTGCTTGCAGTTAGAAATATTTTTGAAGCCTTTAAATAAAGGTAATGGATGGTCCTGATTTCTGCGATAGTAAGCTTGTAAGTATAATGCCACGCAGAGTATGCCAAAAAATATGGGAATAATATAGGTGTTTACCCATTTTTACAATTCTCCTCCTAAGGTAGGAGGAGTACCCTCGTAGAGGGGGAGGTGGTATGAACTTTCTGCTAATACCCCCTCCGCTTCGCTCGTCCCCCTACGTTAGGGGGACAATCCTTGGATCAGGGTAAACTGCTATATTATTCCCAAAAATATTGGTAAAAACCTCGAAAACAGAAAAAGAAGACGTAAAACAATAAATGTACACTTTGAAATGCGTAATCCGCAGTATATCATAGAAGTTAAACCTGGAAATTGTACACAATTTGTACACAAATCATACACTTTCGTGGAATAACTTCCATACACTAATCATATTAGTGGTAGGCTTTAGCATTCCTTGGCTGCATCATTTATATTCTTATTCGGCCAGTTCTATCACCTCGAGGTCGCTGAATATGCCTTTGTCGATGGTGAAGCGCAGGAGGGTGCGCACCTTGTGGAAGCCGTGTATGCCTGCCGCACCGGGGTTCATATGCAGAGTGCCCAAGCGGTTATCGTGCATTACCTTTAGGATGTGTGAGTGGCCACTGATGAAGAGGGTGGGGGGATGCAGGTATAGCGTCTGGCGGATGGAGGCGTCGTAGTTGCCTGGGTAACCGCCGATATGCTTGATGAGTACGTCTGCCCCCTCGATGGTGAAGCGCTGTATCTCGGGATAGCGCAAGCGGATGTCGCGCCCATCTATATTGCCGCGTATGGCACGGAAGGGACGGAAGGCCTCGAACTTCTCAGCTACCTCGAGCGAACCGATATCGCCAGCGTGCCACACCTCGTCGCACTCGGCAAAGTGCCGTGTGTAGCGTTCGTCCCAGTGGCCATGGGTGTCAGAGAGTAGTCCGATGCGCTTCATTATGAGGGAAGAGGGAAAAGTTAAAAGTTAAGAGTTAAGAGTTAAGAGGGAAAAGGGAAGAGTTATGTCCAGCGATGTACGCAACTCTTCACTTTTAATTCTTCACTCTTAACTCTATATACTTCTTCAGTATCTCTACGGTGCCCTCTATGCCGAGGTGAGAGGTGTTGATGCAGAGGTCGTAGCTCTCGGCAGCACCCCATGTCTTGCCGCTATAGTAGTTGTAGTAGTCGGCACGGCGGCGGTCTGTCTTCTCTATGAACTCGGCGGCTTTCTCCTCGGAGATGCCCTTCTCTTCAGCGATGCGGGCCACGCGGTCGGCAAGGTCGGCAGTGAAGAATAGATTGATGTGGCAGGGGTGGTCGCGGAGAATATAGTCGGCGCAACGTCCTACGAAGATGCATGACTCGCGCTCTGCCAAGTCGCGTATGGTGTCGCTCTGAATCTTAAACAGTGCATCATTGCTCAGGTAGTTTTCGTTGCTTCCCAAGGCGTTAGCCGCTGCGCGGTTTGAGAATATGGCGTGGAAGAACCCGTGCCACTTCTTCTCATCGGCATTCTCGAAGAACTCGGCACTGAGTCCGCTCTCCTGAGCAGCCATCTCGATGACTTTGCGGTCATATGCGGTGATGCCGTAGTGCTGGGCCAAGAGGTTGGCGATGCGGAGTCCGCCACTACCCAATTGGCGGCCGATAGTGATGATGAATTGGTTCATAGTTGTTATTTTTATGGAGTTCGGAAGTCTGGAGTTCAGACAAATGCTTCGACTATGAATAATCCAGCATACGGACTATCGTCTGCACTCCTGTACTCCTGAACTACAGAACTCCTATTTTTACATCTTATGTTTTCTAAAATAGTTTGTCAAGAGCACTGTAGTGATGATTGCCGACACGAAGTCTGAAGCGGGAAGGCTAATCCACACGCCGTTGATGCCCCAGAAGTGGGGGAAGATGATGATGAATGGTACGAGGAATAGTAGCTGGCGGCTCAGCGAGAGGAAGATAGCCTTGCCTGGCTGAGCGATGCTCTGGAAGAAGCTACCTGTTACCATCTGGAAGCCCACGATGGGGAAGAGCAGACAGTTGTAGCGCATACCCACCATAGCCATCTCGATCATCTTCGCATCAGAGGTGAAGATGCGAGCCACATATTCGGGGAAGAACTCGCCTACAACAAAGGCCAATGTGGTGACACCCGTAGCCAGGGCGATAGTGATCTTGAGCACCTTGGTCACGCGGTCGTAGGCCTTGGCGCCATAGTTATATCCTGCGATAGGCTGCATAGCCTGCTGGAATCCCATCACAATCATCACGAAGATGAAGGTCATCTTATGTACGATACCGTATGCACCTACGGCATAGTCGCCGCCATAGCTGGTGAGTCCGCGATTGATGAAGATGACCACAAAGCATGAGGCGAGGTTCATCAAGCAGGGAGGCAGACCGATGGTGAGCACCTCACGGACGATATAGCTCTTGAGCTTGTAGATGCCGCGACGGAAGTGTAGTAGCTCGCGTTTATCACTCATCACGCGCACCTGCCATACGAGTGAGATGCACTGCGCCGCTACCGTAGCGATAGCCGCACCGCGTATGCCCCAGCCTGCCCCGCTAAACTCTACGAATCCGAGGTCGATGGTCTCAAAGATGAGCAGTGGGTCGAGCACCGTATTGATGAGCACCGTAGCGATGGTCGCCTTCATGGCCATCTTGGGGTGACCCATGGCGCGCAGCAGGGCGTTGAATCCGAAGTACATGTGTGTGATCACATTGCCCAATAGGATGATGACCATGTAGTCACGTGCGTAGCTTATGGTAGCCTCACTCGCTCCGAAAAAGTAGAGGATGGGGTCAAGGAAGATGAGCGATATGGCCGCAAAGATGACGCCCATGAGGATGTTCATCACCACCGCATTGCCCAATATGCTTTGTGCCGTGCCATAGTCCTTCTGTCCCAGCTTTACCGAGATGAGGGTCGATGAACCCATACCCACCATAGCGCCAAACGCAGTGGAGATATTCATCAGGGGGAAGGTCACTGCCAGTCCCGACAGGGCCAATGCATCTACGCCGTGTCCGATAAAGATGCTGTCGACGATGTTGTATAGCGACGAAGCCAGCATCGCGATAATTGAGGGCAAGGCATATTGTTTCAGTAGTTTGCCCACAGGTTGCGTACCCAGTTCACTGGGTATTTTCTTTTCACTCATTCCTATTGTATAGTTTTATTGCTACAAAATTAGTGCAAGGCGAGCGAAAAGTCAAATCTCAACGAGAGAATATTAAGAAAGAACTTGATTTTTTCTTAATTGAACGAGGCGGAGATTCAATAAAATTAAATTTTATTTTAACTTTTCCGAGCCGCAGCCCAATTTCAAGCTGCCTGGCAGATTAAAATTAGTGCAACCGACGAACGAAACAAGGGCAGAGGATGCTTGCATACTATGCCTTGTAAGGAGGAGGAAGACGAAGTGCAAGGCGAGCGAAAAAACAAGTATCGTCGAGCGAAAGTTGACGATGTGCGAAAAAAGAAGCATCTATCACAGCTCTCCTTGGAAGAACAGCGTCTCTGTGATTTTGTTGATGCGTTCGTTTGCGTATTCGATGCGCTCCTTCAGTGTAGATGAGGGAGTGGGTTCCTTTTGAGCCTTGTCTACGAATTTCTGATAGTATTCGCGTTCGCTCTTAGGCTCCTTCTTCATCCCGTAGGCTTGTGCTATGCGGTAATAGGTGTAGATGTCGCTGTCGGGATACTTCAGGCTCTGCTTCATGCATGTGATGGCCTTGTCGTATTGTCTGCAATCGAAATATCCTTTGCCCAGTGTCTTGGTCAGTGCATACATGAGCTTTTCGTCGGGCTGCATCATCTTGATGCTCTGCTCTATGTATTCCACTCCCTCTATGGCAAGTCCCAGTTCTGTGGCGACGATTCCCAACTGGGCCATGATATGAGGATTTTCGTAGTGTCCTATCTCTGCCGCAGCCTTGTAGTTCTCATAGGCCTGGTACAGGCTGTCTGACT
Organism: Bacteroidaceae bacterium; assembly: GCA_017556045.1. Lineage (GTDB taxonomy): Bacteria > Bacteroidota > Bacteroidia > Bacteroidales > Bacteroidaceae > UBA1189. The sequence continues at coordinate 24,819 of JAFZFF010000015.1, read as the reverse complement.
TGGCGTAGCACAGCGCCAGGTAGTATAGGGTCGACTCGTTGATGTCTTCATTGCGCTTCAGTTTTTTGTATTCGTGCAATGCCCCCTCATAGTCTTCCATGAGATAGAGCGAGTGAGCCTTTTGGCGATTGACGAAGACATTGGTGGAGTCGTACTGGCAGTAGAGGCTTGTGATGTGTAGCGCCGTGTCGGGCTGTTGTGTCTTATTGTAGTGGCTGGCCAGCTTAGATACTATCTTACAGTCGTGAGGGTCGGCTATATTGGCCATTCTGCCATAGTGTATGGCGCTATCCATCAATGCGATGTTTGAGAAGCATAAGAATTTCATCTTCAGGTCGCTTGTCACAATGCTGTCGGGCGAGATGGAGCCGTATAGTGCGATACATCGCTGATATCCTCCTCTGTCGTAGTGGCATTGTATGATCCTTCTCATCAATAGGGCCGAGGAGTCTTGTGCGTAGGCTTTCTCATATAGCTTGAGCGCACGATAGAGATCGTTGCTCTGTCGGCAGCTATCGGCTTCGTATACGAGTGATTTGATGTATGATGCATTGTGCTCGGCCTGTGCGCTCATGCTGCTGAGGCATAGGGTGATGAGGAGGTATGAGAGTAGGATGATGCGTAGTCTCATGAGTGTGTCGTTAGTGTGGATAACCGAGCGGACATATCCCATTAGATGTGTCCGCCCGTCTTGGCTTTGCGCGAAAAAATATTACAAAGTCTCTAAATATTTATTGGTCCTGTGATAAATTTTTAGTTGTTGAGTTTGAAGCTTACGGGGATGGTGAAGTGTGTACGTACAGCTTCGCCCTTATGCTTGCCAGGTGTCCAGTTGGGCATGGCGTTTACTACGCGCAGGGCCTCTGCGTCGAGCTGTGGGTCAACGGCTTTCACTACCTTGGCGTCGGTGATGCTACCATCTTTGTTGACTACGAACTGCACCACTACACGACCTTGGATGCCCTTGTTTTGTGCCTCTTTGGGGTATCTGATATTCATTGAGAGGTACTTCATCAGTTCGCCCATGCCACCGGGGTACTCGGGTATGTTCTCTGGCACATTGACGATGTCGTCTTCTGCAGTTTTTTCTTGAGTGACTTGCACCTGTGTGGGATTGTCTTTTAGACCGTCCAAGCGGAAGGTTACAGGCAATGTAAAGCGTACGCGTACGGGCTCGCCCTTCTGCTTGCCGGGTGTCCAGTTGGGCATGCTACGAACTACGCGGACGGCTTCGGCGTCGAGCGAGGGAGCTACGGAGCGAACTACGGTGTCTTCGCAGATGCTACCATCTGTGTTTACTACGAATTGTACGATTACACGGCCTTGCAGACCCTTGTCTTGTGCCTCTTTGGGGTACTTGACTTCGCTTTGGATAAACTTCATCATCTCTTGCATGCCGCCAGGGAACATGGGTTGCTCTTCTGCAACCATGAAGATTTCGCCTTGCTCTTGAGTTTGGGGAGCAGTGGCAAAGCCGGTGACTTGGACGTCGTCAATACCTGTAGGTTGTACCTGCTCGGTGGCTTCTTGGTCCTCTACGTTCTTCTCCTTCGGTGAGGTGCAAGAGATTACGGCTACTGCCACGAATGTTACGGGGAGCACGAAGAGGGCCTTCATGCGTGTCCAGGGGTTGGATTGAGTTCTCATCATCATAATGATACGTTTTTTGGTGGAACAATTATTAAAGTTATTAGTTATCGTGTTGAAATTGGCGCCTACGACGGCTTCGAAGAGTCGGAGTTGGTATTGGCGGGCATCGAACCCTTGACGTAGGGTCTCGCTATCGGCCTCATATTCGTGTATGGCTTCGAGCTCGCGCTTGAGGAGCCAAGCGGCGGGGTTGAACCACTGCGCTGTGGCACAGAGTTGTACGAAGAGGAGGTCCCACGAGTGATGTAGGCGTATGTGGGCTCGCTCATGGGCAAGTATCATGTCGGAGTTGTCGCTCAGGTCGCGCTCTGAGACGATGATGTAGCGCATCCATGAGAAGGGGCCGTAGCTCTTGGTGTGGGTGACGAGGATGGTGCCGTCGGGCAGGGTACTACGCTTGCTCTTGCGGATGAGGCTGATGATGGCAAGGAGCGACACGGTGAAGTGTGCGATGCATATCATCAGTCCTGCGAGGTAGAGCGAGGTGAGGAGCATGCGCCACGGTATCTGTTGCCACCAGGTGGGGTGGAGCATTGCGTCGGGAGTGCCGCCTTCGAGCTCTACGGCTTCGCCCACAAGGCTGGTGCTGAGCTCTTCGATGATGACGCTGGCCTCTTGCGCTGCTTGTCCGAGGTCGATGTAGAGGAAGGGTATCACTGCCGAGAGGGCAAAGATGAGGAGCAGCAGCACGCGGTTTTGACGGTGCCACGTGTCGCGACTGCATAGCAGCTTATAGAATAGGTAGAAGGCTGCCAGGCTGAGTGAGGTCTTGAGGAGGTATAGCATAGGTTTTCCGAGCATTATCTATACTTATTGCTTGTCTCTGAGTAGCTCTATCAGCTCCTCGATCTCTTCTGCAGTGAGCTTCTCCTCCTTGACGAAGAAGTTGACCAGGCTTGATGCCGAGCCACGGAAGAGGTTTTCCTTGATGTCGCTCAGGAAGCTGCTGGTGTATTCGCTATGCTTCACGATGGGGCGAAAGCGGTGTTGCTTGCCGATGGGCTCGCTGGCTACGTACTTCTTCTCCTTGAGGATGCGCAGGAAGGTGAGCACCGTGTTGTAGGCAGGCTTGGGGTCGGGGTACTTGTCCAGTACCTCGCTCACGGTGCCGCTCTCCATGTCCCATAAGATGTTCATTATCTGCAGTTCTGCAGGAGTGAGCTGGTTTGTCTTTCTCATATCTCTTAAAGTTTTAGTAGATTCTTCGGCAAAGGAAAACAATTCTTTTTTACAAACCAACTAAAAATTTAAGAATTTGCGATGTGTGACGAATATTTAACGTTTATTATTAGTTGATGGGCGAGGAGATAGGTATAGTTATAGTAGTTTTACATAAAAAAGGTATTGGCATTCAAGAAAATGTTGTAATTTTGTCCCATAAATAAAAGTGTGCACTATGGTAAAGAAACTTATATATGCCCTTTGGGGACTATTGGCAGTGGGTCTTATCGCCCTGTTTCTGGTGTTTTACTCCATCACTAAGGGTTGGATAGGCTTTGTGCCCCCCGTCGAGGAGTTGGAGAACCCGAACTACAAGTTTGCCACACAGATCATCTCATCAGATGGCAAGCTGCTGAGCACCTACTCATATAGCCGCGAAAATCGTGTGTGGACCGACTATAACGACCTGTCTCCTGCGCTCATCGAGGCATTGATAAGCACCGAGGACGTGCGCTTTACCGAGCACTCGGGCATAGACCTGCGTGCATTGATGCGTGCCATCGTGAAGACAGGCCTGCTGCGTCAGTCGGGCTCGGGAGGTGGTAGTACACTCACCCAGCAGCTCGCCAAGCAGCTCTATACCGAGGTGGCGGGCAACAAGGTGGAGCGCCTCTTCCAGAAGCCCATCGAGTGGGTTATCGCCGTGAAGCTCGAGAAGTACTACACCAAGGAGGAGATCCTCACGATGTACCTCAATAAGTATGACTTCGGTAACAACGCCATCGGTATCAAGACTGCGTCTAACACCTATTTCTCTAAGGAGCCCAAGCAGCTCTCCGTGGAGGAGGCAGCTACGCTGGTGGGTATGTGTAAGAACTCATCGCTCTATAACCCCATACGCCGCAACGAGACCACACGCATCAGACGTAATGTGGTGCTCTCGCAGATGGAGAAGAACAATTGCCTCACTGCTGCCGAGTGCGACTCGCTGCAGGCTACCCCTCTCGTGCTCAAGTATCGCCGTGTAGACCACAAACTGGGCCCGGCACCCTACTTCCGCGAGTATCTGCGCGGTGTGATGACTGCCAAGAAGCCCGAGAAGAAGAACTACCGCGGATGGCAGATGCAGAAGTATTACGAGGACTCGCTCGACTGGGCGCAGAACCCCCTGTATGGCTGGTGTAACAAGAATGTCAAGCGCGATGGTACGCCCTATAACCTCTATACCGACGGCTTGAAGGTACACGTGACCATCGACTCACGCATGCAGCAGTATGCTGAGGAGGCAGTGAAGGAGCACATCCAGGACTACCTGCAGCCCCGCTTCTTCAAGAGCAAGAAGAATCGCAAGAATGCCCCGTATGACAACTTGACCTCAAAGGAAATCGATGACCTGCTCGTGCGTGCCATGAAGCAGACCGACCGCTACCGTGGCATGAAGAAGGAGGGCTATAGCGAGAAGGCTATACGCGACTCGTTTGACGTGAAGCGTGAGATGCGCGTGTTTGCCTACGCTGGCGACCGCGACACCATCATGTCGCCCATGGACTCTATACGCTACTACAAGCACTTCCTGCGCGTAGGATTCATGTCTATGGACCCCGTGACAGGCCATGTGAAGGCCTATGTGGGAGGTCCCGACTACACCCACTTCCAGTACGATATGGCCATGGTAGGTCGCCGTCAGGTAGGCTCTACCATCAAGCCCTACCTCTATACCTTGGCGATGGAGAATGGCTTCTCACCCTGCGACCAGACACGTAATGTAGAGCAGACCATCCTCACCGAAGACGGACAGATATGGATACCCCGCAATACGGGTAGCAAGGACGACTATGGCAAGATCGTGACCCTGCGCTGGGGCTTGTCTCAGTCAAACAACTGGATATCGGCATACCTCATGGGTAAGCTCAACCCCTATGCCTTCAAGAGTCTGATACACCGCTTCGGCGTGCGCAACCAAGAGATACAGGCTACGCCCTCTCTCTGTCTCGGCCCGTGTGACATCTCCGTGGGCGAGATGGTGGGTGCCTACACCGCCTTCCCCAACAATGGTATACGCACCGAACCCATCTTTGTGACTCGTATCGAGGACAATGAAGGCAACATCGTGGCTACCTTCTCTCCCAAGACCTATGAGGTGATCAGCAAGGAGAGCTCATATAAGATGATCGACATGATGAAGGCCGTTATCGACGAGGGTACAGGTCGCCGCCTGCGCTTCCGCTATGGCTTCAAGGCCGAGATTGCCGGTAAGACAGGTACCACCAATGACAATGCCGACGGATGGTTCATGGGCTACACCCCCTCACTCGTGAGTGGTTGTTGGGTAGGTGGCGACGACCGCGACATCCACTTTACCAGCATGAGCGATGGCCAGGGCGCCTCTATGGCACTCCCCGTGTGGGCACTCTACATGCAGAAGGTCTATGCCGACGAGTCATTGGGCTACTCACAAGACGAGACGTTTAATATCCCCGAAGACTTCGACCCCTGCGCCCAGCAGTCCGTAGTGACCAACTTCGAGCAAGAGCATCAGCTCGACGAGTCGTTTGGATTTTAAGGATTAATGTTTGGAGTTTAGTGTTTAGAGTTTAGAGCTTAGGGTTTAGAGTTTAGAGCTTAGTGTTTAGAGTTTGGAGTTTAGAGCTTAGGGTTTAGAGTTTAATGTTTAGAGTTACCGTCCAGATGGCTAATTTTCAATTCTTAATTTTCAATTTTCAATTTTAAATGGACCGTACCATCCCACCGCTCATACAGTCGCAGGACTTCGCCTTCCGCAAGCCCGAACGCCACATCCTCCCCAATGGCATCATGCTCAGTACCATAGCCTCTGCGGGTCACGAGGAGGTGCTGCGTATCGACTTTGTCTTTGTCGTAGGGCAGTGGCATCAGGTACAGAAGTTGCAGGCACTCTTCACCTGCCGCATGCTCCGTGAGGGATGCCGTGGCTATAGCTCTGCCGACTTTGCCGAGCGTCTCGACTACTATGGTGCTTGGCTCGAGCTCAGTGTGGGCATGAACCGCAGCTTTGTCACCCTCTATACCCTCAAGAAGTTTTTCGATCAGACCCTGCAGTTGGTACATAGTATGCTCTCTGAGCCCGCCTATGGCGAGGAGCAGTTCCTCACCATACGTGCCAACAATAAGGCGCAGCTCCTTGTCAATATGCAGAAGGGCGATGTATGTGCCCAGCGCGCCCTGCGCCGCAATATCTACGGTGCTACCCATCCCTGCGGCATGTCTGCCGAGCCTGAGGATTATGATGCCCTGCTGCCGAGCCACCTGCATAGCTTCTTTGAGCGCTACTACGGCTCGCGCAACTGTGCCATCTACCTCTCGGGTAGCATTGATGATGGCGTGTTGCAGCGTGTAGAGCAACTCTTCGGCCTTGCTCCCTGGGGTAGCGACACCCCTGTGGAGTCTCCGCACTACAGCCTCGCCCCCTCAGAGGAAAGGGTTCAGCATATCATCCGTCCCGATGCCCTGCAGAGCAGCATACGCATGGGTGCCCTGCTGATGGATGTCGCTGACCCCGACTACCTCTCTATGCGTGTGCTCACCACCGTGCTCGGTGGCTACTTTGGCAGCCGCCTCATGAAGAATGTGCGCGAGGAGAAGGGGTATACCTACCACATCAGTTCAGACCTCGTGACCAACACCTCACAGGTGCTCCTCCTCGTGGGCTGCGAAGCCCTGACAGACAAAGCAGATGAGGTCATCGCCGAGGTACATGACGAGATGCTCCGCCTCCAGCACGAACCCATCTCCGATGCCGAGCTCCTCATGGTGCGCAACTATATGACGGGTGAGATATGCCGCAACTACGAAGGCGCCTTCTCCCTCGCCGACGCCTACATCTTCTTAGAGCACCTCGGTCTGCCCGAGACCCATATCGAGAATACCATAGAGGCCATACGCACTACCGATGCCGCTCGCCTGCAGCAGCTCGCCCAGCGCTACCTCCGCCCCGAGTCGCTCTATACCGTAGTGGTGAAGCCGTAAATATTCTTAACTTTTCGTTGGGCTCAACTTTTTGGGGGTTAAATGCCGATAGTCTTTTAATTTTTAACTATCAACTTTTAATTCCTACCTCCTAATATCTAATTACCCCATAGCCGCTGCATGAAGAGTATACTGTAGTCCTCCCAATTGTACCACTGATGTCCGCCGCGCGTGGTACGATACTCATGCTCATAAGCGTTGCGCTCCAGGTAGTTGTGGTAAGCTATCATCCTGGGGTAGAAGAAGTCTGTGCGCCCTATCATCACCCAGTAGAGCTGTGGCGCTGTGGCAAATTGCACCTTATGCCTCACCTTCAGCTTGCGGTAGAATGCGCAGTGAGCGCTCGGGCGTGGCACGGGATGCACCATCGGGGAGAACAGTCCCACGTAGTCAAACATGTCGGGGTGGTTGGCCGTGATGTGTATAGACTGCAGCGCCCCTATCGAGAGACCAGCTATGGCACGTGCGCTCTTCTCGGGTATGGTGCGGTAGGTGTCGTCCACCTTGCCCACCACGTCGCTCACGAACGCATATTCCACCATGCCATCGTTCTCGAAGAATGCCTCCAGGGCACCCTTGATGCGCGACTTCCCATAGTCTTGGTCGCTATTGTGCTGGTTCGTGTTGGGCAGCACCACGATGCAGCTCTTCATCAGTCCGTGCGCCATGAGGCTATCTATGTTTTGCAGCAGGTCGCCCTTGTCTATCCACGAGGTCTCGTTGCCCTGTGCCCCATGTAGCAGGTACAGTACGGGGTACCTCTCCTCCGTGTCGTAATAGTCTGCGGGGAGGTATACGAGCATACGCCTCTCGCGTGGTCCCTTCACGGTGCACTCGTAGAAGCACTCCTCCAGTATACCCTTGTGGCTATACCCCTCCTTGATCGCGGGGTACTCCACTACCGCCGCATGGCGCGATACGGAGCATGAGCTCAAGAGCAACATGATGATAGATGACAGTAATAGTCGCGAATGTCTCATAGCTTGCAAAGGTACTACAAAAATTCTTACCAATTTTATTTTTTTTTACATCTCTTACTACTTATCCTACGCACGACATCACGCCCAGGGTGCCAGCGATGGCGGTAAGTACGGCAATAAGTAGTTTGAGTATTTCTTTCCAGTTTTTCACCATAGTTAGTGTTTAAAGTTTAGGGTTTAGGGTGATGCCTTCCGGACGGCTAATTCTCAATTGCGAAGATAAAGTTACTGCAAAGATTTTTGGCACCTGACTTTACTGCGACTTACTGCGACTTAGTGAGCGTAAGTGTTTGGATATGTGGGTGTAATGTATTGATGTGCTGCGCGTCGCGTATGGGCGGTGTAAGCTTACTATAGCGCACAGCCGATACGCGAATATCTGCGGTGTGGCGCATAGGCCAGGCAGGTGCGGTGGCGATGTATCACACCATCGTGAGCAGCCAAAGTTTGTTATCGACAACGTCATTTGTTATCGCTCATTTTACTGGCAGGGGAGGGCTGCATGAGACCTCATCACTCGTGTCTACCTGGCATGAACTTCATCGTGGGTGGTGCTGTGTGTGGCATGCGAGGGGAGTGATATCTGCAAAAAAATGAGTTTTTTTTGTGTAAAATAATCGTGTGAAAGTTATCGTAAATTGCTTAATTTTTATTAAATTTGCATAGTCTTTGATAAGGGCGTGTATAGGTGAGAAATCAATAAAAATATCAATAATTTACAAAATGTAGAGTAGTATGAAGAAGTCTTTACGAATGTTGTGTATGGGTGTGGCCTCGGTTCTCTCTCTGGCGGGTATGGCGCAGGGAATCTCGGGCTACAACTTGACGGGAAAGTTGCTGAACGCGGATTTTGAGCATGGTCCCAACGGATGGGATATCGTGGCGGAACAGCATAACTGGTATCAGGGTCTGAAGGGTGACGCTAAGGCACCGGGTTATTATGGATTTAACAACCTATGCCTGGAGAACTGGAAGGGTGCTGGCAGTGGACTGACAGACAATGAGGCTTCGCAGACGTTGACGGATATGCCCAATGGCGTGTATGTATTTGGCGCTTATATGTTAGCTACCAATGACTCGTGGGAGCCTTCGATGGAGGCTATCGAGGGTGTGACACTCTTTGCTAATGAGCAGTCTATCCCCGTGGGTACCAATCGTGTAGAGGGCGTAGGCGAGATATGGGGCCATACGGCGAAGTTCAACGTGGCGGTGCGCGTGACCGATGGCACACTGAAGGTGGGCATCAAGTGTGAGGCTACCAATGCCAACTTCGTCTGCATGGACAACGCTACGCTCTACTACTTCGGCGAGGAGGTGGAGCTGGGTGCGGCACTCGATGCTATGGCGCAGGTCGATATGAAGCGCTCGCTGGCTATCGCTGACACCTGTGCGGTGCTCAAGATAAATGTGGATACGCTGGCATACCTCAATGAGAAGATGGAGGCTGCCAAGGCGCTCACCAAGGCTGACGATGCCTATATGGCGGATGAGGAGCTGTGGTGGGGTATGCGCCTGGCACGCAAGTCGGCGGCCGACTATGCCTCACTGAGCAAGGCTATCGCCGTGGCCAAGGTGACGGCGGCCAAGAGCTGGAGCGAGGAGGAGACTACCGTAGCGGCACTCGGCGCGCTGAACGAGCTAATCGCTCAGGGCGAGGCGAAGTATGCGGAGGCCAAGGTCGATCGTGGCGAGATAGAGGGACTGAAGCTCGCGCTCAGCGAGGCGGCTGCGCTGGTCGAGCTCGATAGCTGCTACGTACTGCTCGATAAGTATACGGAGATATGTGACGGGCTCGCCGTAGGCGACCAGATGGGTGAGTATACGGAGAATGATGTGGAGCTGATATATGCGCTCTTGGAGGAGGTAGGCATCATCTTGAGTGAGGTGGCCGAGGGCTCTACCGCGGCGACCTATGCGAAGACGGCGTGTGCGAAATTCTTTGCCGAGATAGAGGATATCGTCGCTCACCCGATCACCTTCACGGAGTTTCCCATCATCATCAAGAAGAGTCAGACGGCCGTGGCTGGCAAGTACCTCATGGAGGGCTGTGAGCTCAATAGCGAGGGACTGGTGGTATATCGCTCGCCGCTCTATAGCTTTGACTTTACCTTGTCAAAGATACGCTTCATCGTGAAGGCTATGGGTGACAACTACTATCAGAATGGCTATCCCTACTTTGCGGCATCGGCCTTCGAGATGTATGATGCTGATGGCGAGCCCATCGAGATCACTACCGACATGATAAGTTCTAATGCTGACCACAATGCCCTCAACCCCAACAAGATTGATGGTGACGGACTGGCAGGTCTGCTCGATGGAAATCCCGCTACCTACTTCCACTCTGCATGGCAGAATGGTCCGAAGGAGTGGCACTACCTCGAGGTGGAGCTCCCCGAGGGTGAGTACTCGGCATTCAGCTTCAAGTTTATCTCTCGACAGAGCTGGCCTGGTCAGCTCCCCTCAGAGCTCGAGATTGTACACGTCACCGACATCATGGACAAGCTGTTGGCCGTGGTGAATGAGGCTACCAAGCTGAACCCCTATCAAGGCACTTCGCCCGGATTCTACAACGTAGACCTCACGGCCTATCACGAGGCTTTGGCTCGCGCCGAGGCTGCCATCGCGGGTAATGTGCCGCAGGGCGAGCTGGAGGCTGTGTATGAGGCTATCAAGGAGGAGTATGACAAGGTGGTGGAGAGCGGACGCATCATGCCCGACCCCGAGAAGAAATACCGCGTGATCACCTCGCGCACCGACTTTATCACCAAGCAGGGTCTCGTCAAGGGATGGACTATCTACAATGGTGACGCGAGCAAGCCCAACTGGCTGTGGTGGGAGACCGCCGAGGCTGAGAAAGAGCAGCAGGAATTTATGTTTGAGCCTATCGATAATGATGAGGGCAAGGACTACTACGCTATCAAGCACGCCGCTACAGGTCTCTACCTGGGCGATATGTACGATGCCGATGGCAACAAGGTGAACAACTACTTCAGCCTCACCGATGAGCGCAAAGATGCCTTCGAGCTGCAGTCGCAGGGTTATGGTCAGTTTGCCATCGTACGTGGCGGCATGATACACCTCGGTAGCCATAATAGTGGTAATGGTACCACAGCTACCACCGTGATCTATCCCTCGGGACCCAACGACTGGTCATCATGGTGGATACGCGAACTGGTGACCCTCCCCTGCGAGGCGAAGAGCTTGACTGAGGAGCGCTTTCAGTCTGATGTGTTGGCATTCTACGAAGGTGTCAACTTCATCACGCTCACTGCCGACAAGGTGTGCTCATTTGAGGAACTTATCATCACTGACGTGTTTGGCAATTTGCTCCCCATTGCTCAGCTCAATACGGACGGAACGAAGGCTGCGATCTTGCTTGATGGTGTCATGGTAGATGCGCTGAAGTTCTCATTCGTCAATGGCGAGGGTGTGGCTACCGTGACAGTCAATGCCAGTGCCTCTAAGCTCAATGACCTGCAGGCAGCCTATGATAAGGCGCTTGCTCTCAACGTGATTGAGGGTAGTGGCGTAGGTCAGGTGAATGATGCTCATGGCTACTACTCAGCTCTCGAGGAGGCGGAGCAGATACTCAGTTTCGGAGGTACCGACGAGGAGATAGCAAAGGTTATTGCCGACCTGGGTCATGCGATAGATAATCTGTACTACAACTATCCCAAGGCAGGAGATGAGTACTTTATCATCCTCTCTGTACCCTTCTATCAGAAGTGGGGCTCTGAGATGGCTGTGTTCACCAAGGAGAACCTCGTGTGCTGGGGCTACTGGAATATCAATAATCTGACCCAGCGCTGGCGGTTTGTAGACTGTGGTGAGCTCAAGAATGGTGTGCCCGCATACTACCTCCTCAACGTAGGTACGGGCTGTTACCTCTCGCCGCGCCCCGATAGCAATGGTCAGCTCTCACTCGTGGAGGAGATCACGGAGACCGTGCCTTGGGACTTGCGCATGGTAGGTGGCGGCAAGGCAAGCATCGGCGACAGCCGCTACGAAAATGGCCGTTGGAGCATGAATCCCATGAACCACAAGGATGGCGTGGGAGCATACTCTCAGGGTATCATGTTTACCTGGACCAATACGGACGTCTCTTGCGGTATGTATATCGTAGAGGCTGAGAAGGGGGTCATGGAGTATCTCTCGCAGTTCTCTCATGATGGCATCGAAGACGTCGAGGTGGACGAGTCTGTGGCTCCCGCCGTGAAGGGTGTATTTGACCTCTATGGCCGCCGTATCGAGGCTCCTATGGTTACAGGTATCTATATCGTTGAAGGTAAGAAGAAGTTGATTAAGAAGTAAATTTCTTAGTTTGACATAATGGTAAAGGGCATCCCTCATGGGGGTGCCTTTTGCTTTATCTATTGGCACAATGTTAAAGTAAAGAAAATTTTAACTAAAAGTTTTGATGTTGGTGGGAATATCAGTATCTTTGCATATCCGTAGTAAAAAGTGTCGTTATGTCTGAAAAAAAGAAAAATAAGAAACTCATATTCTTGGGAGCTTTGGCCATCGTGGTGGCTGGCTTTTCACTGATCATCGCATTTAACTGGGCTTGGGACAAGAGCTCGCTGAATGACTCATGTATGTCGTGTCACTATCATACGGATGCTGACATCAACTGGAAGCAGTCGGTACACTACAATAGTCAGAGTGGTACGAAGACCGACTGTGCAGCTTGTCACCTGCCGCCCCGTGGCACGATGGACTATACCAAGGCGAAGCTCTCGGCTGGCGTGAAGGATGTGTGGTCGTACCTCACCAAGGATAAGGAGGATATCAACTGGGATGCTAAGGGCGAGCTGGAGTATGCTCGCAAGATTGTGTACAATGAGTCGTGCGAGGCTTGCCACGTGAACATCTACCCTGAGGGCATCTCTGACGAGGGTGTCACTGCACACCTCTACTACGATGATAACAAGGCTAGCGGCGACCAGCACTGTATCAATTGCCACTTGGATGCGGGTCACTATAACCCCAACTATAAGCATGCTGCACTGACGGAGGCTCCCAAGGGTAGTGGTGTGGTGTATGAGGCTGCCGCTGAGGTGACAAGCTTCGAGAACTACGTGGAGACCGTGCCCGGCACATCGGCTGCCATCAGCATGATTGCTATCCCCGGTGGTGAGTTCGAGATGGGTTCGCCCGAGTCAGAGCCTTTCCACGAGGCTGATGAGGCTCCGCAACGCCGCGTAGAGGTGTCGCGCTTCTTCATGGGCGAGATGGAGGTGACCTGGGATCAGTTCTGGGCATTCTATGGTGAGACCATGTCAGAGGGACGTACGCCTCCCATGGTGATCTATGCCAACAATAGCCGCGAGGATGTAGACGCAGTGAGCGGTCCTACTCCTCCGTTTGGATTCCCCGACCAGGGCTGGGGCATGGGCGATCGTCCTGCCATCACGATGACGCACTACTCGGCTGAGACCTTCTGCCAGTGGTTGTCACTGAAGACGGGTAAGAAGTATCGTCTGCCGACAGAGGCTGAGTGGGAGTATGCTGCACGTGGCGGTACCACAGGTGCATACTTCTTCGAGGGTAAGCCCAAGAAGTACTCTAACGAGGGCTTCTGGAACGGACTCTTCGGTGCCGACACTGCATATATCAATAGCTATGCTATATATGTGAACAATAGTCAGAGCCGTACGCAGGAGCCCAGTCTGGTGCAGGCCAACCCGTTCGGACTGAAGAATATGTTGGGTAACGTCATGGAGTATTGCTCTGACTGGTATGCCGAGGATGCATACAGCCAGCTGAGCGATGGCGCCAAGGACCCCAAGGGCCCCGAGTTCGGTACAGAGCACGTGGTGCGTGGTGGTAACTACACGAGCGATGCGGCAGAGTTGAGATGTGCAGCTCGTAGCCATACACAGCATGACGAGTGGCTCCGCACCGACCCGCAGAACCCCAAGAGCATCTGGTGGTACTCTGACATCAAGGGTATCGGCTTCCGCGTAGTGTGTGAGGTGCCCGAGGGAATTTGAGAGAGTGAAGAGTTAAGAGTGAAGAGTGAAATTTTTGAGGAGATGAGAAGATAAAGGAAGATAAATGGAGATAAAGGCCAAATGTATTGTGCGCGGTGTACCAAACTATTGGCATTTAACTCCCCAAGAGCGAAGCGATATCTCCATTTAGCTCCATTTAACTACATAATGAAAGAATAACATAACAACACAAAAATATAAAGAACCATGAGTGAGAACAAGATGAACAGAAGAAGCTTCTTGCAGGCTTCTACCGTACTGGGTGTAGGTAGCGTAGTAGGTGCATCAGCACTGCTCGCATCATGTAAGGATGGCAACGCATTGGTGCCCCTGAAGAACCCCGGTGAGTTTTATGTACCCGAACTGCCCGATATGGCTATCGATGGCCGCGAGCTGAAGGTAGGTGTGATTGGTTGCGGTGGCCGTGGTAGCGGTGCTGTAAAGGACCTGCTCGCAGCTGCTAACAATATCAAGGTAGTGGCGTTGGGCGATGTGTTTGCTGACCGCATGGGTGGCTTGCAGCGCGACCTCAATAAGAACCATGGACAGAATATCCCCGATGACAAGTGCTTCCTCGGCTTCGAGGCATACAAGCAGGTAGTAGATGCTGGCGTAGATATGGTGATTCTCGCTACTCCTCCCGCATTCCGTCCCGTACACTTCCAATACGCTACACAGAAGGGCAAGCACTCATTCATGGAGAAGCCCATCGCTGTAGATGCTAAGGGATACCGTACCATCATGGCTTCTGCTAAGCAGGCACAGGCTAAGAACCTGAGCGTGGTGACAGGTACACAGCGTCACCACGAGCGTCGCTACGTAGAGGCTAACAAGCAGATCCAGGCTGGTCTCATCGGTGAGATCACTGGTGGTAATGTATATTGGAATCAGTCAATGCTCTGGTATCGCAACCGTCAGCAGGAGTGGAGCGATATGGAGTGGATGATTCGCGACTGGGTGAACTGGACATGGCTCTCTGGTGACCACATCGTAGAGCAGCACGTACACAATATCGACGTGTTCCTCTGGATGTCGGGCTATAAGGTGGCTAAGGCTACAGGTTTCGGTAGCCGTCAGCGCCGTGTGACGGGTGACCAGTATGACAACTTCAGCATCGACTTTGAGATGGAGAATGGCGTACACCTCCACAGTATGTGTCGTCAGATCGATGGCTGTAGCAATGCTGTAGGTGAGATTATCTACGGTACGAAGGGTGTATACAGTAGCTTTGACAATACCATCAAGGATCTCAAGGGCAACGTGCTCTGGAAGTATGACGATGAGGCTGCAAAGGCTGAGTTCAAGCAGCACAACCCCTATGTACTCGAGCATGTAGACTGGGTGAACCACATCCGTAAGGGCACCATGCACGATGAGGCTACAGAGTGTGCTATCTCAAGCTTGGCTGGTGTGATGGGCCGTGAGTCTGCATATACCGGACGCACTATCACTTGGGACGAGATGAGCAAGTCTGACATGGATCTCATGCCCGCAAAGCTCGAGCTCGGCGATATGGACATGGAATCTTATAAGGTAGCAGTACCTGGTAAGACAAGATAATCATTGAGGAGATAAGGAAATTTTTAGTAGATGAGGAGATAAATGGAGTTAAATGGAGATAAAGGCCAAATGTGCTGTACGCGGTGTACAAAACTATCGGCATTTAACTCCTCAACGAAGCAAAGTGGTATCTCCTTTAAGTACCTTTAACTCCTAAGAATTAAGCTAAAAAAAGAATATTATGGATAGAAGAAAATTTTTGACCAGCTCTATGCTGGGTGCCGCTTCAGTAGCGTTGACTACCTCAAGTGCATCAATGCTCACCTCATGCTCATCAGCATGTAAGAAGGAGCAAATTCCCTCTACTCCCCTGAGACTCTCGTTCCAGGAACATACCGCTCCGGGCGATAGCTTGAACGAGCGCTTCGACTTCATGGAGAACCTCGGCATCGTAGGTTTCGAGCCGGGCGGACGTAACCTCGCTAACCGTGTGGGTGAGTTCCAGCAGGCGCTCTCGGGTCGTAATATCAAGTTGTCGGCTATCTGCGCAGGCTTCGGTGGCTTTATCTTGGCCGAAGACCCCAAGGTGAAGGCTGAGTTTGATGCTACCATGCGCGATATCATCGCTGCTGCAGGTGAGCTCGGCTCTACAGGTGTCATCATGGTGCCCGTGTTCAACTGGCAGGCTCCCAGCTTGCCTCACACCCTCGACACCCGTCAGTACTTGTGTGAGCAGATGCATGAACTGGGCGAATATGCCTTGAAGCATAATACCACTGTAATCCTCGAACCACTCAATCGCAAGGAGGCTCACTACTTGCGTCAGGTGGCCGATGCTGCTGCTATCTGTCGCGACTCGAAGAGCGCTGGCGTGAAGTGTATGGGTGACTTCTGGCACATGCAGGAGGAGACCTCTGACTATGCTGCCTTCATGGCTGCTGGTAAGGAGTACCTGCAACACGTACACGTGGCAAGCCGTGGCCGTCGTATCATGCCTGGTGAAGATGGCGAGCTGGACAACTATGTAGAGGGATTCCGCGCTCTGAAGCAGTTGGAGTATCCTCACTATGTAAGCTTCGAGTGTGGCACCAAGGGTGACCGTACACAGACTGTGACTGCTGCCGTAGAGCTGCTGCGCAGTCAGTGGGAGCAAGCATAAGTATATGCTCTCAAAACAATATAAACGTATGTTGCAACGTTGTGTCTTGCTCTTGGGAGCAGGCACAGCGTTGCATTTCTCTTTGGGTAGGGCTAACCCCTCATTCTTGGCCTATCCGTGGGGAGTGATACTGGCTGTCAACTACCTCTATCTGCTCATACTACTGCGTGCCAATGCTGACAAGTGGCAGTGGGTGAAGCGGTGGTATGACCGTGCGGCCTATATCACCTCACTGGCCTCGATGCTGGTGCTCACACTGCTCTTCGGCCTTATCCGACAAGATGGCTCTACCGAAGGGTTAGCTGGGGTCTTGGGACTCACGCAGATGTCCTCGTCGTGGATATTCAATCTCTTCTTGCTGCACTTCACTACCGTCATGGGCCTGAAGGCTATAGATGATGTGTGGCATTGGCGGAGGCGCAAGCTACCCAATGTGCTGATACATCTCTCAGTATTCATCATCTTTACGGCGGCAATCTTTGGTAGTGGCGATAAGGAGAAGGTGAAGGTGACGCTCCCCTTGGGAGTGCCCGAGCAGATGGGCGTTGCTCATGATGGATTGTCGGCAAGGCTCCCCTTTGCGCTGACGCTCAAGGAGTTTGTGCTCGATGAATATCCGCCCCACATACATCTGTATGCCATGGAGGCGCTCTCACCAGAGTTTGTCGTGATTGACGGAGAGGGTAGTGGGGGAGAGCTTGGCCCTTGGAGGGTCGAGTGCGTAGGCTATCTGTCTCATGCAGCCCGTCTCTCTGCCGACTCGGGATATGTCGACATGCAACATGTAGGTGCTACTACGGCAGTGCTCCTCAAGGCGGTACACACCGATACGGGGCAGTCTGTCGAGGGGTGGGTGAGTTGTGGTAGCCATATCTTCGGTGGCAGTACACTGCATTTGCCCGATGGCAGTCAGCTGGTGATGCCGCAGCGTGAGGCCAAGAAATACTTGTCGCGTGTAGAGGTCGTAAGCGCCAAGCAGAGCCGCACGTTTGACATCTCGGTGAACCACCCTGCTACTCTCGGCCCATGGAAGATATACCAGACGGGATACGATAGTGCGCGTGGGCGCTGGAGCACCATCAGCGTGCTGGAATGCGTGAAAGATGGTTGGTACACTTTGGTACACATTGCCATGTGGATGATATTGGCTGCTGGCGCTCTGCTATTTGCTATGGGGTGGGGTAGCCGTAAGAAACAGAAGGAGGAGAAGGTATGAATTGGCAGTCGTTCCCCTATTTTGCCATAGCCGCAGTGCTCTGCTGGTTGGCAGGTACGCTCAGTGCTTTTCGGAAGCGCCAGCGTGGTGCGTTGGTGCTGTCGGGCTTGGGCTCGGCCATCTTCTTGGTCTTTATCATAGGCTTTTGGATGGTGCTTGACCGCCCTCCCTTGCGTACGATGGGTGAGACCCGTCTGTGGTACTCTTTCTTCCTCTCCGTAGTGGGTATAGGTCTGTATAGCAAGTGCCGCTATCCCTGGATGTTGGGCTTCAGTACACTGATGTCGCTGGTCTTCACGCTTATCAATATCTTAAAGCCCGAGATACATAGCCAAACCCTCATGCCAGCGCTGCAGAGTCTATGGTTCGTGCCTCATGTCATAGTGTATATGTTCTCCTATGCCATGCTGGGTGCCGCTACGCTCTTTGCGCTCTATTTGTGGCTACGCAAGTCGCCCGAAGAGCCCTCTGATGAGGAGTGGAGTGTGTGCGATAGCCTGGTGCGCATAGGCTGGGCCTTCCTCTCTTTGGGCATGACGATGGGTGCTCTCTGGGCCAAAGAGGCATGGGGTGATTATTGGACTTGGGACCCCAAAGAGACGTGGGCCTTAGCCACATGGTTCAGCTATCTGCTCTATCTGCACCTCCGCCCAGCCAACCGCAATCATCACCTCCTATTTGCTTGGCTGACATTCAGCTTTATCCTGCTGCAAATGTGTTGGTGGGGCATTAATCTCCTCCCTTCTGCCCAGGGAGTCAGCGTTCATACTTATTAAGGAGAGAATCAGGTAGATTAGATATCTCGTTTGGGCTCGGAAATGCTCAAATAAATTTGATATTTTGCTCGTCTTGTTGTATCTTTGCGCCTTATTATAAAATAGGTATAAAATACACAGACGATATATGGAACAGAAATTTACCGAATATGGCCAGTTGAACCTCTCGGAAGTGAACAAAGAGGTGCTCAAGGCTTGGGATGAGAAGGATGTGTTTACCAAGAGTATGACCGAGCGTGAGGGATGCCCTTCGTTCGTGTTCTATGAGGGTCCTCCCTCGGCAAACGGTATGCCCGGTATTCACCACGTGATGGCACGCGCTATCAAGGATATCTTCTGTCGTTATAAGACAATGAAGGGTTTCCAGGTGAAGCGTAAGGCTGGATGGGATACTCACGGTCTGCCTGTGGAGCTTGGCGTGGAGAAGGCGCTCGGCATCACTAAGGAGGACATCGGTAAGACCATCTCTGTGGCTGAGTACAATGCTGCTTGCCGCAAGGATGTGATGAAGTTTACCAAGGAGTGGACCGACCTGACTCACAAGATGGGTTACTGGGTAGACCTTAATGACCCCTACATCACTTATGACAATCGCTATATCGAGACCTTGTGGTGGTTGCTCAAGCAGCTCTACGGCAAGAATCTCTTATATAAAGGATACACCATTCAGCCCTATTCGCCTGCTGCAGGTACTGGACTTAGCTCACACGAGCTCAACCAGCCTGGCTGCTATCGCGATGTGAAGGATACCACGGTAGTGGGTCAGTTCAAGATGAAGAACCCCAAGCCCGAGATGGCAGAGTGGGGTACACCCTACTTCCTCGCTTGGACCACCACACCCTGGACATTGCCCTCAAATACCGCACTCTGCGTAGGTCCTAAGATCGACTACGTAGCTGTGCAGACCTATAATGGCTACACTGGCCAGCCCATCACTGTGGTATTGGCAAAGGAGCTCGTAGGTGCACACTTCAATCCTAAGGCTGCTGAGATCGCTCTCGAGGACTACAATCCTGGCGACAAGCTCATCCCCTATAAGGTGATTGCTGAGTACAAGGGTACTGACCTCGTGGGTATGGAGTATGAGCAGCTGATGCCGTGGGTGAACCCCGGTGAGGGTGCTTTCCGCGTGATCCCTGGTGATTATGTTACTACTGAGGATGGTACAGGTATCGTACATATTGCTCCTACCTTCGGTGCTGATGACGCCTTCGTGGCTAAGCAGGCTGGCGTTCCTCCCTTGCACCTTATCAATAAGAAGGGTGAGACTCGCCCCATGGTGGACCTCACAGGTAAGTTCTACCTCATCGACGAGTTGGACGATGCGTTCGTAGCTGAGCGTGTCAACGTAGAGGCTTACAGCGAGTTTGCTGGTCGCTACGTGAAGAACGCTTATGATGCTACCCTCACCGACAAGGATGAGACACTCGACGTGGCTATCTGTATGATGATGAAGGCCAACAATCTTGCATTCAAGATTGAGAAGCACGTACATAACTACCCCCACTGCTGGCGTACCGACAAGCCCGTACTCTACTATCCGCTTGACTCATGGTTCATCCGCTCTACCGCGGTGAAGGAGGAGATGATGGAGCTCAACAAGAGCATCCTCTGGAAGCCCGAGTCAACAGGTACAGGTCGTTTCGGCAAGTGGCTCGAGAACCTCAATGACTGGAACCTCAGCCGTTCACGCTACTGGGGTACTCCGCTGCCCATCTGGCGCAGTGAGGAGGGCGAGGAGCTCTGCATCGGTTCGGTAGAGGAGCTCTATAACGAAATCGAGAAGGCTGTAGCTGCTGGTGTGATGAGCGAGAACCCCTATAAGGCGCTCGGATTCGTGCCTGGCGACTACTCTAAGGAGAACTACGACAAGATTGACCTCCACCGCCCCTATGTGGATGATATCTACTTGGTATCTCCCTCAGGCAAGGTGATGAAGCGTGAGACCGACCTCATCGACGTATGGTTCGACTCAGGTGCTATGCCCTTCGCTCAGCTCCACTATCCGTTTGAGAATAAGGAAATTGTAGATAACAATACCGTATATCCTGCCGACTTCATTGCCGAGGGTGTAGACCAGACTCGTGGTTGGTTCTTCACCTTGCACGCTATCTCTACCATGGTGAAGGGTAGCGTGGCTTACAAGGCTGTAATCTCTAACGGCCTCGTGCTCGACAAGAATGGCAATAAGATGTCAAAGCGTCTGGGCAATGCCGTTGACCCCTTCGGCGCTATCGAGAAGTATGGTAGCGACCCCTTGCGCTGGTACATGATCACCAACTCTTCACCTTGGGACAACCTCAAGTTTGACGAGGAGGGTGTGATGGAGGTTACCCGCAAGTTCTTCGGTACTTTGCACAATACCTATAAGTTCTTCGCTCCCTATGCTAACCTCGATGGTTTCTGCTATGGCGAGCAGGAGATCCCTGTAGCTGAGCGTCCCGAGATTGACCGCTGGATCATCTCTGAACTCAACACCTTGGTGAAGAATGTAGATGCTTGCTACACCGAGTATGAGCCCACACGCGCAGGCCGCTTGATCAATGACTTCGTGAACGATAACCTCTCTAACTGGTACGTGCGTCTCTGCCGTAAGCGTTTCTGGGGTGCAGGCTACACCGAGGACAAGCTGGCTGCATACCAGACCCTCTACGTATGCTTAGAGACCGTGGCTAAGCTGATGGCTCCCATCGCTCCGTTCTATGCAGATAAGTTGTACATGGACCTCGTGCGCACCACTGGTCGCGACACTGTAGCTTCGGTACACTTGGCACAGTTCCCCGTATGCGATGAGACCCTCGTAGATAAGGAACTCGAGGTACGTATGGAGATGGCTCAGAAGATTTCTTCTATGGGCTTGGCACTACGTAAGAAGGTGAATATCATCGTGAAGCAGCCCTTGCAGAAGCTCATGATCCCCGTAGATGCTGAGATGAAGGCACGCCTCGAGGCTGTGAAGCCCCTCATCATGAACGAGGTGAACGTAAAGGAAATCGACTTCGTGGAGGGCGCATCAGACATCCTCGTGAAGAAGGTGAAGTGTAACTTCAAGATCTTGGGTAAGAAGTTTGGTCCTTTGATGAAGCAGGTAGCAGCTGCTGTTACCGCTATGAGCAAGGAGCAGATTGCTGAGCTCGAGAGCGCTGGTCGCTTGACCCTCGACTTGAACGGCACACCTGCAGAGATTGAGGCTGGCGAGGTAGAGATCTATAGCGAGGACATCCCCGGATGGGTAGTAGCCAACGAAGGCGTGCTCACCGTGGCACTCGACGTGACCGTTACCGAGGAGCTCCGTCGCGAGGGTATTGCCCGCGAGCTTGTGAGCAAGATTCAGAACATCCGTAAGTCAAGCGGCTTCGAGATCTCTGACCGCATCGCTGTGATCATCTCAAGCAATGAGAACACCGATGCTGCCATCGAGGAGCACAAGGCATACATCTGCAATCAAGTGTTGGCCGATAGCCTCACCATTGCCGAGGTAGCTGAGGGCACAGCACTCGAGTTTGATGGCTTTACACTGCAGGCAAATATTCAAAAACTTTAAAATATAGGAGTTCTGGAGTTGAGGAGTTCAGAAGTTCAGTTAATAGCCTTGAACATCTGTACTCCCGACAAGAACTTAAGGTGAGGACATTCGTCTGCACTCCTGAGCGAAGCGATAACTCCTGACTCCTGTACTCCTAATGATAAACTTTTAAGATTAAAAACTATGGCAGAAAAAACACGTTACACAGATGAGGAGTTGGAAGAATTCCGCGCCATCATCTTAGAGAAATTAGAGTTGGCTCAACGCGACTATGACAACCTCAAGGGTTCACTGAGCAATCGTGACAACAACACAGACAACGATACTGCTCCTACCTACAAGGTGCTCGAAGAGGGTGCAAACACACTTTCAAAAGAGGAGTCTATGCGCTTGGCACAACGTCAGATGAAGTTTATACAGAGCTTGCAGGCTGCGCTCGTACGTATCGAAAACAAGACCTATGGTATTTGTCGCGAGACGGGTAAGCTCATCCCTGCAGGTCGCCTTCGCGCAGTGCCCCACGCTACACTCAGTATCGAGGCTAAGGAGGCGCAGAAGAAATAAAAATGAAGGGAATGTGAGAAGATAAATGGAGATAAATGGAGATAAAGGCCAAATGTACTGTACGCGGTGCACAAAAACTATTGGCATTTAACTCCTCAACGGAGCAAGGCGAAGTGGTATCTCCCTTTAACTCCCTTTAACTACTAATTGAATTAATGAAGCAAAAACTGACTGAAGGGCGTATGGTTGCGCTTATCGTAGCCATAGCCCTTATTATTGACCAAATCATCAAGCTATCGGTAAAGCTCGGCATGCGCCTCTACGAGAGCATCCACATTACCGACTGGTTTTACATCTATTTTACCGAGAACCCCGGCATGGCCTTTGGCATGGAGATTTTCGGCAAGCTGTTCCTCACGCTCTTCCGCATCGTAGCCATCTGTGCCCTTGTGTATTATGTATGCAAGATACGTGGCAAGGGCTTCCCTCGCGGATACCTTGTGTGTGTGGCACTCATCATAGCAGGTGCGGCAGGCAACATAGTAGATTGCGTGCTGTACGGACCGCTCTTCTCAGAGAGCACCCCCTATAGCGTGTCGCAGCTCGTACCTTGGGGTGAGGGATATGCTCCTATGCTGAAGGGCAAGGTGGTCGACATGTTCTACTTCCCTCTGGTGGAGTGGAACTGGCCTGATTGGCTCCCCTTCATCGGTGGTAACCATTTCATCTTCTTCAGTCCTATCTTCAACTTTGCTGATGCCTGCATCAGTTGCGGCGTGATAGCAATATTGTTGTTCTATAGCAAATGTATGAACTGGGGACTCGAGGTTCCTGCGCAGGACGATGATGTCAAGTCTCATAAGAAATAAGAAGGGTCTCACGGCGATACTCTGTGTGTTGCTGTCGTTGGCTGCCTGTACCAATAGGTTGCCCTCAGGGGTGTTGCCTCCCGAGAAGTTAGAAGCTATATTGTATGACTATCATTTGGCCCAGTCGATGATAAGCGAACTTCCTTCCTCAGAGCGATACCAGAAAGACCTCTATTTTGATTATATATATGCAAAGCATGGTGTGACAGCAGAGGTGGTCGACTCCTCATTGGTATACTATGCGCGCAATCCTAAGGCGCTCTCGCTGATATATCTGAAACTTTCAGATAGAGTGGATCGTACAATCCAGCGCATCGAGGATGAGACTATCCTGACAGTCCTTCGTGTCCCGAAAGCTGTAGAGGGCGATTCGGCAGATTTATGGTATGAGAGACCATTGTTACAGATGTCACCATCTTATATCTCTAATCGCTTTACTGCCACTATCCCCTATGACACCAACTTTAAGAGCCACGATAGCTTCGAGTGGAGTGGCGATGTGCTCTTCTTCAATCCCGAACCTGACTCGCTCTACAGATACCTTCACCTGGCACTTGTCGTAGAATTTGACAATGATTCGCTTGCTTCGGTGGATACTCTGCTCTATACGTCGGGGTCATACCATCTTTCTCTCCCCGATACTACAGGATTCAAGCTCCGTAATGTCTCAGCTGACGCCTATTACAAGGGCTCTGATGGTGGTGATGATCTCCTGCTTTACAACCTGCACCTGATGCGCTATCACAAGGTTGCTCCTGCTGATAGTATTTTGTCAGATACTACCCATCTCGTGGATAAGGTACATTCCGATACCTTAAATGTAAAGTCTAAAAAGTCTTCAAAGAGAGCAAAGAAGACGAAGGATAAGCAATCGTAATGGCACGTTATTTCTCTCATTCCGTAATCCTACCCGATGAGACCCACTTGGTGGATTTCATTGTCGAGACAGATGGCATCTCAGTAGTCTATTACCCGTTTGTAGGTGAGGTACACTCTACTATCTATCTCGAGACTCCTATCCTCTTAAGCCATCGCTCTGATTTAGATGGGAAGACTATAGCGCTTAACCAATTGACTTGGGCGATGGGAGCAGATGCTAATGCCTCTTCCATCTATGCTTACTCCCTTACCCCCTGCCCTGTATGTAAGGGTGATCGCTACACAATGACAAAGCTTTGAGTAATTGTTTATAGATACTAAGAGGGTGCATTTGAAGCACCCTCTTTTCTTGGTCGAGTGCGCATATTAATTGTACCCTGTACCCTGTACCCCTTTTTGGAAACAAATTAGGGCCATGCTCATGCGAGCACCAGCCCCAATAGGACGAGTCCGATGGCGCGAGCCACTCGGGTGATTACTTGCGCTACCATAGCGCTACGTTACGATATGCAGCTCACTACACCTATCGAGCCAGCTATAGCCGTGAGCACTGCGATTAATACTTTGAGAATTTGTTTCCAGTCAGGTTTGTTCATTTTGT
>JAFZFF010000014.1 GCA_017556045.1 Bacteroidaceae bacterium | reverse complement strand
GAAGCCGACTATGAGGAGTATTTCATTCAGGCCTTGGCCGTATAGAAAGGAGGATATTATGCACCCAGCAGAACAATATTTACGCAATACAGCAAACCCGCCATCACTCCATGTACAGATTGGCGGCAAGCGTCGCAGGCTCTTTATCAACCGCGACCAGAATCAGATAGGCATCGTTGCCCCGAACAAGAGAAAATGTGGTTATCTCTTTACGGATTGGGATAGCATCGAAAAGGTACTTTATCCATCAGACCACGCCCCCAAGAGTCCCGAGGAGGCTAACAGACAGATGGTGCTGAAGTATCAGCGACTGGCAAGCAAGGCGACATTCACTGGTCCCTACATCAAGAAGGCACTCAACCCGGACCCCACAAAGTCGCTTTATGAGAACGGATTGACCACAGGAACACGCATCGATGGTCAGGTCATATCGCTTAAAGCCGTGGAGAAATGGTGCGGAGAGCTCACTATGCAGCAGTTCCGTGAGGCTCTGCGTGATGGTAAAAAGTTTTACTCTTTGCGCTTCGACTTCCGTGGCTACGATGGCTCGCTATGGGTTGAGCCCTGCGAGATTGAGGGCGACACTTCGGGTAAGCGAGTACTTAACGCAGGCTTCAGCAAGGAGTATCGTGGCTGTGGCAATGGCTACTACTACCTACTAATCAACGATGAGAACTTCATCGGCTACGACATTGACTAACCAATAACAAAAGATATGAGCAGACAACTACACTTTGGAACAACCTACCAGGTACAATACGGCTACGGCGGTATGTTTGGTAGCGATGGGCAGGATGCCCTCTACGATATCTTCTCGATGTTCGAGATTGAGAATAATGCCGAAGATATCTACACCGATGACTATGAGGTGGAGCGCGAGGAACTCAAGCGTCTTCGCCAGATGCTTATCGACAAGGACGAGAAGTATCGGGAGAATGAGGAGGAACTCACCAGATACCTCACAAAGATTGAGATGACACTAGAGGAGTTCATCACAAAGGTGCTTGACCGCCTCATCAACGAGAGCGACCAGCAGAATGAGTATGTACTAATATCGTGGTATTGATATGGAGGAGAGAGATTTGATTGTATGCGAGGAGTGCGGCTCGACAGAGATTCAGACGCAGGCGTGGGTGGATGCCAATACCCACCAGTATATCGGCGAGACGGGCATTGACCGTGATGATAACTGGTGCAACGAGTGTGAGGCTCACAACTACTTCTGCACGAAGACGGAGTTTGTGGAGCGTATGGAGGCTTGGTGGGGCGACACCGACTTTCCGACGATGGAGAAGGTAACGGGCTTCCGTCAGGACGACTTCACGGCTGAAGATGGCTATCAGGAGTTTGTTGATGCCTGCAACGAGTGGTGGAAGACGAAATCCTACGATGAGAAGCGAGCAATCTTCAAAGAGCATAACAGCGAGGAGTAGCCTATGGTCTATCAACTTCTTAAAGACATTGAGCAGCTGCTGGGTGGCAAGGAATCACTCACAGCTGCCGAGCAAAGCATCCTGAAACGCTCGTCGAAAGCACTCTCAACGATGCGTAATCCCGAGGATAGCGAACTACTCAAGAAGGATGAGTTACTTATCCGCTACTGTCCTGCCACGAAGCACCCTGTGCTTGTCTACTACGATGGTGACGGTATGTGCTCCTGCCTGCACAACGACACCGTAGAGGAGGATATGGAGGATGTGAAGCGTTGGCTTAACGAGATGACACAAGAACAAACCAACAACAATATGAACTACGATAAAGAAGAAGAGTTAATGGATGAGATACTCTCGTCCGAGGAGAACTGCGAGACCTTTATGGAGGTTGTGATGTCGGAGATACAGTCCGATGAGGAGACCTACCGCCACAAGGCACACCAGCTTATTCAGGCATACCGTGAGGATAACTGCGGGGATATGCTTATGGCACTGTGCGGCTGGTCTATGCACACCTTACTAATCAAGTATCAAGAGAAAAAAGAGCAAAGCAATGAATAGAATTTTAGAAGCAGTGAGGGCGTACTTTAACGCCATTGAGAATCCTACGGAGCAGGAACGACATATCCAGATGCTCCTTGCCGAGGGATTCTTCCCTATAACCTCCATCTGCCGTGATGACCTCAAAGCACGAGGCTTCGATGCCGACAAGGTAACAGATGAGCAGATGCAGGAACTTGCCCGCCGTATGGCAGACGACTACTGCGAGCAGCTATACTGGGATAGTATGGAGATTATAGCCGAGCTAATGGGCATACCCAAACGAAGAGTTGATTTCTGTCCCAAGTGTGAGTCGGAATTGGTCTACTTCGATGTAACCACAGGATGCAACCGATGCTCCAACTGCGGTCAGGAATGGGACAATAACATCTATGCTTTGGTGGAGTTCCCCGATGACGGCACCTACTTCG
>JAFZFF010000104.1 GCA_017556045.1 Bacteroidaceae bacterium | reverse complement strand
CCGCTCAATGGTCCTGGATGGTCGCTCTTCTTTGAGTATGTGGGTAATATCCTGTATGCGCTCTTTATTCGTCGTTTGTCTACCAAGTTGCTTGCGGGCTTCACGGTGGTGTTAGGTCTTGTGCATGCATGGTTCTTCCTGTTTGACGTGTCTGGATATGGCATGATTGGAGTGGGGTGGACCATTGATGAGGTGAACTTCTGGGGCGGATTGGTGCGTATGCTCTTCCCCTTTACCTTGGGTATGTGGCTTTCTCGCACCTTCAAACCCAAAAAGGTGAAAGGGGCATTTGGGGTTTGTAGTATTGCACTTATCGCACTCTTTGCTGTTCCTTATATTGCTTCTGAGGGAAAGATTAACCTCAACTGCCTATATGAGTATGTTTGTATTGCCTTTATATTCCCATTCATCGTGTGGTTGGGAGCTTGTGGAAGTATCAATAGCAAGGGTATTACTGGTAAGATGAGTAAGACCTTGGGCGATATCTCCTATCCGTTATATATCGTACACTATCCCATCATGTACATCTTCTATGCTTGGCTTATCGATAAGCAGATTTACACCTTGGGTGGTTGTCTCGGAGTGGCACTACTGGTTGTCTTGGCAAGCATTCTCCTTGCATTCTTGTGCTTGAAGCTCTATGATGAGCCAGTACGTCGATGGTTATCGAAACGCTAATCCTTTAACCCCTCCATTACGGCCTTTGCCTTAGCATTGCCGATGAGGGCTTCCAATTCCTCGAGAGAGGCTGCTTTAATGCGCTTCACGCTCTTGAAGTGGGCGAGGAGTGCATCTTTTGTTTTGGGGCCAATGCCTTTGATGGTGTCGAGGGCCGAGGCCGTCTGACGCTTGCTACGCTTGTCGCGGTGGAAGGTGATGGCAAAGCGGTGTACCTCGTCTTGTATGCGCTCTAAGAGGTGGAAGAGGGCGCTCTGCTGCTTCAGTCCGATGCTCATCGTGGGGAACCCGAAGAGCAGTTCGGCAGTACGGTGACGATCGTTCTTGGCCAAGCCAGCAATGGGGATTTGCAGGCCCAGCTCGTCCTCTACGACCTCGCGCATCACCTCCATCTGACCCTTGCCACCATCGGCAATGATGAGGTCGGGTAGGGGAGTGTTCTCGGCGATCATACGCGAGTAGCGGCGATACACCACCTCGCGCATTGAGGCGTAGTCGTCGGGGCCAATGACGGTCTTGATATTATATTTGCGGTACTCCTGCTTGCTCGGTTTGCCCATGCGGAAGACGATGCAGGCAGCTACGGCGTCGGTGCCCGAGATGTTCGAGTTGTCGAAACACTCGATGTGGGCGGGCAGTTTCTCCAGCTTGAGGTGCTCCTGTATCTCCTTGAGCAGGCGCGTGTTCTTCTGCTCGGGGTTCAACTTGTCTGACTGCTTGAGCCTATCCAGCTTGTATTGCTTCACATTGAGTTCTGAGAGGTCGAGCAGCTTCTTGCGGTCGCTACGCTGGGGCACGGTGAAGGTCACTCCATCGAGCTCCATGTCTATGGGGAAGGGCACCACGATCTCGGGCGAACGGCTCTTGTAGCGCTCTCGCATCTCTACGATGCCCAGGGCGAGCAGCTCCTCGCGCGTCTCGTTCATCTTCTTCTTATACTCGAAGGTAAAGGCTTGGTTGATAGCGCCATTGGTGATGTGCAAATAGTTGATAAAGGCACTCTCACCCTCCTCCTCGATAGAGAATACGTCGATATTGTCGATGATGTGGCTCACCACCTCGCTCTTCTCGCGGAAGCGCTCCAAGGCATCATACTTGCGCTTCAGCTCCATGGCCTCCTCGAAGCGCATCTCCTCGCTCAGCAGCTTCATCTGCTCCATCAACTGGCGGCTCAGCTCCTTGGTGTTTCCACGAAGGATTTGGCGTATCTCGCTAATCTGCTCCATGTACTCCTCGCGGCTCTGAAGGGCTATACAGGGGGCCTTGCAGCGCTTGATGTGGTAGTCGAGGCAGGGCTTAAACTTGCCACTGCGTATGTTCTCGGGCGTGAGGGCAAGGTTGCAGGTGCGCACCGTATACACTTGCTTGATAAGGCTCAGTATCTCGTTGAGCGTGGGCATGTGACTGTAGGGGCCGTAGTATTGCGAACCGTTGCGGATGAGCTTGCGCGTCTTGAAGACCTTGGGGAAATATTCGCTCGTGATGCAGATAGAGGGGTAGGTCTTGTCGTCCTTGAGCAATACGTTGTAGCGCGGCTTATACTTCTTGATGAGGTTGTTCTCGAGCAGCAACGCATCTTCCTCGCGACTCACCACAACGTAGCGAATATCAGCGATTTGCGCCACCAGCACGCGCGTCTTTCCCGTGTGCTCCTTCTGGAAATATTGGCTCACACGGCGCTTCAGATTCTTCGCCTTACCCACATAGATCACCGTGCCCTCCTTATTGAGATACTGATAGCATCCCGGCGTGTCGGGCAAGTTCTCCACGATGGATTGCAGATAGGGATTCTTCTTTAGCGGACTTTCAAACATGGTGCAAGGCGTTTATACAGACAAATTACGCAATAAAAAACAAGATGTGCAAGCAAACGCATCCTTTTCCTTACTCCTCCACCTCGTAGGGCATGAAGTGAAACTCCTCTTTGGCCTTCTCTTGCGGGAAGCAGTAGAAGGTGAGCTCCGCCGTAGTGCATAGCTCACCATTGCACTGGATAGAGGCCTCCATGAGTGCAAAGTTGCGCTTCATCTCACGTATGCGAGCGCGTATCTCTATCTTCGTACCCTCAGTGGTCGGGATAGGGCGCTTATACTTGATATTCAGATTGGTAGTCATGCCCGATGTCTGCAGCTTGCGTGCGATGACCCACCCAGCCGTCTCATCGATGAGCGTGGCCTGTATGCCTCCGTGCAATGTGTTTGTCCATCCCTGAAAGTGCTCCTTGGGAGTCCAGAAGCACACCACATCGTCCTCATCCTCATAAAACTCCATGTGCAAGCCATGCTCATTCTTCGGGGCACAAGCAAAGCAGTGGTATCCCTCCTCACGGCTCATCCCCAAGTAGGGATTGATAATTCTCTTCATTGGCGTCTATTGTTTTATTTTCTGTGGCAAAAGTAATAAAAAAGATTCAGATTTCGCCGCGGGGCGTAGCGTTAGATGAATTGTTTCTATTACCTTTGTACAAAACGCGCCGCCTATGACACACACCTTCTGCAGCCCCATCGGGATAGTGCGCCTCACCGAAGAGGATGGAGCCATCGCACGCATTGAGCTGACCGACACGGCTGATGCTCACGTGAGCACCACGCCCACTCACTTGCTTCGCGAAGCTGAGCAGCAGATAATGGCCTATCTCGAAGGGAAACGCCAGCAGCTGGACTTTCCCATTCGCATAATGGGCACACCCTTTCAGCAACGTGTGTGGCATGCGTTGCAACAGATTCCCTATGGCACTACCCGCACCTATGGAGAGATAGCTACCGCGATAGGCAACCCCCGCGCAAGCCGCGCCGTAGGTATGGCGTGCAACAAGAATCCCCTACTCCTCATCGTCCCCTGCCACCGCGTAGTCGGGGCTAATGGCAAGCTCACCGGCTTTGCCTATGGCACGGATGCCAAGCAATGGTTGCTGGAGTTGGAGAAGCCTATATTATTGGCATAAATAAAAGCGACAGACCATAGTCTGCCGCTTAATTCATGATGTTCAATATTACTTACTTAAACTGTATGATATTAGCAGTAGCGCTGCATGTGGTCTTCACATAAAACGGAGTGATCATCTTTACCGAGTAGTGTACGGTGGTGTTGGTCAATGTCTGAGAACCTTTAAGATTGGCATTCTTTGCCATCTCATTGACAGCATTGTTGTAAAGTGCCTTCTTGCTCAATCCGCCTATACCGCAGATATAGGTTGCTGTTGCTTCACCATAGGCTTGGCCTATTACCTTGAAATTGTTATCCGACAACACTACTTGAGTTTGTGTAAGATTGTGATTGGTTGCTATTGTAGATGCTGCACCAGCACAGCCAGTGAATGAGAGGGCTACTGCTACAAAAGCGCAGATGGTCAAAAGCTTTTTCATAATCATTGTTTTATTAAAGTTTGTACAAAGGTAGGAATATGTTTGCACAAATGCAAGTTTTCTTATTCTATATCTTCACTCTGTGTAAACTTGATCCCTCATCTCTTACATCCACAACCGCTCCAAGTCAAGTTGTAGGAATTCCTCTACAGGAATACTTCTTGATCCTATAATGATGGCATGACGTGGATTGAAACGTTCGCGAAACTCCAAAGAATAATTCTCAAAAGTGAATTTAGAAGTCCTCGTTTATGCAATATACATTATTGATAACCTTTGTATTATGAATTAAAAGAATTATTTTTCAAACTGAAATACTTGTAAAGAGGAGCGACCATCAATGATTGATAGATTTGATCGTTTCCCAGCAAGGATTTGACTTCTGCTTCGCTCATCAGGTGTACTGTCAATTCCTCTGTTTCGTCCAGCGACTGGCCTGATATCTTCTCTACACCTACTGCAAGATAGCAATGTGTGAGGTTACTCATCGAACCTGGGTTGGGGGCAATAGTCATCAGTTTACTCCATTCACCATTGCCGTAGCCCGTTTCTTCAAGCAGTTCGCGCTTAGCCGCTTCAAGGGGCTGCTCGCCCTTCTCCATCACTCCGCAAGGCAATTCGGTACTATAGATGCCTAAGCCGTGGCGATACTGCTTCTCCATTACAAACTGTCCGTCCTTGGTGATGGCTATGACATTCACCCAATCGGGATATTCGAGGACATAATACTCCTCTATGATACGGCCATCGGGCAATTCCACCTTATCGCGTCGTGCCGTAAGCCATGGTCTTTTGATGATATACTCTCTATCTATGACCTTCCATTTAACAACTTCCTTTTCCATATTCTGTTCTCCTATGTTTGTTATGATCTTACAGTTTCGCTCCCTTCCACTCCTCCGCCAATATCTCGGTGCAGGCCTCGGCTACTGAGCGTATGATTTCCAAGCCACGCTTGCGGGGGATGCGTATCGTCTCACCCACGGTGATCATATCCTCCAGTGTGGGGCGGCCATGGCCATTGACTGTAGTGGCATGCTCACCATTGTAGCCTGCTGTGCAGCGTGTGAGGTCGTAGGCAGGGGCAAGGCTCCAGCGTCCATGGTCGTAGAGGAAGGCAAAGTTCTTGGCGTGGTCGTCCTTATTGTCGGTCAGTATGTTGAATGCCATGCGGCGATACATCTCGTCCACTTGAGCTGGGTCTTGTGTGATAAATCCCGTGAGGTGGAGCAGCGTCTTATAGTCTACATTGGGCGTGCGGATGTCTACACCAAGCAGCGCAGCGGCGGTGGCCGTGTGGAGGCGTTGTCCCTCGCGGAGGTCAAAGCGGCGTGTGGCAAAGTATTTGCCCTCCATCAACTTATAGTCCGGCACGGTGATACCTGCACGGCGTGCACACTCATTGTAGCGCAGCTCCTCGATGCCCATATCTTTGGGGTCATAGGTGTGGCGAAACTTGACAAGCCAGTGCCCCTCATCGTCGGTGACCAGGCATTTAGGTCGACAGCCGCCCGAGTTTCCACTATTAAAGTAAAGCACCGAGGGGTCTTCATCATCCTTCTCAGAGAGCACATCGAGTGCCATCTGCTGCAGGGCATCGAGCGTATATCCTTCGCTGCTCTCGCCCACCTTTGTCTCGGGCACATAGCACAGTGCTCCCATCCCCGATGAACCCACGATGCTGAGTCGCTCTACGGGTGTCAGCGTGGCGATGTCTATCCCCTTGCGTCGCAGCATACGGTCGAGCAGGTAGGTGCCGTAGCCGTCGGGCAGGCTGTCCTCGAAGATGCCAAAGTTGCCTCCGAAGGGCTCAGCCTTGGCGATGAAAAGATCGCTCTTCAATGGCAGCTCCAGTGGGGCGATGCTGAATCCCGTGCTTAGCCACTCCTTGTCGTAAGCAAAGGCGCAGCGTGTGCGGTCAGGGGTCATCGTGAGCGTTCCTACCGTGCGATTGTGATAGGTGACGGTGAGTCGTTCGGTGCGTTTCATTGTCGTCCACGTTTACGATTCTTATTGCGGTTGATGGTCTCCAGCTCCTCCATGGTGCTATATTGCGGCTCTGCGAGCAAATGCTTGATGTCTCCCGAGTAGCCCAGTGCCT
Organism: Bacteroidaceae bacterium; assembly: GCA_017556045.1. Lineage (GTDB taxonomy): Bacteria > Bacteroidota > Bacteroidia > Bacteroidales > Bacteroidaceae > UBA1189. The sequence continues at coordinate 54,960 of JAFZFF010000104.1, read as the reverse complement.
TGGCCAGCGCCACGTAGGAGGTGAGCGCAATGGTGTGCTTCTGCTCAAACTTGGCTATCGTCGATGCAGGCACTCCGCTCATCGTGCTCAGTGCCTCACGCGAGAGCCCCTTCTCCAGTCGGCGTTGCTGAATGTTGCGAGCCAATGTTGCGGTCAGTTCCTCCGCTGTATCAATGTTAAAGTCGTAGAGATAAGACATACTATTGCATCTGATAAGTGGCTTTTTATTGGTTAGTGAATACTATTGTATCTGTTGCGAAGGTACAAAAAAGTTTCCATACAGCCTAATTTTTCTTCCTCTTTCTCTCCATTTTCTCGGCTTATAAAGGAGATCCACTGAGCTGAAGCCTACGAATATTAACAGCGCAGCCTCTCTTTCTGCTTTATCACGCCTATGACAATTTTTTATCACAGGCTTGATAAAAAATTATCGCTTTGTTGACAAAAGTTTATCACACCGTTGACAATTTTTTGTCAAGGGCTAAAAAATCCTTGACAAAATCGTCTATTTGATAGAATAGCAATACTAATCAAGGAGAATTGTCCCTCTAAATTAGGGGGGCGAGTGTGGCGGAGTAGATACGTAGCGGAACGGAGGGGGTATGTTTACCACAAATAATCCTCTACATAGGCATCAAAATCGGGACGAGCGGTTACACCTTGCTGCTCCAGTATCTGATATATCGCCTCCTGTTCGGTGGGCGTGATGAGTCGATCGCCTCTGCGCATACGGTAATACATATTCATGCCGAACGTAGCGACAATGCTATCCTTCACCACATGAGCCTGATTCACGGTGAGTGCCGACATCATCCGCACGAAGCCCCGCGCATACTGCACCTTCTCTGCCGAGCGGTAGTGTGGGCACTCGTTCTCTATCTGCGCCAAGTACGCAGGGCTGAGGATGCTCCATTTCTGTACCTCTCCAGGCATCATCTGAGTAGCTACGTGGTGTAGGCATGTCTCTGCCTTGGGGCAGTCGCCCTTGATGCAGAGGGTATAGCTTGTAGGGACTTCTACACTTGTTTGGGGTGTTTTCTGTTTTGCCATATATGTTATTCCTTATCGTACTCTGCAAATCCTATCGGGCGACGATTGGTGGGAGTTTGTTTTTGCGATTGTAGTTCTGCAAGCGTTTGATTTATCAATTCAAGTTGTACGCGAGTATCTTCATTGATGTCGTTATAATCGGCAAAAACCTCTTCAACATAAGCTTTCAATTCCTTCACCTCAAGTTGCAACTCGGCTAATGTGTCATTTTGTGGGAGGCTTACCATTTGACGTACTGCAACAAAGGCCCGCATGATGCCCATATTTATTTGAACGGCTGTTTTGGAGTTGAGTACACTACTTAACATAGCTACTCCTAATTCCGTAAATGCGTATGGGTTTCGTCTAAGACCCATCTTTATGGAATTGGAGGTCACAATTTGTGACTTCCAAATTTGCGTCTCCTCCGTGGTTAACTGAAACATAAAATCCTCGGGGAATCGTTCTATGTTGCGTTTGACTGCTTGATTAAGCGCCTTGGTAGGCACTCCATACATTTCTGCCAAGTCGCGGTCGAGCATCACACGCTGGCCACGTATCTCGTATATCTTGTTTTGGATAACTTGTAGCTGTTCCATTTGAAAGACCTGTTTGTGTAGTGCAAATATAAGCGATTTATGCTCTCCATACAAAGCATCTATAATCTTTTTGCATTTTCATTGATATTCCCTTTCCGAAAAGCAAATAATTTGGTGATAGTGTGCGGAGTATTGAAAACTTTTACTACTTTTGTGCCGATGAGTCGAAAGGCTTGTCAAGACATTTATCAAGATGAATATGTCTATGAAATGCTTTAAGAAACTTGTGACAATGGCTTTTGCAACCATATTATTAGCATCGTGCCATTCGTATCTCTTTGATTGGGAGGTAACCCCAGAAGATGAAATAGTGCAGATACCGAGAGAGGGAGGAATATATGGTTTTGCGGCATTTGAAGTCGAGTGTGTAGGTACAACGAGGGTGATTCATCCCGGAGAGGCATACAAGTGCTATCGCTATCGCCTAAATGTGGGAGATAACATTGGCCAAAGCGAACACGGTCGGGACTTTTCAATCACTTTCGAGGTCCCGTCCAACGAGAGCGGTATAGAGCGCAATGTGACGCTTGAAATATCAAAAGCAAAAGAGTTTCACCTCTCAATGGACATGCACGACAAAGCCGATTCGTCAGAGGACAATTGGGAAGAGTGGCAGACTGTATGGAGAGGACTACAGGAGAAATAATCACAAAAACAGAACAGCATGAAAAGGATTGTATTGAAATCCATTGCTTGTGTAGTCTTTATGCTTTTACCATTAATCTCTGCGCAAGCCCAAAGTATCAAGGAGAGTTTCTCGGTAGAGGGCAGAGAGAACTGGAAGCCTGAAGTTACAGTGCGTGGTAATCTTGGCATCTATGCCGGTGGATTTGCTGTGACAGGTGGTGTGCGCATCGATGAGAAGCGTACTTTAGGCCTGATGGTAGGAAAGAATGTAAATGTTTACACAGTTATGCATGGCTATGCAGATATCAATAGCTTCAGTGCAGCTCTGTATGGTCGCAGATACTTTCACTTGGGCGAACGCAAGATATTCTCTTTCTATAGCGACTTAGCATTAGGTGCAGCCGTTGTCACCGGCATGGAGGGAGCGTATTGGGTTGACCCTATAGATGGAACGACAAAGATGGATGATATTGATGTCGAGAGAGGAGACGTACAATTTTATCTCTCTTGGCAACCTGGCATGAGAGTGCGTTTCTATAAGAATCTACATCTATTCCTTGGCCCCACATTCTCATCACATTGCATGGGTGTCCACCTTGGTTTAGGATTCTAACATAATATTTGGCAAACGATATACATGCCTATGTTGTTAGGTGATTAAGTTGTTATTGTATTTGAAATAATTTATAAATAAAGAAAAGTTATTATGGAAAAGAACGCAACATTTTTTAGAGAGTCTGCATGGACTCAACTTACGGGCAATTGGAAGCCTGCGGTGTTAATCTCTTTGGTATATCTCCTTATCATTGGTGCAATGGAAGGAGCGAAAGCTTTGAGCTTCCTGTCAATCTTCATCATCTCACCATTGACATATGGATACAATGTGGCTTTCTTGGGTTTCAAGCGTACGGGTGAGGAAGTGAAGATAAAGAGTCTCTTTGACGGATTCAAGGACTACAAACGCGTGTTCTTGACTACTCTTTTGCAGGATATCTATATCGTGTTGTGGACGTTGCTGCTCATCGTGCCTGGTATCATCAAGAGCATCTCATATAGTCAGACCTTCTTTGTGCTGAAAGATAATCCCGAACTGAAATACAATGCTGCTATCGAGCGCAGTATGGCTATGATGGAGGGGCACAAGATGGAGTACTTCTGCCTGACGCTCTCATTCATCGGTTGGATACTGCTGAGTATCCTTACTCTCGGTATCGGTCTATTGTGGGTATATCCCTATATGACAACTGCGATGGCACACTTCTACGAATATGTGAAGGAGGACTACGAGCGTCGCATTGCGGCTTAAAAGAGTAAGAAAAGTTAGGTATATAATCAGTTACGGCAGGCCACACGACCTGCCGTTTCTTTATATAAAAATCTATAAGGTCAGCAAAGAATAGACGTAGGCGTACTTTGCGGGCAATCATCTTTCACGACCGACACCTACCACACGGGGGTGTCGGTCGTTATTCTTCAAAGTTACAGCGCGTTACAAGCAGCTACCGACACCTACAGCTAAAATCCCCTAAACTCAAAAGTATCGATGTATTTTCGTTATTCTTATACCCGAAAGGGAGTATGAGGCTTTTAAAGTGTTATTTTATACCCGAAGAGGTGTAAAATAGAAATAAATCATTATCTTTGCCCCCGAAAGGGTATAATACCACAGTAATATGGAACAGACAACATTGTCAAGATATGTAAAGATGATGCGCAAGCAATATAACTTGACGCAGATGGACCTGTCCGAAAAGTCGGGTGTGGGCTTGCGCTTTGTGCGTGAACTGGAACAAGGTAAGCAGACGCTACGGCTTGATAAGGTGAATCAGATACTCAACCTCTTCGGAGCCGAGGTAGGTGCAGTGCCCATGACTAAAGAGGATGAATGATGAAGCAGGCTATGGTATGGTGCCGAGGCTTAAAGGCTGGCATATTGACGGAAGATGAGAGCGGATACACCTTTGTGTATGGTGTAGACTACTTGGCTTCGCCCAATGCGGAGGCGGTGAGTCTGACCTTGCCATTGAGGGAGGAACCTTACCGCGACAAGGTATTGTTCCCCTTCTTTGATGGACTGATACCCGAAGGTTGGCTCCTCGACATAGCCGAGAAGAACTGGAAGATTGACACTCGCGACCGCATGTCGCTACTGCTTGCCTGCTGCAAGGACTGTATAGGTGCGGTGGGAGTGGAACCCATAATGGTAGAGGAGGAGTAAGGTTATGGCAAGATGTCTATATTGTTACAAGGAATTGGGTGAGGGTGAAAAGGATTTTCACAAATCGTGCTCAAAGAAGATGTTCGGTACGCAAGGGGTGCCCGAATTGCCCTATACGCGGGAGGACTTGGCTGACCTTGCCAAGCAGGTAATACGTAGTCAGACGACGCTCACAGGCGTACAGGCCAAACTCTCATTGGATATAAGCAAGAGTACGGAAGGTGGGGCAGGACGCTTCACCATCGTAGGTCTGTGGGGACGTTATATATTGAAGCCACAGACGGACCGGTTTGCCAATATGCCCGAAGTGGAGGATCTGACCATGCATCTTGCTGAATTGGCAAAAATAAAGGTGGTACCTCATAGCCTTGTGCGCTTTGCCGATGGTGAATTGTGCTATATCACCCGTCGCATCGACCGTACGGCAAAGGGAGAGAAGTTGGCTATGGAGGATATGTGCCAACTGACCGAACGACTGACCGAGCATAAGTATAAAGGTTCATACGAGCAGATAGCCAAGGCTATACAGCGATTCTCATCCGTTCCCAAATTGGATATGGTCAACTATTGGGAGCAAGTAGTGTTCTCGTGGATTACGGGCAATGCCGATATGCACCTAAAGAACTTCTCGCTATATAGTAAGGAGCAGGGGATTTACATGCTGACACCGGCCTATGATATGCTGTCTACGACATTGGTGATGCCCGAGGATACAGAAGAACTGGCTCTGACACTTAACGGGAAGAAACGGAAACTAAAGAAAGCCGATTTCGTAACTGCTATGCAAGCATCAGGATTGGAGTACAAGGTGATCGAGAATATCTTCAATAAATACCTGCGTGCCAGGGATAAGTGGCTTGAGTTTATAGATATATCTTTCGTGCCCGATGATATGAAAGAGGAATATAAGAATATTATTGAGGGTAAATTGAGTTTGCTGAATATCCTTACATAACGGCAGGCCACACGACCTGCCTTTCTTTGTATTTGCACTATAATAACACCTTTTCGCTTGCTTTTAGGCCTGCGTTATTGTGTAAATGGGCAGAGATTGTGTACCTTTGCAAACAAATTTGTAGAACCTTAACGAAATATGAAGATTCGCACACTAATTATCAGTATTCTTTTCTTTGTCGGTGGAGTGGGGGCTTTTGCTCAAGATGGCAAGTTTATCAAGGGATTCTCGGGCGGTATGATGGTACATAGTGGTTACCAGTATGGTTGTGACAATCCCTTCGGACTTGAGATCAGCAGTCCTACGTTCGGCATCGGTGGATGCGCCAAGCTGCACCTCTCTGATCACTTCCGCACAGGCTTCGAGGGCTACTTCTCTACCGCACCTATCAGGCAGGGAGCCGAGAGCGGCAGCCACAATAAGCTCTTCTGGACGGGCGTGTTGGCCGACCTCTTCTGGCAGCATGGCAAGCTCATCCCATACATAGGCACTACGCTGGGTGGAGGCATGGAGACTTCGTTCTTTATGTTTGACGGCAACAAACACGACTGGAAGCCCGAGCCGTATGCCGTGCTCCACAAGCAGCCCTTCTTTGCCATCGACCCCTATGTGGGTGTGGAGTATGTCGTGGGTAAGGCCTTGCGATTGATGGTCAAAACGGACTGGATGCTGGCCATCAACAGCGATGGGCTGAACCAGCCCATGGGTCCTCGCGTATACTTTGGCTGCATCTTTGCGCACTAAAAAGCGAAAAAAATGCGTTCCCTTGCAACCTTATCGGGGGTTAGTCACGTCTAATAGAAAAAAGACGAATATATAACACGACACACGAGATGAGAAGACTGAAGACGATAGTCGCACTGATGCTATGTATAGCAGGTGGCGCACAGGCGCAAGAGATTAAAGGTAAGGTAGTAGATCACGAAGGCCAGCCGGTGGCCTATGCCAATGTAGTATTGCATACGGCAGACACGGCCTATGTGGCCGGCACGGTAACCGATGATACGGGTGCCTTTGCCATAGCCGAGAAGGGTAGGGGAGCGCTACTCCACATCTCGTATATCGGCTACAAACCCGTGTGGCAAGCGCTCTCCACGGGTGCTATGGGCAATATACAATTGCAACCCGACACCCAGATGTTGGGCGAGGTGGTAGTCAGGAGCACCCTGCCCAAGACGCAGATAAAGGGCGATGCTATGGTGACAAGCGTAGAGAATAGCGTGCTCGCCACACTGGGCTCGGCCAACGATGTGCTGGGCAAGATACCTGGCGTGGTCAACAATAATGGCGGCATAGAGGTGTTGGGCAAGGGTAGTCCCGTAGTGTATATCAATGGCCGACTGGTGCGCGACAACACCGAACTGGAGCAACTCAACTCTGACGAGATAAAGCACGTAGAGGTCATCACCAACCCTGGCGCACGCTACGACGCTACGGTGAGTGCCGTGATACGCATACAGACCATACGCAAGCAGGGCGACGGATTTAGCTTCAATGTGCGTTCATCGACCTTTCAGAGCGCATATAATACCGACTTGATGGATCAGCTGAATATGAACTATCGTCATGGCAATTTGGATATATTTGCCAAGTTCAATTATAATAATACCAACTCAATACAAATTAGCGAAATCACCCAATCTTTGCAATCGGTTCGTCTGCTCGAGCTAAATAATACGCTTGATAACACCTCACATAAGCAGTTGTTGAAACCCACATTGGGTGCAAACTATCAGTTCAATGAGAATCATTCGATAGGTATGCGATATGTAAGTACGAAACCGATAAAGTATTGCGATGAGGGCAATACGCATAGCATAGCCACCTACGATGGTGTGTTGGATAATGACTTGCGTACCCAATCAACCATGCTCTACGATGACTTCGACAATCATCAGCTCAACGCATATTATAACGGTACTATAGGCAAACTGAATGTCGATTTTAATGCCGATCTGCTGATGCAAGATGAGGATGGGCACGACACTTACAATGAGGTGAGCACGACGAATGAAAACCGCATTGTAAACTCCTATAACAAGGTGAATAATCGTATGGGGGCAGGCAAGCTCGTGTTTACCTATCCCGTATGGGGTGGAAGCCTCTCCGCGGGTAGCGAATATACCTATACCTATCGTAAGGATATCTATTGGAACCCAGAGAATTACCTCTCTTCGGCCAATAGCATCATCCGCGAGCAGAATGCCACGGGCTTTGCCGAGTATAGCCATGCGTTGCCCTTTGGTGCGATTAATGCAGGCGTGCGCTACGAGCATATAGCATTTAAATATTTCGTAGACAATCGATTACAAACCGACCAAAGTCGCGTGTATGATAATTTCTTCCCCAACGCTTCTCTTACTGCGCTGTTCGGCTCTGTGCATACGCAGCTCTCCTATGCGGTGAAGACTCAGCGCCCGTCGTATCATCAGCTACGCAACTCAGTGACCTACATCGACCGCTATTCTTTGGATAGAGGAAATCCTACTCTGCAACCTCAAACCACACATGACCTCTCATTGACAGGTGTATGGAAGTTCCTCACCCTCTCTACCGCATATAAAGTAAAGAAAGGAGCCTTCGTGCAGTGGGGCGAGGCACAGCCCGACAATCCCGATGCAATGATGCTTACGACCTATAACTATGGTAAGTCTATTCCCGAATTGACCGCATTCGTCTCAGCCTCTCCCAAGGTTGGGTGCTGGATGCCGAGCCTTACCGTAGCAGCCGTAAAGCAATGGCTCGATATGGAGTACCGTGGCGAGGTGATATCATTGAACAAGCCCATCTGCGTGGTCAATTTTACCAACATCATACAGCTCCCTCGTCAATATATGATAAACGCGAGCTTTTACTACCAGAGTAAAGGACAATCGTTGGTATACGAAATGCTCTCCCATATATATTTCTTAGACCTCTCGGTACAGAAGTCATTCATGAAAGATGCGCTCACCGTAGAACTTGAGGGTACTGACTTGTTCAATTCGCGCTACGACAATGCGATGCTTCGCTCGGGCGACTATAGCATTATGCAGTACAATAGATATGACACTCGCGAGGTGGTGCTCACGTTGCGCTATAAGTTCAACTCGGCAAACAATAAGTACAAGGGAACAGGAGCCGGAGAGAGCGCCAAGAGTCGTATGTGATAGCGTAAAATTGTGGGCAATATTTTGGATGCTGAAGCTTTTTCGTGTACTTTTGGAGAAACATTTGAGTCATGAATATCGAAGACATCCGAGAATATTGCCTGCAGAAGGCCTATACCGACGAAGCATTCCCCTTTGACGAGACCACACTGGTGTTCCGCCTCATGGGCAAGATATTTGCTTGTGTAGACCTGGAGCGCCCCAACCTCGTAGTGCTGAAGTGTGAGCCCGACTATGCGCTCGAGCTGCGCGACAAGTATCGCGGCATCGAGGGGGCTTGGCACTGGAATAAGCGGCATTGGAACCAAATCTATTTCGACCGCGATGTGCCCGACACGCTCATTTATGAGCTTATAGACCACTCCTACGAGCAGGTATACAAGAAGATTCCGCGCAAGGTAAAGGCGGAGTATGAGTCGTGACGAACAAATCCTAACTATACGCACTACGCCATGCTATTCAACACCTTCGGCAACCCTACGCAAAAGACGCTGATGCTCGTCCACGGACTCGGCGTATCATACCAAGTCTTTGCTCCTCTTATCGAGCGTTTACAGGCCCGCTACCGCATTATCGCAGTGCAGGTAGACGGATTCCTTCTTGATGATAAAAACAAACCCATATCATCCGTTTTTACGAGCATCGATGACCAGGTGGAACAACTCGTAGAGTATATCCAAACTGCATACGATGGACATTTAGATGCAGCCTACGGACTCTCGATGGGTGGGTGCATCGTAGCTAAATTGCAGGAGCGTGCCGACATCACCATCGACCATGTCATCCTCGATGGAGCTCCCTTATCGCCACTGCCTCGCTGGAGCATCGACCCCCTGCGCTACTACCAGAGCTTCAATGTATGGTGCTGTTACCACATGAGCGGCTTCTTCAAATGGCTCTTCCACTCACACTATTTCGACACCCTGCTCGACGAACTCATTAAGGTCTACCCCTCAGGCTACGGACGTGCCGTGCGCGATGCCTACAAGTCTATCTACACCTCGCGTCTGGAGCGTGTCAACTGCTACGATGTGCACTACTGGTACGGCCAGCATGAAGCCTTCGTCGCCAAGTACATGTTCCGTCACCTCGAGTCGCTCGCTCCTCATTGCCACATCACTCGCTTCGCTCACATGCAGCATGGTCAGCTTGTCATAGATCACCCCGACCGAGTGGCTCAATTGCTTGTAGAGATCGTAGGGTAGGGGATAGGTGTTTTGCTTTTAATAGAAGGTAGGTTTAGTTAGTAAAGTATATGCTCATTTTTGGCGAGTATGATTAGCTTATCGCTCACTCCATAGGTGGCGGATGGCCATGATAGGATGATAGAGCATCATGCGCGGACCAGCATAGCGCATCACAGCGCGCATGTGTTCACGCATGTCGGGGCGATAGCAGTGCACGGTGCATTGACGACACGAGGACTTGTCATTGCCAAACTTGCAACGATCGAGTCTTTGATGAGCATACTCGAGTAGTTTCTGACACTTTTCACACAATATGTTGTTACCCTCATGATGCCTACAATAAATCTTAACCATCGCTTCTACTGTACGTTTCTCTTGTTCAATTCGTGTCATCTTATTCCTTTGTTTATATTAAGTCTCTTCATTTCGATGCAAAAGTAAGCAAAAAATAACAACGGAGGAGAATTTTGTCCGATTTTCCCAAATCAAACCTGTTCAATTCTGAGATGAAGAAAAATCACGACAAAGAAAAAGCATGTTAAATATAAGTGTATCAATAAACTAGACTCAAAATAAGCCTCTGAGAATCGCTTCTTTTCGCTCGCCTGACCCGTTGGCCGGAAAAATCGCAAGGATTTGGCGGTTTATTTAGACTTTTTTAGTGGAACGGATCAAATCGCTTCTAAAGCATAATCCAATCGCATTATCTTTACCGGTCTCTCGTCACCACGATATAGATGGCTTAGCCAGTTGAACTCTCCCGTGTCACGAAATCCGCATTTCTCCATCACTCGGCCAGAGGCAGGGTTGTCAACAAAGAAGTCACTCCAAAGAGTAAAGAATCCTTTTGTGTTGAAACAATAGTCAATCATTGCTCGTAGCGCTTCGGTGCATAACCCCTGGTTCCAATAAGGCTTGGCAATCCAGTAGCCTAACTCTGCATCCATCTCACTTATGCCGATATTACTTTCCTCATGTGTGTAATACCCGATGCATCCGATGACTTCTTTATTTTCCTTCAATTCTATGGCCCAAGTGTGGTCGTTAGAAAAGATGTCTCGAATGACTTCAAGGCTCTCCTCGACAGACTGGTGTGGTGGCCAGCCTGCTCGAGGTCCTACATTAGGATCAGATGCATGTTTGAAGAGCACTTCTGCATCAGAATCCACCCAAGGGCGAAACCGTAGTCGGGGTGTCTCAATGGGATTCATATCAACTATGTATTGTTAAAAAGGAGATATTATAGTAGTTGTCCTAAACTTAGTTTGTCATCTTGAGTGTAGCGAAAGATTTTGCAAATGTATCTTGCATGCTCGAGATCCTTCACTGCGTTCTTGATGACAAGAAGATTATTATTTATGATTACTCTCCATCAAGGCAGAGCAGTGAAGACACCTCTACGCCTTCGGGGAAGATGGCGCGTCCCTTGAGGTCGATGAGTTCGATGATAAAGTTTATATAGGTGGCCTTCGGCGCAAACTTCTGTACCAAGTTGTAGGCGGCAAGCATGGTGCCTCCAGTAGCCAAGAGATCATCGTGGAGGAGCACTACATCGTCCGAAGAAATGGAATCTTTGTGTATCTCGATGGTGTCAACGCCGTACTCTTTTTGGTAACTTTCTTGGATTGTTTCGGCAGGAAGTTTTCCAGGTTTGCGCGCCAACACGAAGCCAGCACCCAAGCGGATTGCCAAACTTGCACCCATGATGAAACCGCGAGATTCGATGCCTACGACCTTGGTGATGCCCTTATCCTTGTACATCTCATAGAGGGTGTCCTCCAACTCCTTCAAGCATTCATGACTCTTGAATAGGGTAGTGACATCACGAAAAAGTATACCAGGAATGGGGAAATCCGGAATACTGCGCAGATTAGCTAATAGTAGTTCTTTATTCATATTTTTATATTTATTAATTATAGTCTATAGTGTTTACATTCCACAAACTCTCCCTCTATGAACAGAGGGGGAGTTTGTCAGGATGATATTGTTTCAATTCTCAATTTTCAATTCGTTTCGTTCCACGTGAAACATTATCGGCCTAAAAGAACCAAAAGTACGTTGATGTCGCTGGGTGAAATACCGGGAATGCGGCTTGCTTGTGCGAGGGTCTCAGGGTCTATTTTAGTAAGCTTTTGGCGTGCTTCTGTAGAGAGTGATTGCAGAGAGTTATAGTCAAATCGACCGCGGATCTTGATACTCTCGAGGCGCTGCATCTTGTTCGCAATCATGCGCTCACGCTCGATGTAGCCCTGGTACTTTATCTTGATTTCGGCTGCTTCGATAATCTCTTCTTTGCGCTCAGTGACCTCGCTGATCAATGCGCCGAATGGACGGATAGCTTCGCTCATATTATCGATGGTGATCTGTGGGCGACCGATGAGATCGATGAGTTTACAGCCATGAGCGAGTGGGGTAGTGCCGAGGCTTTCCAACGTGCCATTGATAAGAGCAGGCTTTATAGAGAATCCTTTGGCAAAGCCGATGATTTCGTCAATCTTCTCACGCTTGCGGCGCAGGCGTTCGTAGCGCTCGCGTGAGGCAAGGCCGAGGTTATAAGAGCGCTCAGTGAGACGCATGTCGGCATCGTCTTGGCGCAAAAGGATGCGGTATTCGGCGCGCGAGGTAAACATGCGGTAGGGCTCGTCTACACCCTTTGTCACGAGGTCATCGATGAGTACGCCGATATAGGCTTCGTCGCGACCCAAGGTGAAGGGCTCGCCACCATGGCAAGCGATGTGTGCATTGATACCCGCGATGAGTCCTTGTCCTGCGGCCTCTTCGTAGCCCGTAGTGCCGTTGACTTGTCCAGCGAGGAAGAGTCCCTTCAGTACCTTTGACTCGAGCGTATGGCGGAGTTGGGTGGGGTCGAAGTAGTCGTACTCGATAGCATATCCGGGGCGATAAACCTCGATATCACGGAAGGCAGGTACGCGGCGCAATGCCTCGATCTGTATCTCCATCGGGAGTGATGAAGAGAAGCCATTAAGGTAAAGTTCGTTGGTAGTTTCACCCTCAGGCTCGAGGAAGAGCTGGTGTTGCTCTTTGTCGGGGAAGGTGACAATCTTGGTCTCTATGCTGGGGCAGTAGCGCGGGCCGATACTCTGGATTTGTCCGTTATAAAGGGGAGATTCGGCCAATCCATCGCGCAAGATGCGGTGCACTTCGGGGTTGGTGTAGCAGGTCCAGCAGCAGAGCTGTTTCAGCTTGCGTGGCTCGCTCATATATGAGAAACTATGGAAGTCGCTCTCACCCTCCTGGATCTCCATCTCATCGATGTGTACGCTACGCTTGTCGATGCGCACGGGAGTACCCGTCTTCATACGTCCTACGGTGATGCCGTGGCGTGCGATGGATTCGGTGAGTCCGTACGATGCGGGCTCTGCCATACGTCCTCCGGGAAGTTGTACGCGACCTACGTGGAGCAGGCCATTGAGGAAGGTGCCTGCGGTGACTACGACACATTTGGCGTGGAAGGTTACTCCCCATACGGTGCGTACTCCGGTGACTTCGCCATTTTCTACGAGGAGTTCGCTCACGGTGTCTTGCCAGATGCGAAGGTTGGGCGTGTTGTCAAGCACCTCGCGCCAAGCCCAGATAAACTTCTCGCGGTCACACTGTGCACGTGGGCTCCACATGGCGGGACCCTTAGAGCGGTTGAGCATACGGAACTGTATGGCGGTGCGGTCGGTGACGATTCCCGTGAATCCACCGAGTGCATCGATCTCGCGCACTATCTGTCCCTTTGCAATACCACCGATGGCGGGGTTGCAACTCATCTGCCCAATCTTGTTCATGTCCATCGTGATGAGGCAAGTCTTCGAGCCCATATTGGCTGCTGCTGCCGCCGCCTCGCATCCTGCGTGGCCAGCTCCTATCACAATGACGTCGTAGAAAAATTCCATTGTACCTATTATTTATATCCAATCTGCAAAGTTACGGAATTAACAACAATATCTATTTGTAATCTCTCAAAAATTTCAAATTTTACCGCCAAATCCTTGCGATTTTTCCGGCCAACGGGTCGGGCGAGCGAAAAGAAGCGATTCTCAGAGGCTTATTTTTCGCTTAATCCGCTCATAAACACTTATTTAACCCCTAATTTCTTTGTCGAGATTTTTCTCCTTCTCGTGAAAAGTTTACTAAAAATGAAGTTTTTCCCCTCTTTTCTGTAGTTTTTCGCTTACTTTTGCGTCTAATAGGCAAAAACGATGTTAAACGAGAAGAAATGAAACAAGAAGAAATCGAATTTGCGCAAATGGTGCGGGCACACAAGGAGACGATCTATACCGTGTGCTACATGTTTGCCAAAGATGCCGACGAGGTGAACGACCTCTTCCAAGAGGTGCTCATTAATCTATGGAGCGGACTGGGTCAGTTCCGCGGAGAGAGCAAGATGGATACGTGGGTCTACCGCGTGAGCCTGAACACTTGCATCTCCTCGGACCGCAAGAAGAAGCAGCAAGCTACGGTGCCACTAACCATGGACATCAACCTCTTTGAGGACAAGGACGAGGACACGCACCAAATCCAGATGCTCTACAAACGCATCCATCAGCTCAAGCCCTTCGACCGCGCCATCGTATTGCTTTGGCTCGAAAACATGAGCTACGAAGAGATTGCCGCCATCGTGGGCATCACGGTGAAGAACGTATCGGTGCGCCTCTACCGAATAAAAGAGCAACTCAAACAAATGTCGAACCAATAAACATCAAGCCTTATGGAAGAAAACCTCAATACCATCGAACTGAATGAGATGAAGCAACAGATATCGCTCCTACGCCGCAAGCTGGAGAAGGAGACCATCGTCAACGAAAAACTTATCCGTGCAAGTATGCAGGATAAACTGAAAGCCTTAAAACGCAGGTCGTATATAGAATGTGTTGTAGGAATCGCAGCTGCAGTGCTATGGAAATTCGGAATATCTTCAGACTTTAATCCATTATTTATAGACTTTACTGCCTTCTTTTTATTCTTTGCCGTGGCCTATGAAGTGTATTCCAATCGCATGTTATCTGCGCAAAACTACATTGAGGGCAATCTGGTAGAGGAAGCCCGCAAACTGAATCACTATAAGAAACTGGCTCGTCAATGGTATTGGTTCAGCATACCCATTGTATGTATATGGTTCTGTTGGTACTTGTACGAGTCTTATACTGTACACGCAGAACAGGGTAGATTTTTATTCATTTGGGGTCTCATTGGTGGCACTATTGGCGGAGTCATTGGCTGGAATATCTATCGTAAAGGCCGAAAAGCTATTAACGAAGTCATCGAACAAATAGAGGAGCTGACAGGCGAGAAGGAGTAGTTTTGCTCGTACTAAGTGAAATATATTTTGTACTAAGCGCCATTTTACTCGCGCTTAGTACTTTTTTACAAGTGTAATAAATAGAAATCACGCCTACGATAAATAATTTTCGCAGGCGTGATATTTTATGATTTGTGGGTCTTTAGAAGAACTTCACCTCTTCGCCCACGATCTCGCTCAAGAGCAAGTTGGCAAGGCGGCTTGTGCCGATGCGGAAGAACTTATTGTCGAGCCATTCTTCGCCGAGCACCTCCTTGACGATGGTGTAGTAGGTGAGGGCGTCGCTCACGGTGTTGATGCCTCCGGCAGGCTTGAAGCCTACCTTGCGGCCTGTCTTCTCGTAGTATGCCTTGATGGCCTTACACATCACGTAAGCAGCCTCTGGGGTAGCGGCAGGCTCTTGCTTGCCCGTAGAGGTCTTGATGAAGTCGGCACCGCTATACATGGCGAGGATAGAGGCCTTCATGATATTCTCTGCAGACTTGAGTGCTCCGGTCTCGAGGATTACCTTGAGGTGGCGCTCGCCACAGATAGATTTGAGCTCTTCGATCTCGTCACACATGCCTTCGTAGTCGCCACTGAGGAACTTGCCTACGGGGATGACGATATCGATCTCTGTAGCACCATCGGCCAGGGCGAGGGCTGTCTCAGCAACCTTGACCTCGGTGAAGGTCTGCGATGAGGGGAAGCCTCCTGCTACGCAAGCGACGTTGACGTCCTCTACCTCGAGTGACTGGCTCACGATCTTGGCAAAGCAGGGGTATACGCAGATGGCTGCCACATTCTTGAGGTCGGGGTACTGTGTGTCGAAGTCGTTGACACGCTCGGTAAACTTCAGTACGCTCTCCTCACTATCTTCGGTCTTGAGGGTGGTGAGGTCAATGCAGTTGAAGAGGAATTTCTTTACCTTCTCGGTGTTGTTCTCTGCTGAATATTTCTCGATGAGTAGGGCGGTTTTTGCCTTCACTTCGTCGTCAGAGAGGGCGGTGTTGTAGAGTGCCAATGCGTCGTTGTACTTATTGGTCTCTTCGGTCTCGTGGTAGTGTTCCATATTGTTATAATTTATTTTAGTTTTTCATTATTGAGGTGGCGTGTATTGTCACGCTTGGTCTTCTTCTCTATGGTGCGTTCCCACGCTTCGGTGAGGTCTACTCCTGTCTGGTTGGCCATACATATGAGCACCCATAAGACGTCGGCCATCTCTTCGGCAAGGTTGGGTGTCTCACCCTCTTTGAAGGATTGCTCGCCATAGGTGCGTGCCATCACACGAGCCAGCTCGCCCACCTCTTCGGTGAGGATGGCCATGTTGGTAAGTTCATTAAAGTAGCGCACGCCATAGGTACGTATCCATTCATCGGCTTGCTGCTGCGCTTGGCGTAGGGTGATGCCATTATTCTCCATAGGCGAGGGTAATGTGGGTTTATATTCGGGGCGCAAATTTACTTCATTTGTTTGGGGCTACCAAGATAGTGGCGACAAATCTTGCGGGGACGGCTCCTATATATATATGTATAGGGTGGGGGAGTGTTACTCCTTGTTTTTGCTATCCATGAAGATGGTGACGGGACCATCATTGATGAGGGCGCACTGCATGTCGGCACCGAATACGCCTGTCTGCACAGGTTTGCCCAGCGCGGCAGAGAGCTCGGCACAAAACTTCTCGTAGAGGGGCACTGAGATGTCGGGCTTGGCTGCCTTGATGTATGAGGGGCGATTGCCCTTCTTCGTAGAGGCATGTAGCGTGAATTGGCTTACCACTAATACCTCGCCTCCGATGTCCATCACAGAGAGGTTCATCACCCCATCGGCATCGTCGAAGATGCGCATGTTGGTCACCTTTTTGACGAGGAACGCGATGTCTTCATCGCCGTCAGCCTCCTCGATGCCCACCAATATCATCATGCCTTTTCCGATGGCAGAATGTTGTGTGCCCTCAATCGTGACAGAGGCATTGCGCACACGCTGTATAATGATTCTCATAGTGTGTCTTGTTTTTGTCTTCTACAATTCATTTATCTTGCAAAAATACTAAAAAAGGATAAATTTAAAACAGAATCTGAATGCGATTGGAAAATTTTACCTACTTTTGCGCCCAAAATCGAGAACGCGCTTTGAATTATGCAAAAGAATTTAGTGATAGTAGAGTCTCCCGCCAAGGCAAAGACAATTGAGAAATTCCTGGGCAAAGACTATAAAGTGATGTCGAGCTTTGGCCATATACGTGACCTGAAGAAGAAGGATTTCAGCATCGATACAGATACGTTCATCCCTACCTACGAGATACCTGCAGATAAGAAAAAGGTAGTAGAGGATCTTCGCAAAGCTGCGTCACAGGCCGAAATGGTGTGGCTCGCATCCGATGAAGACCGCGAGGGAGAGGCTATCAGCTGGCACCTGTTCGAGGTGCTCGGGCTCAAGGCCGAGAATACCAGACGTATCGTGTTTCATGAGATCACGAAAGATGCTATCACTACCGCTATACAGACTCCGCGCGACATCGATATCAACCTTGTCAATGCTCAGCAGGCACGTCGTGTGCTCGACCGCATCGTAGGTTTCAAGCTCTCACCCATCCTTTGGAAGAAAATCAAGCCCTCGCTCTCGGCAGGCCGCGTGCAGTCGGTAGCGGTGAGACTCATTGTAGAGCGTGAGCGCGAGATTCAGGCATTTCAGAGCGAGGCTTCGTACCGCGTAGTGGCAACATTCCTGGTACCTGATGCCAATGGTAACATTGCTGAGATGAAGGCTGAGCTGGGCACACGCTTCAAGGATAAGGCTGAGGCCGAAGCATTTTTGCAGCAGTGCAAGGAGGCCACCTTCACGATAGAAGATGTGCAGACCAAGCCGCTCAAGAAGTCACCCGCAGTGCCCTTCACTACATCAACTTTGCAACAGGAGGCTGCACGCAAGCTCGGTTTCTCAGTGTCGCAGACGATGACTATCGCTCAGCGCCTCTACGAATCGGGACAAATCACATACATGCGTACAGACTCTACCAACCTCTCGGGACTCTGCCTTGGCGCCAGCAAGAAGGTGATTCTCGATACCATGGGCGAGCAGTACCACACGATGCGTAACTTCAAGACTAAAGTGAAAGGCGCGCAGGAGGCTCACGAGGCCATCCGCCCCACCTATATGGATCGTCAGACTATCGAGGGACCCTCGGCGGAGCGTCGTCTCTACGAACTCATCTGGAAACGCACCATCGCTTCGCAGATGTCCGATGCGCAGTTTGAGAAGACTACCGCACAGATCAGCATGAGCGGTTCGCCCTATACCTTTACAGCTACAGGCGAGGTGCTTGTGTTTGACGGTTTCTTGCGAGTATACCGTGCAAGTGTCGATGAGGAGGCTCAGAATGAGGGACAAAAGGGATTGCTCCCTCCCATGCAGCGCGGACAACAGTTGCAATACAGTGAGATACAGGCAGCCGAGCGCTACACCCAGCAGCCCGTACGCTATAAGGAAGACAGCTTGGTGCGCAAGCTCGAGGAGCTGGGCATTGGCCGCCCCTCTACCTATGCGCCCACTATCAGCACCATACAAAATCGTGACTATGTGATAAAGGAAGACACTCCGAGCCAGGAGCGTACCATCAATATTATCAAGCTGGCCAAGGGAAAGCTTACCGACAAGATGGTGAGCGAGAGCTATGGCAGTGAGAAGTCAAGCCTCAAGCCTACCGACGTGGGTGTGGTGGTAAATGACTATCTGATAGACTACTTCCCCCAAGTACTCGACTACAACTTCACGGCAAATATCGAGAAGGAGTTTGACGAGGTTGCTGAGGGTCAGAAGCCTTGGGATGGCGTGATTGCCGCCTTCTATAGCGATTTTGCCCCCCTCGTGGAGCAGACCTTGAAGGAGAAGCAAGAGCATAAGGTGGGTGAGCGTGTGCTCGGTACCGACCCCAAGAGCGGTCGCCAGGTGTCAGTGAAGATTGGCCGCTTCGGCCCTGTGGCACAGATTGGCGTGGCTACCGATGGTGACAAGCCTCGCTTTGCGCAGCTTCAGAAGGGTCAGTCTATCGACTCTATCACACTCGAAGAGGTGCTCTCTCTCTTTGATTTGCCTCGCACTCTCGGCGAGTTTGAAGGCACTGACGTAGTGGCTAACGTAGGTCGCTTCGGTCCCTATGTGCAAGTAGGTAAGGAGTTTGTGAGCCTTCCCGCAGGCGTTGATCCCTTGCAGATTACCTTCGAAGAGGCTGTAGAGCTTATCCAGAAGAAGCGCCAGTATGAGCAGCAACGCCAGATCAAGACCTTCGAGGAAAACCCCGACTTGGAGATCCTCAATGGTCGCTATGGCCCCTACATCGCTATGGGTGGCAAGAACTATAAGATACCCACAGGCGTAGACCCCGCTTCGCTCGACCTCGAGGCTTGTATGGAGATTATCCAGAAGGCTGCAGAGAAGCCCGCAGCTCCTCGACGCCGCAAAACTACAAAGAAATGACCCGTATCCTGCTTGTCGGATTCATGGCAGCAGGTAAGACCACGCTGGGCAAGGCTCTTGCTCGCGATCTCAACCTGCAGTTTGTCGACCTCGATCACTATATCGAGAGCCGATACTGCTGCTCTGTGTCGCAACTTTTTGCTGAGCGTGGCGAAGAGGCCTTCCGAGAGATCGAGCGTAAGATGCTCCACGAGGTGGCCGAGTTTGAAGATGTCATCATCGCTACAGGTGGCGGCACTCCCTGCTTCTTTGACAACATGGACTACATGAAGGCACAGGGTGTCACCGTCTTCCTCGAGGCCTCTGTCGATGTCATCTTTACCCGCCTCACCATAGCTCGCGTGCAGCGCCCCTTGGTTGCAGGTAAGAGCGACGATGAACTGCGCAGCTACATCGCCTCTACCCTACAAAAGCGCCTGCCCTACTATAGTCAGGCCACATATACCTTCTGTGCCGACCAGCTCGAAGACGTACGTCAGGTCATTGAGTCGGTAAGTCGCTTCAAAGCAGAGATTTTGGCATAAATAGCCAGCAAAAGCGTTGCGAAAGGCTTGCATAACCCTTAAAATGGGGCTAAAATTGCAAATAATTGCCTAATAAATCGTCTGTTGAGAAAAAAAGTCCTATATTTGCACCCTTGTTCGAGACTGTATCATTTAATTGCCATGATTTTACAGTCTTTGACGCCGTTGTAAAAACAAATAACAAAATAAAATAATTAACAAAATGCAAAACAAAGGATTTGTAAAAACAATTGCGGTATTGCTCACAGTAGTGTGCGCATTTTACCTTTCCTTCACGTTTGTAGCCAACCATCATGAGAAAAAGGCTGCTCAGTACGCTGGAGGCGAATCGGTGTATATCGATTCTATTATGAACAAGAAAGTCTATGCAGGTATCTACACCTTCAAGCAAGTGCGCGAGATGGGTATCGGCCTCGGCCTCGACCTCAAGGGCGGTATGAACGTTATCCTCGAGGTTTCAGTACCCGACGTAATCAAGGCATTGGCTGACCACAAGACTGACGAGGCTTTCGTAAACGCTGTAAACATTGCTAACAAGCAGGCTGCAAGCAGCAACAGTGACTTCATCACCTTATTTATTAAGGAGTATAAGAACCAGAAGCCCGATGGCACACTCGCTGAGCTCTTCGCTACACAGCAGCTCAAGGACAAGGTTAATACCAAGAGCACCGATGCTGAGGTAGAGGCTGTAGTTCGTGCTGAGGTAGAGGCTGCTATTGATAACTCATTCAACGTGCTCCGTACACGTATCGACCGCTTCGGTGTGGCTCAGCCCAACATCCAGGAGCTCGAGGGTAGCATGGGTCGTATCATGGTAGAGCTTCCTGGTGTAAAGGAGCCCGAGCGTGTGAGAAAACTCCTCCAGGGTTCTGCAAACCTCGAGTTCTGGGAGACCTACTCTTCTGCTGAAGTTGCTCCTTTCCTCGCTGCTGCTGATAGCAAACTCCGTGATATCGTGGCTGTTGAGAACCCCGAGGCTGCTGAGGCTACTGAGGCACCCGCTGCTGAGACTGCTGCAGAGGAGTCTGTAGACCTCTCTGGTCTTACTGGCGACAACGCTGCTGGCGCTGCTGATGCTGCAGCTATCGCTAAGGCTAAGAAGGAGAACCCCTTGCTCTCAGTGCTCCAGGTAGTACAGAACCAGGGTTGCGTAGTAGGTTACGCTCACAGCCGTGACCTCAAGCAGATCAATGAGTATCTCGCTCGTGAGGAGGTGAAGGCTCTTCTCCCCCGCGACCTTAAGCTCATGTGGGGCGTTAAGGCTATCGACGAGGATGGTAAGATCTTCGAGCTCTACGCTATCAAGGCTACACAGCGCAATGGTCGTGCTCCTCTCGAGGGTGACGTTATCGTTTCAGCTAATGACGATTACGACGTAAACGGCCGTCCCAGCGTATCAATGACAATGAACACCGAAGGTGCGCGTCGTTGGGCTCAGCTTACCAAGCAGAACGTAGGTAAGCCCATCGCAATTGCTCTTGACGGTTACATCTATAGCGCTCCTAACGTACAGAACGAGATTACTGGCGGTCAGTCACAGATCACAGGTCAGTTCTCACAGGAGGATACCAAGGACTTGGCTAACGTATTAAAGTCAGGTAAGATGCCCGCTCCCGCTAAGATCGTACAGGAAGACATCGTAGGTCCCTCACTCGGTCAGAAGTCTATCCAGCAGGGTATCACCTCATTCGTTCTTGCGTTCATCGCTTTGATGATCTACATGTGCGCAGTATACGGCCTCATCCCTGGTATGGTGGCTAACGGTGCTCTGATCCTCAACTTCTTCTTCACACTCGGTATCTTGGCATCATTCCAGGCCGCTTTGACAATGTCAGGTATCGCTGGTATGGTATTGACTCTCGGTATGGCTGTGGATGCTAACGTGCTTATCTACGAGCGTACCAAGGAGGAGCTCCGCGCTGGTAAGACCGTGAAGCAGGCTCTCACTGATGGTTACAAGAACGCATTCTCTGCGATCTTCGACTCTAACATCACCTCTATCATCACAGGTATTATCCTCTTCAACTTCGGTACAGGTCCTATCCGTGGTTTTGCTACCACATTGATTATCGGTATCGTATGCTCATTCTTCACTGCAGTATTCTTGACACGTCTCGTATACGAGTGGCGTTTGAACAAGGAGAAGTGGACAAACCTCACCTTTGTTACTAACCTCTCTGCTAAGTGGATGCGCACTCCGAAGTTCAACTTCATGGGCGCTTACAAGACCTCATTCATCGTATTCGGTGCTGCTGTACTCATTAGCCTCGCTTCTTTCGGTGTACGTGGCTTGAGCCAGAGTATCGATTTCACTGGTGGTCGCAACTTTACTGTTAAGTTTGAGCAGACTGTAGTACCTGAGACCGTTGAGGCAGTACTTGCTGAGAAGATCGGCGAAGACGCTTCAGTATCAGTTATCGCTCTCGGTAACGATGGTCAGACTGTACGTATCAGCACCAACTACCGTATCGAAGACGATGCACAGGATATCGATGCTGAAATCGAGCAGTTCCTCTACGATGCATTCATGGGCGCTAAGCTCCTCAGCAGCGACCTCACCTACGATGTATTCATCGATCGCGACAACCACACTGGTGGCTCTATCATCTCTTCACAGAAGGTAGGTCCTAGCATGGCTTCAGACATCCTCCGTGGTGCTATCTGGTCAGTTATCCTCGCGTTCGCTGCAATCTTCGTATACATCCTTATCCGTTTCCGCAACGTAGCATATAGTGTAGGTTCAGTAATCGCCCTCATCATCGACGTAGTGCTCATCATGGGTACCTACTCACTCCTCCACGGCGTACTTCCCTTCTCTATGGACGTTGACCAGACCTTCATCGGTGCTATCCTCACCGCTATCGGTTACTCTATCAACGATAAGGTGGTAATCTTCGACCGTATCCGTGAGTTCTTTGGTCTCTATCCCAAGCATGACAAGAAGGAGCTCTTCAATAACTCACTCAACACCACTTTGGCACGTACTATCAATACCTCATTGACCACATTGCTCGTATTGCTCTTCATCTTCTTCCTCGGTGGTGAGAGCATCCGTAGCTTCTCATTTGCAATGATTCTCGGTGTTGTATACGGTACTTGCTCATCACTCTTCCTTGCCGCTCCTATGGCATACCTCGTGATGAACAAGAAGAACAAGAAGGCTAACAAGTAATCCCCACAGGACTTGATTCGTAAATAATCAGTTCTCACCGCAGAGCGGGAGGTGTCGCAAGGCATCTCCCGCTTCTCTTTTCTGTCTTGTTCATCCCTTTACCGTCACTTATATTTTTGACAAAATGGGGTGTTGTGTATTGTAATGAATAAAAAGTTTTGTGCGGTACACGAGTGAGGTGAATTTATCTAATATGTGGCGGCGGCGCGAGAGAGGACTGTGAGCAATTTAATACACCTGCTACGTCTCATGTTTCGTTTCAATTAATATGTGCTCTTCCCTCCCCATAATGAAAGAGGGTATGCCTTACGACATACCCTCTAACTTTGCTTTTGTACCAAGCTTAATACTCCACCTTCAGGGGATTGCGTACGCGTTGTGCGTAGTGGTCGAGGTATTCGGTCCATGACTCCATGGAGTCGAATCCGTATTTGCTCCAACCCGAACCCCAATAGTAGGTATATTGGCTATCGGGTTTGTAGGTGCTAATAGCCAGTACGTGGCCTGTGGCGCCGCGCTCTTTGGCCTCCTTTTCAGTGAATAGGGCAGCTTTGGTTTCCTTGACTTGTTCGGGTATCACTGCTCCGACGTAGATGATGCCGTTGTCATTGTAGATGTTGTCGGTGAGGTCGGCATAGGCGATGTATCCCTTGTCGCGCTCTGTGGCGTATGCTTTGGGATTCTCAGAATGAATGACAAGGCCTGTTGCGACGGGCGTAGCGAGTTTTAGACCCTCGTAGGTGATAGTGGTCTTGTTGAGCTGAGATCCTTGCTCTAAAGAGATGATACGGGTCTCTATCACGCTGTCCTTACCTATGACAATGGGCTTGTAGGTGAGCTTTACAGTAAAGCGCAGAGGACCGTTCTCAATGATTTCGTACTCATCCCAACAATAGGGGTATACGATGTTATTTCCATCCATCAGAGCAGTGGTGCCACAGCCAAGTGTGGGGCCTACCTTATAGCAGTCGAGGCCGTTGCCGTGATCTACATGATATGATATGGCGTGATAGAGCTCGTTTGCCTCGTCATGCTTGCGCTCCTTGCGCAGACGGGTTATCTCGGCCTGTGTGTCGGCGTTGAGTTCATTGGCATAGCGCTGCTCTACCACAAGTCCGGGCACGCGCTTTACCCATACGTCGTAGCCATAGGCACGCTCGCCTCGTGCCTGCAGTGCGGGGCCATAGGCGCGGTAGGCTATACGGTCATTCTCCCAGGCGATATCGTCAAGTCGTTCGGGGTAGTGGCTTCCATATACGAGTGGCTCCACCTCGATGGCTTCACCCACGGCGATGGTATATGTAGCCTTGCCCTTGGCCTCTACGGTGGCGGGGAAAAGGAGTTTGTCGTCGAAGCTTATCTGATAGGGTATCTGATTGCCCACAGCATCGAGGATGATGTATTGCTCATTGTCGATAGGCACCACCTTCGCGGCAACGTCTGCGATGGGGACTTCCACCAGCTCCTCTGTACGGTCAAAAGACTGGTCATTGCTCACGGTGACGATGAAATCGGTACTTTTTGTATGTTCGCAAGCTGTTATGAGGAGTAGGAGAGAGAGGAGTGAGAGGTGTTTCATCTGAGATTTTGAGTTTATTATGTGATCAATTTATGTGTTCATATCTATCATAGTACGCCCATCTCTACCCAATAGATGATTTCCTCGATCTCTGCATCTTCCAGCTCGGGGTCATATTCCCGCTTGAGGCTCGCTCCGAAGAGCGCAGCAAAGGTCTGGTAGAATCGTGCCTTGAAGTCGCCCATAAATACGCGTATGAGCTCGTAGCCTGTTTGGTCACACTCGCGGTCGACGAGCTTGATGAGCATCTTGCCTTGGCTGAAGGTGAGCTGCTTCATGCGTGGTGTGTACTGTTCGAGCAGGCTCTTCTCTACGGCAGTCAGATGAGCCTCGCGCTTCTTCGCATCGGGTATCGTGAGCAGATATTCGTAGGTCTCAATGATAATCCCGCGTATCTCGCGTGCTATGGGGAGCGTCTTCTTTACATCGCGCACTGTACGCCAATAGTAGCGTTCATGCCTGCGATTGCGGAAGTTTGGGCGCTGATAGATGTATACATCCTTGAGATGCACCACGGGCAGCGTATCGCCTTCATATACTTCAATAGGCAACACCGCGCGGCCCTGCATATAGCTTTGTGCCGCCGCCTCACTGCTCATCGCTAATGCCATGAGCAGCCCTAATGTTATGCCTATTACCCTATTCACGGAGACAAAAGTACTGATGATCTCTTGGGTTAGAACTTAAATGCAGCTCCGGCAAGAGCGTGGATGCCTTGTGAGGGGTATCCGGTGTAGAGTTGATGACGATGGTTGAGGAGGTTGTGACCATCGAGGAAGAAAGCCCATCTGTTGTTGAGAGCATAGCGGAAGCCAAGGCCCCAGTCGATGATGGAACTCTCACGTTCCTGAGGAGCCGCCGCTGTGAAGAGTACATAGCGGAGGTCTGTGTGTGCTGACAATGCTCCGAAGAGGGTCATGCGGAAGCCTGCCTGTGCATCGAGTTGGGGAGCACGGGCGAGTATTGCGCGGTCTCCCCCGACCATCCAATGATTATATGTAGCCTGAGCAAAGCATGAGAGCTGCTGCTTGTAGTCGTAGGCAATCTTGGTGGTAGCGTGGAGCAGCTGTGCATCGCGATTCTCGAATCCGGTGTATCGCATGTGTGCCTCATCGGCAATGGTTTCAAAGATGGCTGACCCTATCACGCGGTAACCTCCATTGACGGTGAGGTGCAATCCTTCGGCAAGGCGCATATTTCCTGTGAGCAGGGCATTGAGGTAGGTGTAGCTGCTCTGCAGCTCAGGGGTGCGCATCCAATAGGGAGATAGTGACTCGAGATAGGTGTATGTGGGCAAGCGGTGACCTCCGTCGAGCAAGAGATTAGCATTGAAGTTCTTCTCCGAGGTGTAGCTGATGCTGCATGCGGGCGATGCCTTGATGCGGGCATATGAGCTGCTTGAGAGGTCAAGGTTGACACCTGCTACAAAGTGGTAACGCTTGTAGTCGATGCTCCACTGTGGAGTGAAGGTAAAGTAATGCATGGCCTCGAATACGCTCTCGGGAGAGTATACTAAGAAGTCGTCAGAGATGTTCACAGAGGCTGTGCCATACTTGTCGAATGAGGTGCTCATGGTAGCCTCTGTATGAAAATGACCTTCACTGTGAGGGTCAGCTATGCCGAGGTAGGCTTGCTGTCTTGAGTGGGTGTAGGCGGTGCTTACGTCGTAACGGTAGCGCTCTGCGATGAGTACCTTGGCGTATACATTGCCACCCAAGCGGCTTGAGTACTGGAGATCTGTGATGTCCAAGTCGGGGTTGAAACCCTCTGTTGTGAGGTAGTTGAATGCAGCGAATCCTGTGGTGAAGCCTGCTCCCAGCTCACCCTGATTGTAGGTGAAGCGATAGCGGACGTCAGCATTGCCACGATAGAGGTGCGAAGACCACCAATCATTGTCTTGTGTCTTGATGTTGCCATTCATGCCATCGATGTCTGCATTGAGCGAGAGCGAATGCTTCTCATTCATCAGCCAGTGATAAGCGGCCAATCCATCGAGGTTATGTGAGTTGCCATAGCCCAAATGCAGGTATCCGGGTAGTCCTTTGTCTTGCGCAATGGCTACTTTTTCGGTAGGCAGTGCCTTGTGTTGCAGACGGGTGAGAGGCATGGCCTTGTCGGCATATACGATGGCTGTTCTATTGATTGAGGGCACCACTTCCTCGGGGATGAAGTTGCGCTTCACGGCATTGGTGACGATGGGGTTATAGGTGCTTTCTACGAGTACCGTGCGGTTGATGGTGTCGCCGGGTACGGTCTGTGCTACAGCTACTGTAGCTGCAAATAGTACTGATAGTATGCTGAAATATCGTTTCATAGTCGTATCGGGTGATTATTGTTGTGTAGTTGCTTGCTCCAAAGTCTTTAGGCGAGTCGATATCATCGCAGCGATATCGTCAGAGCCCTGGTAGCTTTGTTTGAGCGAGAGGAGGTATTGCTTAGCCTCGATGTACTTCTCCTTCTTCATATATACATCTGAGAGGAGGATGAAACTGCGTGCTAACCAGTAGCTATGGGGTGTGCTGACGCTGATATAGTCGAGTACTTCTTGCTCTGCCTTGTCATACTGGCGTGTGTCGTAGTAGAGCTGTCCGAGCAGGTACTTGCCCTCAGCACCATACACGTTACGAGTGTCGTTGGCGAGTTTTTTTAAGTCATCGATGGCAGCCTCGTTCTTCTTCTGCGTCAAGTAGGCCTTAGCGCGATAGTAGCGAAGCTCGTTGGCAGTCTCGGGAGCCAACTTACTGTTGGTCAATACTGCAGCCGTCTCTGTGGTGATGATGTCGAGCTTGCCCAATGCCTGTGCTGCGCGCAGACGATGTGTCTGTGCGTGCAGCTTTGTCGAGGGGTTATTAGTAAGTCCTATGAGGTCGCCGTATGAGTTGAGTGCCGAGGCATAATCGCGATGATTGTATGCCATGTCTGCCGCCATGCGTGTAGCCTCCTCACAATACTTGCTGCTGCGGTGACCAGCTACATATTGCAGATGACCACGTGCTTGGTTATAGTCGTTGCGCTTGTAGTAGATGCAGCCCAGATAGTAACGTGCATCGATGACATACGCACCCTTGGCAAACTGCTCCAGATACTTATTGAAGCCATCGGCAGCTACCTTTTCATCGCCTCTCGCGTAGGCCAGCTTAGCTGCCTGATAGGTGAGCGAGTCGTGTTCGCTGACGTCGATAGTCACCAAGCCACCAGCCTTAGAGGCAAACTCTACGTAGCTGTCCACCATATTCTCCTCTACATAGAGGTTCTTGAGATCGCGCATTGCCACGTTGGCTTGCTCGCTGCCGGGGTAATCTGTGATTACCTTCTTATAGGCATTGATGGCAGCTCGTATCTCATTGTTCTGATAGTAGATGAGCGCTATCTCATTACCTGCCTTTGGGGCATACTGGCTCTGGGGGAATCTGTTGACCAACTGCTCAAACACCTGTACGGCCTGGTTACCTTTGTCGAGCTGCACGTAGGCGCGGCCCTTCTCATAGAGTGCGTCGTCGAGATAGTCTGAGGTGGGGTAGCTCTCTACGAGGTAGGTGAGCGTACCTATCTTGTCGGTGTAGCGTCCTGAGAGGCCCTGTGCGAACCCCTTTTGGTAGATGGCATAGTCTGCTATCGCGGGGTCGATGCTCACCGACTTGTCATACGCATTCTCGGCAGCGGTGTACTGGCGTGCCTGGAAGTAGCAGTCACCGATACGCATCTGCGCGTCGGCAAGGGTGGTTTTGTCCACCACACCCGATGTGGCGGCATTAGCCTGCTGCATTTGTGTGAATCTGCGGAATGCTTCCTGATAGTTGGTCTGCACAAACTGCGCATAGCCCAATCCGTAGAGTGCCAGCGCATAGGTGAGTCCCTTGCGGTCTGTGGTGAGGCTTAGGTATTGCGCGTAGTCCTTGCTTGCCTGGCGATAATCGCCTTGGCGATAGTATGCCTCTCCGCGCCAGAAGAGGGCGTCGGCACATGTCTGACGGTCGTAGTCGCCTACACTAAGTGACTCGTTGAACTTTGCGATAGCTTTGCTCGTATTACCATTGGCAAAAGCCTCAGAGCCTGCCTTGTAGAGCAGTTTCTGCTTAGCCTCCAAGATGATGTTGCTGGGATGCTTTATCTTAGCGATAGAGAGCAGCGCTGCATCGTAGTTCTTTGTGTTCATATAGGTCTCCACGAGGTGGCTATTGACCTGGTCGGCATATGCCGATGAGGGAAACTCATTGAGGAAACGCTCCAATACATTTACCGACTCGCCAAAGCCTGTGTATGAGGTCTCGTGTACACATACTGTGTAGTTATACATGGCATTCTCACGTGCTTTTGCGTCGGCAGTCATCGCTGCTGCCTGCTGGAAACAGAGGCGAGCCTTGTTCTTGTCGCCCAACTTGAGGTACGAGAGACCCGAGTGTAGCTGAGCATTCTGTGTCATCATATCGTCGCCATCACACACCATACCGAGCACCTCTGGTGCACGTAGGTATTCACCAGAGTTGAAGTGTGCCATACCCAGCTGATACAGAGCTTCGCGCTTGGGTGCATCGGCAGCTGCCAGATACTCCTCCAATACGATAGCAGCCTGCAGATGGCGCTGCTGAGCATAAAGTGCCTCACCCTGTATACGCTTCATCTCAATGGACAATCGCTCGTCCTGAGCGAACTCATCGAGATAGGCTACTGCAAGTGCTTCAGCCTCGGCATACTCCTTCGTTGCTAAAGCTATCTCAGCGAGATAGTAGCGTGCCTGTTGATGAAACTCTGCCACCTTACTGCTCTTCTCGAAGCCTGCCTCAGCTTCATCATATCGCTTGGCGATGTAGTGAGTATATGCGGTGTAGAAGGTCACCTCATCATTGTACTTATCGCTTATCAGTCCCAGTATACAAAGCTGTGCGGCTGCATCCTCATAGCGCTCCTCTTCCATGAGCGACAGTGCATAAGCCAATATCAGCGCATCGCGCTCCTCAGCGTTGAGTTGGTCGGGGTCTACCTCGCTCATGCCCTCCATCACAGCAGCATAGTCTTGCTGAGCATAACTGCTCAGCAGCATCAATGCTTTCATGCGGTTCAGATCTGGAGCATCGGGGTACACGCGCAGATACTCAGCAATAGTCTCCTCGGCCTTGGCAGCATCTTGCTTATAGGCGATGACTGCGAGTAGTGCTGCAGCCTCGCGACGCTGTATATCAGTGCATTGTCCTTTAGTGATATCCTCTAGCAACTCCTTGGCTATGCTATAGCTCTGCTCATTGTATAGCAGCTGCGCCTTTCGCAATTGTTGCTCCTGTATGTCAAGGTTGGCATGATCGCTCGCTGCGCCCATGTTCTGTGCCTGCACAGATAGCACGGCGCACATCAGTGATAATATAACGTACTTTTTCACTACTAATTGATTGTTTGTTTATAAATATGACTACAAAAGTACATCTTTTTTTCCATCATGTGGGTATATTCGCCCTTTTTTGTTACTTTTGTCGACAAGAAAAAGGGTATAGAGCAATGAATAGATGGATTCGCCGAAAGCGCAATTCACACGGATATGGGGTGCAGAGCCCCAATGACTTCTTCTTCGTGCGGCATGTGCTGCGCGGACAATCACCCTACTATGCCTATGCCGAGTTACATCAGCTCTACCAAGCTGCCAAGGCCTCATGCCCCGATATCTCGCTTTATGGTGAGGAGGTATATCGCCTGCTATTTAGGGTGACCGACTATGTACATCCCGAGGTGATTGTCGAGGTTGGTACACGTACAGGTCTTGCTGCCTGCTCCATGGCGCTGGCTCGCCCTATGGGACATTGTGTGGCTATCGGCGCGGAGAGCATGAGTGTACTCCCTATCCCTTCGCACCTCACCCTACGAAAAGGCGATGAAATGGCGCTTTTTAGCGAAGAGCTACAGCGTATTGGCTCCATCGAGTGTCTACATGTGGCCCACACTCCTCACTATCGCGAAGTAGTGGAGATTGCGCTGTCTCATGTATGCGACAAGAGCCTCTTCATCATCGATGGCATTCGCGATAATGCTGCTAAGCGTACCTGGTGGCGCAACCTGAAGGAGAGTCCTCTTACGGGCGTCTGCTACGATTTAGGCACTATAGGACTAATCTTCTTCGACAAGTCGAGATACAAAGATACTTATTGGATAAATATCAAAAAGAGACGATTCTTACGCAGACTATGAAAAAAAGCAAGATATACACCCGCGGTGGTGATACCGGCACCACCTCACTCATTGGAGGACAGCGTGTCAAGAAGTGTTGTCTGCGCCTCGAGAGTTATGGTACCATCGATGAGCTCAACTCTCATGTGGGGCTCTTAGCAGCCATGCTCGAGGGTATCGATGTGGAGTTTCCTACTCAGTTTCTCCAGTCGTGTTTGTTTGAGATAGGCACTCATCTCGCTATGCCCTGCGAGGACGATGCTCCTGCTCCCTACACTATCTCTGAGGCTTGTGTCGAGCAACTTGAGCAACTCATCGACGCTCTCGACCATCAACTCGAACCGCTGCGTTCATTCATTCTTCCCGGAGGTACCATGGCCGCAGCCCAGTGTCATGTATGTCGCACCGTCTGTCGCCGTGCAGAACGCTATATAACAGCACTTTCCGATGAGTCACCCCTTAGTCCCGCGGTGCTGGCATTTGTAAACAGACTCTCCGATTTCTTCTTTGTGTTGGCTCTCCTCATCAACAAAAAGAGCGGAATCACTGAAATTTCTTGGCAGAAAAGTTGTACTTGAAGAAAAAAGTTATACTTTTGCACCTCATTATAAAAAACAGGTAAAAATAAGGAGGAACATAATATGTATTGGACACTTGAATTGGCATCAAAGCTTGAAGATGCACCTTGGCCCGCAACCAAAGAAGAGTTGATTGACTATGCTATTCGTTCAGGAGCTCCGCTCGAGGTTATTGAGAACCTTCAGGAGATTGAGGACGAAGGCGAGATCTACGAGAGTATCGAAGATATTTGGCCCGACTATCCCAGCAAGGAAGACTTTTTCTTTGATGAAGAGGAGTACTAAGCCGATTACAACTTAACGAATAAGACAAAAAGGATAGCCAGCGCTATCCTTTTTTGTTTTGCCAAACACCATTCCGAATGAAACTGGTATCATCTGGTAGGAAACTGGTATCATCTGGAATGAAACTGGTATCATCTGGTAGGAATAATATGCTGTATTAGGTGTACATCGTTTAGGGGATTTTAACATTGTTAACGGAATTTCTTGGAGGAAAGGTTGTGGTTGACGAAAATAAATAGTACTTTTGCGTCTATAATGCCCTTGGAACAAACATATTTTTATAACACAACAAATTATCTACAATGAAAACAACAAGATTTTTTGCCTTCATGCTGATGACCGTAGCTTGTCTTTCTAGCTATGCTCAGAAGGTGGTAAAGGCTCAGAGTCCTGATGGACAGACAAGTGTGAGTGTGACGCTCTCAGACCGCATCTACTACGACGTAGTAAGTCATGGTGAAACACTGCTGAAGCAGAGTGTTATCGGTATGCAGTTGAGCGACAAGACATTGGGTGCAAATCCTGTATTGAAGAAGAAGAGTGTTCGTACCGTGAAGGAGACAATCACTCCCCTGTTCCCCTTGAAGTATAGTCAAGTAGAAAACAATTATACTTTGCTGACTTTAGATATGAAGGGTGGCTATGCTGTAGAGTTCCGCCTCTACGATGATGGTGTGGCTTTCCGCATGAAGACTTCACTCCCTGGCGAAATCGAGGTGATGGAGGAGAATACTATCATCCAGTTGGCTGAGGAGTGTGACCTCGTATTACAGCAGCCCGGTGGCTTCAAAACTGGCTGTGAGGAAAATTATTCAGTAGTGAAGAGTAGTCAGTGGAAGAAAGAGGATCGCATGACCGAGCTCCCCGTGCTCATCATGGGTAAAAACCAGAAGATCTTGTTGAGCGAGTTTGACCTCGTGAGCTACCCAGGTCTCTTCCTTAAGGGTAACGCAGACAACTCTCTCTCAGCTATCCAACCCAAGACTCCTATTGAATATGAGGATCATGGCGACCGCAGCCACCGCATCTTGAAGGAGGCAGACTATATCGCTAAGACAAACGGTACACGTACCTTCCCCTGGCGTTATATGCTTATCACTCAGGAGGATGGTCGTTTGGCTGAGAACACTATGCCCGTACGTTTGGCTCAGAAGTGCCAGATTGATGATACCTCATGGATTAAGCCTGGTCAGACCTGTTGGGACTGGCTCAATGGTATCCCCTATGGTCCTGACGTGACCTTCGAAGGTGGCATCAACCTTGAGACCTACAAGTACTTCGTAGACTTCGCTTCACGCAACGGAATCCCCTATCTTATCATGGACGAGGGTTGGGCACTCGACACCCGCGACCCCTACCGCACAAACCCCAAGGTGAACCTTCCTGAACTCATCCGTTACGCTAAGTCTAAGAACGTAGGTATCTGGGTATGGTTGCCTTGGCTCACTGTAGAGCACAACATGGATCTCTTCAAGACATTCGAGGAGTGGGGCATCGTAGGTACCAAGATTGACTTCATGGACCGTCAGGACCAGTGGATGGTAGACTACTATGACCGTGTGGCTAAGGAGGCTGCTGAGCATCATATCATGATCGACTTCCACGGAGCATTCCACCCCAGTGGCTTGGAGTATCGCTACCCCAACGTGTTGACCTATGAGGGTGTACGTGGTATGGAGTTCAACGGTGCTTGCCGTCCCAGCAATAGTATCTGGATTCCCTTCATCCGTGCAGCTGTAGGTCCTATGGACTACACTCCTGGTCCTATGATCTGCTACCAGCCCGAGTATCATCATGGTAACCGTCCCTTCTGCTCTGGTGTAGGTACCAAGGCTTATAACTTGGCTGCTTTCGTTCTCTTCGAGAGCCACATACAGATGTTGATGGATAATCCCTGCCGTTATGACGAGTGGCCTGACTGCCGCGACTACATCACCAGCGTTCCTGTGAACTGGGATGAGACTCGCGTATTGGCTGCTGAGGCTGGACAATATATCGTAATGGCTAAGCGTAAGGGTGACCAGTGGTTTATCGGTGGTATCACCAATGACAACAAGCGCGAGATCGAGGTGTCTCTCGACATTCTTCCCGAGGGTAAGGAGTTGAAGATGACCTCATTCGTGGATGGTGTGAACGCTAATCGCATGGCTATGGACTACCGCGTTGAGAAGACCACAGTGAAGAAGGGCGATAAGCTCATGATCAAGATGGCTCGCAACGGTGGATTTGCAGCAGTGATCAATCAGTAATTAAGCAATAAAAGATAAGCCCACCAGCATGAATGTGTTGGTGGGCTTATTTGTAAAAGAGACAATCGCTATGACTATAGACGAACGCTACATGGCACGCTGCCTACAGCTGGCAGCATGTGGACGAGCAGGAGCAGCTCCTAACCCGATGGTAGGAGCGGTCATCGTGCATAATGGTACTATCATCGGTGAGGGCTATCATCGTCAATGTGGTGGGCCGCATGCAGAGGTGAATGCCATTGCTGCCGTAGAGGATGAGCGCCTACTGCGCGAGTCTACCATGTACGTAAGCCTGGAACCATGTGCACACTATGGTAAGACACCCCCGTGTGCCGATCTTATTGTAAGTAAGGGTATTCCGCATGTGGTCATAGGATGTCGCGATAGCTATGCAGAGGTCGATGGCAAGGGCATACAGAAACTCCGTGCGGCTGGCATAGAGGTGACTATCGGTGTACTGGAGCAGGAGTGTCGGGAGTTGAACCGCGCCTTCTTTACCTATCACAGCAAGCAGCGTCCTTACATCACGCTCAAGTGGGCACAGTCGACTGATGGCTACATTGATGCTCTGCGCGAGGAGGGCGAGGCGCATGAGCCCGTGAAGTTCTCGACCGAGGAGTCGGCATTGCGTGTGCATCGCCTGAGAGCGCTGAGTGATGCCATCCTTGTAGGACGCCGAACAGCAGTGCTCGATAATCCTTCACTTACTACTCGACTATGGCCAGGGAAGAGTCCTTTGCGCCTGGTTATAGACCGTAAAGGAATGCTGGATAAGGGGCTCAGATTATTTGATAATACGTCAAAAACCACCGTTTTCACCGAAGTTTTGAGAGATTTTGAGGGTCTCGATAAGGTAGAACAGGTGGTGGTAGACTTTGAGGGTGACGTCTTGGCGCAGATTGCCGAATATCTCTACAAGAATAAGGTGCAGCGACTGCTTGTAGAGGGTGGGTCGCAGACTTTGCAGCGCTTCATCGACGCTGGATTATGGGATGAGGCCTACATAGAGTGGGCACCGATAATGTTGGGAGATGGAGTAAAAGCTCCCGAAATCACGAATTGGCAAAAAAAGGAAACTCTCGAGAGCTTTGGGCATCAGATTGAGCACTTTTTAGCATAAAAATCGCATTTTTACTCATCTTTTAATATAAAACAACATTTTTTGTAGAGGAGAAGCCGAAAATTGTTGTTAATTTTGCAGTTTGAATGTATTATATACCCCAAATACAATGAAAAGAACTGTAATCAGCCTTATCTGCCCGATAATCATCGGATTGTGTTTCACCTCATGTCTGCCCGAGGCCGAAGAGACTGAGCTGACCTCTACCGTGGCGCTCATCTCATTCAGCATCAATGACCTGAAGACACGCCACACCATCACATTGGAGAGCGGTAAGGACTCTACCTATACCACCATCATGGATGCGAGCAGCATACCCTTCACCATTGACCATATCAACGGACAGGTGTACAACGCAAGCCCCATCTCGTATGGCACTGATGTGACCCATGTGGTGACTAAGCTGGAGGCTGATGGCTATGTGTTCTACTACAAGGATGGGGAGAAGACAGGCTATAGTGCTGCAGATTCTATCGATTTCACCGAGCCGGTGAAGTTTACTGTCGTGTCTAATGATGAGAAATTTTCGCGCGACTACCTCATCACACTCAACGTATACAAGACTGATCCCTACGCTACACATTGGGAGCAGATTGAGGGTGCAGCTCTCCCTGCAGAACTCTCAACCAATCTGAAGGCTCTCATCAAGGACGAGCAGGTATATCTCTTCGGACAGGATGCTGAGGGTAAGTATTACACCACCTCTACCTCTGTGGAGGATGGCGCACAGTGGCAGTCTCCCGTGGAGTGGAGTGGAGTAGAGGGCGTAGCTGATGCCTCTTCGGTAACGCTCTTTGAGGATGCGTTCTACGTGCTTGCTGAGGGTACCTTGTATCGCTCTGAGAATGGTATGCAGTGGGAGGCTACAGCGACCAGCGGCCTCACATGCTTGCTGGCTGTAACATCAGAGGCGACTTCTACCGTGTGGGGTATCAAGGATAACACCTTTGCATACTCTGCAGATATGCTGGAGTGGAATAACTACGATCAAAACGCAGGAAATGGCATCGACAAGCGCATTGCTTACTTCAGCGAAGCTCTGCGTACCAACCCCAATATACACCGCACTATCGTCATCGGCTCTGCCAAGCAGTTGGCCGACACATGTGTTCAGGTATGGAGCAAGATCTCGACCGAGCAAGAGTGGGCAGAGGTGGTTCCCATGGGTACAAACCGCTACGGATGTCCCAACTTGGAGAACCTGGCTGTCATCAGCTACCATGGCAAGATGTATGCCTTCGGTGGCAAGAGCCTTGGCAACCGCTTGGTACCTACCGAAGCCTTCGATGCGTGCTATGAGTCTCGCGACAATGGCGTGACATGGAGAGTGCGCGACTATGCATTCAGTTTGGCAAAGGCCTTTGAGGGTCGCGACAGCAACTTCACCACAGTAGTAGATGCTCACAATCGCGTATGGATGCTTTGGGGCACTTCGGGTGAGGTATGGCGCGGTACTTGGAGCGGAATAGACATTTGGTAATTGACAAGTAGAGACATGATGTATCAGACACGACAACATATCATCGCTAAGGTGGCAGCGGCAATATTGCTGCTGGTGATGCCGTGTGTGATTTCAGCTCAGGAACTGGAGTATAAGATGGAGCTGGGTGCCATAGCAGGAGGCTGCTTCTATATGGGTGATGCCAACTTCTCGGCACCTCTGAAGGATGCCGCTATGACAGGAGGCATACTGGCTCGATACAACCTCAATCCGCGTATGGTGGTGAAGGGTGACTTTGCAGTAGGTAAGCTACAGGGTAGCACTCTGGGTAGCGATAATAAGTTTCCCAATGGAGAGGCTACATTCAGCCGTACGGTGATGGAGCTTGGCGGTCAGTTTGAGTACAACTTCTTTGCCTATGGCTCAGGAGCAGGATACAAGGACAGCCGCAGACTGACACCTTATGTACTGGCTGGTGCAGGTATCACCTATGCGCCGAAGCCTGCGGAGCACGTCTTTGCGCTCAACATACCCTTGGGTATGGGTGTGAAGTATAAGCTGGCAGACCGAGTGAACGTAGGTGCAGAGTGGGCCATGCGCTTCACCACCTCGGACAGACTCGATGTGTCAAGCCTTGAGGGAACAATACTGGACGATCCCTACCAGATAGCAAGTAAGGGGATGAAGAACAAGGATAGCTACTCACTGCTCATTGCATACATCAGCTACGACCTGTTCCCCAAATATAGAAAATGTAACAACTAACACAATGTACAAGAATATGACTTACAAAGAGCAACTTGACATGGATCGCATACCTCAGCACATTGCGATTATTATGGACGGCAATGGCCGTTGGGCAAAAGAGAAGGGTAAGAAACGCGGTGAAGGTCACATCGTCGGCGCTACTGCCTTGCACAATACAATGATGCATGCCTCTAAGCTGGGTGTGAAATATGTCACTGTATATGCATTCTCTACCGAGAACTGGACACGCCCCGATGAGGAGGTGAATGGTCTGATGGCTCTTTTGTTCGAAAAGTTAGACTTGGACATCTTCATGGACAACGACATCAGATTCTGCGTTATCGGTGACACCGACCGTCTGCCTGAGAGAGTGCGCGAGCGCATGAACTACTGCATTGCCAAGTCGGCAAACAACAAGCGTGGCACCCTGACCGTGGCGCTCAGTTACTCTTCGAAGTGGGAGCTCACCCAGTCGGCAAAGCGCATCGCTGCGATGGTGCAAGAGGGCAAGATGACTATCGATGAGATCACAGACAAGACCATCGATGAGACCGTATGTACCTCATTCATGCCCGACCCCGACCTGCTGATTCGCACTGGTGGCGAGAAGCGCCTCAGCAACTATCTGCTGTGGCAGTGTGCATATACCGAACTATACTTCTGCGATACCTATTGGCCTGATTTTGACGAAGAAGCACTGTGCCAAGCAATCTTCACCTACCAGCAGAGAGAGAGAAGATTCGGCAAGACAAGTGAACAAATCGCGGAGGAGAATGATAATAAATAAAGGAATGAAAAAGAAGTTAAGTGTTTTCAAATGTATAGCCTTGATAGGACTGCTCGCCTGGCCTTTTGGCGGGGCGGTGGCTCAGACTGTCGAGACAGATACGATAAGCAAGCCGTCGGTACTCTACTCGGCACCTATGAAGTACGAGATAGGGGGCATCACGGTGAGCGGTATCGACAACTATGAGGATTACGTGCTGATAGGCCTCTCGGGCTTGTCGGTCGGACAGGTAGTCTCTATCCCTGGCGAAGAAATCACTGCCGCTGTGAAGCGCTACTGGAAACACGGACTGTTCTCTAACGTGAGCATCACGGTGGAGAAGATCGTAGATGACAAGGCTTACCTGAACATTGCGCTCACGCAGCGTCCCCGCTTGTCGAAGCTCAATTTCTACGGAGTCAAGAAGTCTGAGCAGGAGGACCTCGAGGCTAAGCTCAACTTCCGCGAGGGCAATCAGATCACGCCCAACATGATAGACCGCGCCAAGATAGTCATGCAGCGCTACTTCGATGACAAGGGCTTCAAGAATGCCGACATCAGCATCGTGCAGCGCGATGATGTGGCTGAGGAGAACAAACTCATCATCGACATCACCATCGACAAGAAGGAGAAGATCAAGGTCAACAAGATCCATATCACTGGCAATAGCGCCCTCGATGAGAAGCAGCTCAAGTGGGCGATGAAAAAGACCAATGAGAAGGGCAACTGGCGCCACTTCTTCCGTCCGAAGAAGTTTATCGGCAACCTCTACGACGAGGACAAGCAGCTCCTCATCGCCAAGTACAACGAGCATGGATACCGCGATGCCCACATCGTAGTAGACTCTGTAGTGCCCTATGATGACAAGACCGTAGACGTATACATCCAGGTCGATGAGGGTGATCAGTACCACATCCGCAACATCACGTGGGTGGGCAACACGGTATATGAGTCAAAGAGCTTGGCCGAGGTGTTGCGTATGGAGCCGGGCGACGTATATAATCAGAAGAAGCTCGAGGAGCGCCTGCAGTTTGACGATGACGCCATCAGCAACCTCTATTATAATAATGGATACGTATTCTCACGCATCGAGCCCGTAGAGGTGAACGTCACCACCGACTCGGTAGACCTGGAGATGCGCGTGCTCGAGGGTCCTCAGGCTACGATCAATCATGTGCGCATCGCTGGTAACGACCGCCTCTATGAGAATGTCGTGCGTCGTGAGCTGATGACCAAGCCGGGCGACCTCTTCAGCAAGGATGCCCTCATGCGTTCGGCTCGTGAGCTGCAGCAGATGGGTCACTTCAACCCCGAGGCTATTCAGCCCGACGTGCAGCCCGACCTTGCCAATGGTACGGTAGACATCAACTGGATGCTCGAGTCTAAGAACAATGACCAGGTGGAATTCTCTCTTGGATACGGACAGACAGGTGTGATAGGTAAGATAGCCTTGAAGTTCACCAACTTCTCTATGTACAACCTCTTCCACAAGTCTGACAACTACCGCGCCTTCATCCCCCAGGGTGATGGACAGACCTTCACCATCAGTGGTCAGACCAATGGTAGCTACTACCAGTCATACAACGTATCGTTCCTCGACCCCTGGTTTGGTGGCAAGCGCCCCAACTCCTTCTCGGTGAACGCCTACTATGCCTTGTCAACGGGTGTGAACAACAACTACTACAACCAGGCATACTACAACAACTACTACAACTACATGTATGGCTATGGTAACTACAACAACTACTACAACAACTACGAGTCATACTACGACCCTGACAAGTACCTCCGCATGTATGGTCTGTCAGTAGGTTGGGGTAAGCGTCTGCACTGGCCCGACGACTACTTTACCCTCTATGGTGAGCTCGCCTACACACGCTACGACCTCAACAACTGGGAGTACTTCATCATCTCTAATGGTAGTAGCAACAATATCAACCTCTCGCTCAACCTCGGCCGCAACTCTATCGACAACCCCATCTTCCCGCGCCAAGGTTCAGAGATCAGCTTCAACGTGGCTATCACACCTCCCTACTCGCTCTTTGATGGCATCGACTACAAGGCGCTCAGCGAGGTGAAGTCTACCGATGCTGGTTACCGCAAGAGCTTGCAGCAGCGTTACAACTGGATCGAGTACCACAAGTGGAAGTTCAAGAGCAAGTTCTACACCGCGCTCACAGGCGGTCAGAAGTGCTTGGTGCTGATGACTCGTGCCGACTTCGGTCTGCTCGGCCACTACAACAAGTATAAGAAGTCGCCCTTCGAGACCTTCTACGTGGGTGGTGACGGTATGAGCGGCTACTCATACAACTACTACACCGATATGGTGGCCCTGCGTGGTTACGACAATGGTTCGCTCACCCCCTACGGTGGTGGCGAGGGCTATGCCTACTCACGCTTTGCCATGGAGCTGCGCTATCCGCTCATGCTCGAGAACTCTACGCAGATCTATGCCCTCACCTTCCTCGAGGGAGGTAATGCATGGACCGACGTGCGCAAGTTCAACCCCTTCGATATGAAGCGTTCTGCCGGTGTGGGTGTACGCATCTTCCTCCCGATGGTAGGTCTCATGGGTATCGACTGGGCATACGGCTTTGACAAGGTCAACGGCTCTACTGCCTCCAGTGGTAGCCAGTTCCACTTCATCCTCGGACAAGAGTTCTGATGAATTGATAATTGACAATTAAACGAAAAGTTATGAAAAAGAATCTATTGATGACAGCCCTTCTCTGCATCGTTTGCCTTGCAGCCAACGCGCAGAAGTTTGCCCTGATCGATATGGAGTATATCTTGAAAAATATCCCCGCCTACGAGCGTGCCAATGAGCAACTCAATCAGATCTCAAAGAAGTGGCAGGGCGAGGTCGAGGCCGTAGCTCTCGAGGCGCAGACCCTCTACAAGAACTACCAGAGCGAGGCCATCTTCCTCTCTGAGGAGCAGAAGGTCAAGAAGGAAGAGGAGATCGTAGCCAAGGAGAAGGAGGCGCAGGAGCTCAAGCGCAAGTACTTCGGTCCCGAGGGCGAGCTGTATAAGAAGCGCGAGAGCCTCATGGCCCCCATACAAGACGAGATATACACCGCCGTCAAGGAGATCTCCGACGCCAAGGGCTACACCGTAGTGATTGACCGCGCCTCGGCAGCCAGCATCATCTACGCCTCGCCCAAGATAGACATCAGCAACGAAGTCTTGGTGAAGTTAGGATATGCAAATTAAAATTTGTAATTTTGCCCGCGAATAGCCTACACCTATTCACTTGGTATAGATATTTATTAACAATTTAACACATAACCATTATGAACAAGAAACTTATCGCCATCCTCTTTTTGATGGCTCCCCTTGCAATCTTTGCACAGAAATTCGGCCACTTGAACTCAGCTGAAATCATCCAGGCTATGCCCGAGTATACAAAGGCACAGACCGAGCTTCAGGAGCTCGAGAAGCAATGCACCAATGAGCTTCAGATGATGGAGCAGGAGCTCGCTAAGAAGAGCGAGGCATACGAGAAGGAGAAGGCTACCCTCCCCGCTAACATCCAGCAGCGTCGTGAGACCGAGCTTCAGGAACTCTATGGTCGCATGCAGCAGTACTACCAGCAGTCACAGCAAGACCTGCAGCAGGCATCACAGGAGAAGATGGCAGCCCTCACCGAGAAGATCACCAAGGCTATCAAGGAGGTAGGTGTAGCAGGTGGCTACGTATACATCTTTGACCTCGCCAGCGGTATCCCCTACATCAGCGAGACTCTCAGCACCGACGTTACCGCTGCTGTAAAGAGCAAGTTAGGCATCAAGTAATCCCGTAAAACCCCTACTATTATGAAAAGGTATATTCTCATATCCCTTGCCTTGATATCGATGACTGTTGCTGCTCAGTCAAAGTTTGGCTACGTTAGCTACAACAGCATCCTCAAGGCGCTCCCCGAGTATAGCATCGTGAGCACTCAGCTCGACGAGCTGCAAGCCAAGTATGATGCTGAGATCACCCGTTCGGATCGTGAGTTCAATATCAAATATGCCGAATTCATCGAAGAGCAGAGCAAGTTTCCCGACAACATCCGTGTCAAGCGTCACAAGGAGCTCATGGAGCTCATGGAGCGATCTATGGCCTTCAAGGACGAGATCAATGGCGCTATGCGCGAGGCACGCCGCGAGATGCTCAAGCCCCTTCGCGACAAGATCGATGCCGCACTCCAGACCCTGTGTGTAGAGGGTGGCTACGACTATATCCTCGACATCGATGACCGCGCCTACGTTGCTATCAACCCTAAGCACGGTAAGGATGTCACCGAGAAGCTCAAGCGCGCTCTTAACATCGAAGACTAATACATCCACACGCTACGGTTTGTAGGCCATCAGCGCCTGCAGGCCGTAGCTTATTAAATCCCCTCAGACAGCTATGCAACCCGGTCCCATAGGTATCTTCGACTCAGGCTACGGAGGCCTCACCATCCTCTCACAGATACGTGAGCAGATGCCCGAGTACGACTTCCTCTA
Source organism: Bacteroidaceae bacterium (assembly GCA_017556045.1). Classification (GTDB taxonomy): domain Bacteria; phylum Bacteroidota; class Bacteroidia; order Bacteroidales; family Bacteroidaceae; genus UBA1189. Next base: position 12,326 of record JAFZFF010000104.1, on the reverse strand, counting down.
TCTCGGCGACAATGCCCGCACGCCCTATGGCACACGCTCCTTCGAGGTCGTCTACGAGTTTACCTCACAGGCCGTCAAGGCCCTCTTCGACATGGGCTGCTCGCTCGTCATCCTCGCCTGCAATACCGCCTCGGCTAAGGCCCTGCGCACCATCCAGCAGATCGACCTCCCCAAGATCGACCCCCGCAAGCGAGTTCTCGGCATCATACGCCCCACCGTCGAGTACCTGGGCGACATTACCCAGAGCCGCCACGTAGGCATCCTTGCCACCTCGGGCACCATCAAGTCACAGTCCTATCCCCTGGAGATCAAGAAACTCTTCCCCGACATCACCGTCAGCGGTGAGGCATGTCCCATCTGGGTACCCCTCGTCGAGAGTGGCGAGGCTCAGAGCGAAGGCACCGACTACTTCGTGCGCCGTCATATCGACAACCTTCTGGCCAAGGACGAGGAGATCGACACCATCATCCTCGGCTGCACCCACTATCCTATTCTCTACGACAAGATTCGCCAGTATACCCCATCGCATATCAAGGTTATCACCCAGGGCGAGTACGTAGGTCGCAGTCTCGTCCACTACATGCAGCGCCATCCCGAGATGGACGCCCTCTGCACCAAGCAGGGCACCTGCCGCTTCCTCACCACCGAGTCTGTCGACATCTTCCGCAGCTACGCCTCCATCTTCTTCGACAGCTCCATCGAGGTGCAGAGCATAGCGCTGAAGTAAGCTTGAATAGAATACCCACTTCTCATTTTCATTTTCACCCCAAAATGCCCCATTTCAGGTGACAAAAGTTTATTTTTGGGGTGGCATGGCAGAGCGAGCAGAGCTCGTTAATGGACAATTGATAATGGATAATTGATAATTAGCTCTCCAGATGATTAGCTCATAGCTCATCTCTCATAGCTCACAACCCATTGCTCTTTCACAAAGTACTTTTTTGCTCGCACTAAGCAAAAAATATTTTTTACTTAGTACTATATTTTGCTTTACACTGAAAAATCATAGGCTCGTTTTTGGGAAAAGGCCTGTTCGTTTTTTAGAAAAGGCCTGTTCGTTTTTTAGAAAAGGGCTGTTAGATTTTTAGAAAACACAAAGGCCTTTTCTTGCAATCGAACCTCCCTTTTTCTAGCCTAATCTCAGTCATGAAAATCAAAGCTGTTTGGTAAAATTATCAGAGCTGTCCTCGAGAAAAATCACAGACCTCCGTTGCAAAAATTGCAGCTGTCCAATTTGTCAGGTGCATACATCGAGTAAGAAATTTCTACACATGCAATAAAATTATTATGCACATGCAATATGTTTTTTACGCACGTTAAATACTACATCTATATTATTGCCTAAATAAAAAGTCCGGAGGCCAATTATCAATTATCCATTATCAATTATCCATTATCAATTGTCCATTAGCGAGCTCCGCTCGCTCTGCCATGCCACCCCGAAAATAAACTTTTATCACCTGAAAAATGGTTATTTCGTATTGGTCATTCGTCCCAAAATACCGATTCCATCGGATTTCACTAAAACCCAAGCAACAAATTTTCATAATTAAAAATGTTTGTAACGGACTTAATAAGAAATATAGAAAAAAGTTTACCTTTGTTGCAACCTTTTGGCGAGTTGTCTTGTCTAATTGACGGTGACACCAAAGAAAACGCACAAAACAGACAAACAAATTAAAACAACGAACGATATGAAAAAGTTTTTCAGAATGCTGCTACTTGCAGCAGTGGCATTGATGCCAGTGATGGGAATGGCGCAAGACAATAGTGAACGCGACTATGCTTGGGAACAACAGATGCGCTCGCAACAATATGCAGACTCGGTGAAGGCTGCTCAGCAAGATGCAGAGTATAGGCAAGAATTAACGTTGGCAAGTATGAGAAATGATTCTCGACATCTTATGTTATCAACCTTTATGAATCAGCAAATATGGATTCCTACAGCATTTTTTGGTTGTATAATCGGTATAGTTGTATTGTGTCTCCGTCACTCACGCAAAAAAGCTGAAGACCAGAAGGAACTTATCAACAAACTCATTGACAACAATCTTCTGAATTCTACTGAGACGATTAGCAAAGAGACCATCGAGGCACTGATGAATCCGAATTCTAAGAAGAGCGAGAAGGAGCGATTTATTACCGATGCCACATTGCTGGGGCTTGGCCTAGGATTACTTTTTGGAGCTACATCGCTACATGGTGATGCGGAAGATTTATTGATTTTTGTAGGAATGACCCTTGCTGGCTTAGGTCTGCTCCGCCTCATCATCCGTACTATAACTACTATCATTGAGCGCAAGAATGCTAAGAATAAAATGACAGAAGAACCGAAGGTAGTAGAGGCTGAAATTGTAGAAGAGAAGTAAAAATCATATTGTTAATATTGTTAATCTGAGCAAGGCGAAGAATCTCTTTTTTTGAGACTTTGAGAGATTCTTCGCTGCGCTCAAGATGACAAAACCGAATGTTGTACTTTTAATTTTTAATTTTCAATTCAAATCGTGTCCTCTCCCGAAGAAATAGTGTTGATCTCTCGCGTGCTGCTTGCGAACGATGAGCGTGCATTTGCCCGACTAATGAAGAAGTATCTGCGCCCTGTGCGCCGCTACTTCCTCGTGCAGACAAGTGGCAATGAGGCGGTGAGCGATGACCTCACGCAAGAGACCTTCATACGTGTGTGGCGCGGATTGGACTCGTACAAGCGATTGGCCTCATTCGGCACATGGGTATACCGCATAGCATTCACGACATTGCAAAATCACATCGCGGCCGAAAAGCTCTACGTAAGCATCGATGATGAAAAGATACGCCCCACGCTGCAGGCCTTGGCCGATGAGCCCACAAGCATCGACTCCGAAGAGGTGGCAGCTCTGCATCGCGCCATAGGCAGACTGAACGAGAGCGAGAAGACCTGCATCACACTCTTCTACCTGGAGGAGATGAGCATCAAGGAGATAATGGCCGTGACGGAGATGGCGGCTGGCACTGTGAAGTCGGCACTGAGCCGCGGACGCGAACGTTTACGAACCCTTTTAACCCAAACGATATGAACAGCGAAGACCGTAAGATAAGAGAACTGTTGCTCAAGGTAGACACCACGACCCACGAGCACGAAGGCAACTTACACCACCGCATCATGCACCGACTGCCCTCGCGCGGATTGCGCCGAGGCTACGTAGTCATCCTCTTTGCCATCCTATGGGGTGGCAGCATAGCGCTGTTCGTCAAATATTGGCGTATCATTGCCGATACGCTACTCACCACCACAAGTGCCCTGCTCGACCATCAGCTGCCCTCAGTGGAGACCTTGGGCATAGTAGCGCTCTGCATCGGGGCCATCGTGCTCATCGTGACCCAGAGCCGCGACATCCTCGACGAATACTACGAGCGTGAGCTGAAGAGTATGTTGGATGCGATGTAAGTAAGGAATCTTTAGATATAGTGAACTGCGTGGGATAGGGCGGGTCGGCTCAGAACCGTAGCGATACACCTACTGCGGCACTCCTGTCGTTCACGGCAGGGTATACGAAGGCATCGCAGCCGGTGAGGTTGTGCATAAACTTGCGGGTGTAGGGTAGCAGCCAGTAGCCGATGCGGGCACTGAGGATGCCTACGCCAGCACCTGCAAACACGTCGGTAAACCAGTGCTTATTGTTGTAGACGCGCAGCACACCTACGGTGATGGCGGCGGTGTAGGCGCCCACGGAGTACCAGGGCGAGGCGTCGCCATACTCGATGCGCACCAGCTCGGCACCCATGAAGGTGGTGGCGGTGTGGCCCGAGGGGAAGGAGTTGTGGGCCGAGCCATCGGGACGAGGCTCACGCACGGTGTACTTGATGGCGTTGACGATGCCACCCAGCGCGATGTAGGCGGTGGCCAGCTCAAGGGTGCGGTCTACGTAGCTATGCTTGGCGTCGGCGCCCAAGAGGCTGAGGCCGTATACGGCGCCCAGGGGTACATATTGCAGGTGGTCATCGATAGCTGTGCGGTGGTCGCCACGCCACTCTTCGAGAAAGTCGCGCACTTGGTAGCGTGCGTCCTTGAGGGGCTGTACGAAGCCCAATGTGCCGGCACCGATGAGCGTAAGGGGCATCACTACCTCTCCTGCCTTGAAGTGTGACTCGGCGGCAATGCTGTCGCGAGCCTCGCTACCCATAGTGGGTAGGGTGAGGAGGATGGCCAGGACGAGGGTGAACAATCGGTGCATAATCGGTGTTTTTTTTGATAAAAATTTCTCTTAATCTGCTTTTTGAACGCAAAGATACAAAAAATCTATTACCTTTGCACGAGGTATTATATTTTAACATCTTTATGTACTCACTGAAAGAACTCTACCGCATAGGTCACGGCCCTTCGAGCAGTCATACGATGGGTCCGCGCAATGCCGCTACCAAGTTTTTGGCACGTAATGCCGAGGCTACAGGCTTCGAAGTAACTCTCTATGGCAGTCTCGCCGCTACGGGCAAGGGACACATGACGGACCAGGCTATCTTGGAGGTGCTGGGCGAGGAGCGTACCACCATCGTATGGGAGCCCAAGGTATTTCTCCCCTTCCACCCCAATGGCATGAAGTTCCGTGCGCTGGGTAGCGGAGGTCAGCGTGTAGATGAGTGGACCGTATATAGCGTCGGAGGCGGTGCATTGGCCGAGGAGGGTCAGAAGCCTATCGAGCATAAGCAGGTGTATGAGATGAGCACGGCGACGGAGATACTCTCGTGGTGTATCTCTACGGGTAAGAGCTACTGGGAGTATGTAGAGGAGTGTGAAGGTCCCGAGATATGGGAGTACCTGACCGAGGTGTGGCACACGATGAAGGAGGCTGTGCAGCGTGGTCTCGAGCAGGAGGGCGTGTTGCCCGGTCCGCTCTGTCTGCGCCGTAAGGCTGCGCTCTACTATGTGCGTGCCGAGGGTTATCAGCAGTCGATGCGTACCCGCGGACTGCTCTTTGCCTATGCCTTGGCGGTGAGCGAGGAGAATGCTGCTGGTGGAAAGATCGTGACGGCGCCCACATGTGGCTCGTGCGGAGTGTTGCCTGCCGTGTTGTATCACCTCTATAAGTCGCGCAACTTCTCGGAGCAGCGCATCATACGTGCCTTGGCTACTGCGGGTCTCTTTGGTAATATCGTCAAGACCAATGCCTCTATCTCGGGTGCCGAGGTGGGCTGTCAGGGCGAGGTGGGCGTAGCGTGTGCTATGGCTGCTGCTGCGGCGGCACAGCTCTTCGGAGGTATGCCCTCGCAGATTGAGTATGCTGCCGAGATGGGACTGGAGCATCACTTGGGACTCACCTGTGACCCCGTGTGCGGGCTGGTGCAGATACCTTGTATCGAGCGTAATGCCTATGCTGCGGCTCGCGCCATGGATGCCAACTCATACGCTATGTTTACCGATGGCGTACACCGCGTGTCGTTTGACAAGGTGGTAGAGGTGATGAAGAAGACAGGTCACGACCTGCCCTCACTCTATAAGGAGACCTCAGAGGGTGGCTTGGCACACAACTACAAGCAGATGTGGGGCAACGAAGAGTCTTCGATGTTCTTGTAGGAAACCCTCTGTGCATGATATAGGGAGCCGATGCTAAGCGTCGGCTTTTTTTTGTGGGTGTGGACCGACTCAATGTCTCATGTCATGCTGAGCCTAAGCGAAGAAAATTCAAGCATTTCTCTACATTCACCCGTTGAAATTTGCTTTTTCGCTCGCCTTGCACTAATTTTGTACCCGAAAATGAAGTGGATAGATTTGAGCAGCTTGCAACCACAGTAAAAAATGCTAAAATTACACGGCGTTCGCTGTATGCATTCTCTCGACTATCCCCATTGGTTTTGATTGTTTTACATTTTTAATATTTGTACTAATGGGATATCTGTTTACATCCGAATCGGTGTCTGAGGGACACCCCGACAAAGTGGCCGATCAAATATCGGACGCTGTACTGGACAAGTTGTTGGCTTATGACCCCAACTCGAAGGTAGCTTGCGAAACATTGGTAACCACCGGACAGGTCGTTATCGCCGGTGAAGTGAAAACAAGTGCATACGTTGACCTGCAGCTCATCGCACGTGAGGTGATCAACAAGATTGGTTACACCAAGAGCGAGTATATGTTTGAGGGCAACTCATGTGGCGTATTCTCTGCCATCCATGAGCAGAGCGCCGACATCAATCGTGGCGTAGAGCGCGAAGACCCCATGAACCAGGGTGCTGGTGACCAGGGTATGATGTTTGGCTACGCTACCAACGAGACTGAGAACTATATGCCTCTCTCGCTCGACCTCGCACATAACATCCTCCAGGTGCTTGCTGACATCCGTCGCGAGGGTGAGGTGATGACCTACCTCCGCCCCGATGCCAAGAGCCAGGTGACTATCGAATATGATGACAATGGCAAGCCCATCCGCATCGACACTATCGTAGTGTCTACCCAGCACGATGAGTTCGTAGCTCCTGCCGACAGCAGCAAGGAGGCTCAGCTCAAGGCCGATGAGGAGATGTTGGCAAAGATTCGTCAGGACGTCATCGAGATCCTCATGCCCCGCGTCATCGCTGGCATCACCAACGAAGATGTGTTGGCACTCTTCAATGACCACATCACCTATCATGTGAACCCCACAGGTAAGTTTGTGATCGGTGGTCCTCACGGTGACACTGGTCTCACAGGCCGCAAGATCATCGTAGATACCTACGGTGGTAAGGGTGCTCACGGTGGTGGTGCCTTCAGTGGTAAGGACCCCAGTAAGGTAGACCGCAGTGCTGCATACGCTGCACGTCACATCGCCAAGAACCTCGTAGCTGCAGGTGTAGCTGATGAGATGCTCGTGCAGGTATCATACGCTATCGGTGTGGCTAAGCCCATCAATATCTATGTAGATACCTATGGCCGCAGCCGCGTGAACATGACCGATGGCGAGATTGCCAAGAAGATTGACGAACTCTTTGACCTCCGCCCCAAAGCTATCGAGGAGCGCCTCAAGCTGCGCAACCCCATCTATACCGAGACTGCAGCTTATGGCCACATGGGCCGCAAGCCCGAGATCGTAACCAAGAGCTTCCGCTCACGCTACGAGGGCGACAAGGATGTCACTGTAGAACTCTTCACATGGGAGAAACTCGACTATGTGGATAAGGTAAAAGAGGCATTCGGTCTGTAATAAATCTGAAAATAAAAGAGAGCGGCTAAATGGCAATTTTAGTCGCTCTCTATGTTTAACTAAGTAGGTAGATAAATGGAGTCAATGGAGATAAATGGAGATAAAGGCCAAATGATTTGTACGCGATGTGCTAAACTATCGGCATTTAACTCCCCAAAGAGCGAAGCGATATCTCCCTTTAACTCCTGAATCCCTGAAACGTAATACCCGTACACATATGCCTATCATTCATATCACCTCGCTCACACATCCTGGAGTAGAGGTCTTCAGTACACTCACAGAGGCGCAGCTGCGTCGTGACATAGAGCCCGACAAGGGCATCTTCATCGCAGAGAGCCCCAAGGTGATACGCGTAGCCCTGGATGCTGGTCACGAACCCCTGGCCCTGCTCTGCGAGGAGCGACATATCACGGGCGATGCGGCCGACATCATTGCTCGCTATCCCGACATACCCGTGTATACGGGTAGTCGCGACTTGCTGGCTGCTCTCACCGGATACACCTTGACGCGAGGGGTGCTGTGTGCCATGCGCCGTCCCATGATGCCCAGCGTGGCTGATGTGGTGTGTGACGCAAGGCGCGTAGTGGTCATCGATGGGGTAGTGGACACCACCAACATCGGCGCCATATTCCGCTCGGCAGCAGCGCTCGGCATCGATGCCGTACTACTCACGCGCACCTCGTGTGACCCGCTCAATCGCCGTGCCGTACGCGTGTCGATGGGCTCGGTATTTCTCGTGCCTTGGACCTGGATTGATGATGTGCAGGCAGAGATGCATGCTCAGGGTTTCGTCACCGCAGCAATGGCTCTGACAGATAACTCTGTGTCTATCGACCACGCTCCGCTCAAGGAGGTGGAGAAGATGGCCATCGTGATGGGTACCGAGGGCGATGGACTCTCTCATGAGGTCATCAGTGCGGCCGACTACGTGGTGCGTATCCCTATGGCTCATGGGGTGGACTCGCTCAATGTAGCTGCTGCGGCAGCCGTCGCTTTTTGGGAGCTGAGAGCCCGATAAAAAGTCAAAATTGAGGGTGTCCCGATTGTAAAGTCTACTTATCAACACTTTTAGGGTCGTAGAGCCGAAAAAATAGCGTCCAAAAGTTGTTAAAGATAAATGGAATAGCTACATTTGCCCATTAAAACAATTTTAAAACTATATTATTAACTAAAACATTCAGTTTATGAAAAAGATTTTTACATCTCTTTTCTCTTTGTTCCTTCTCTTCGGAGCAATGAACGCTGTTGCTGCTGAGTATCCCTTCAAGGTTACTACTGATGCAGAAAATCCCGAGCTCTATGCTATTAAGAGCGGTCGTGGAGATGCTTATTGGTGGACATATAACCCCACTGATAGCTTGATTTTCTTGTCTGCGTATGCATACGATGATTCGCAGTACTGGTACTTCATGGAAGTTACCGAAGGTGAGGCAACATACTTGCAGCTCTACCCCGCTCTCGGTGAGGGTAAGGCTATGGGTTATAAGGATACCAGCGCTGGTGCAGCAAAGGTGTGGTCTGTAACTCCTGGTACAGAGGGTTATGACTGCCGTTGGATCTTCGACAACAATGGTGGTAAGGCTCCTTATGGTTTGAAGACATCTAACGGTTCTATCTGGTTGAGTAACTATGGTGGTGCTGCTTACAAGATGGGCTTCTGGACTAATGGTCCTGCTGGTGATGGTGGTTCAGCTATGTACTTCGAGCCTGTTAACAAGAATGCTGCTACTCTCGGTAAGGCTGCTAAGTTGCTCGACGTATACGCTTTGCAGAAAGCTTACGGTTTGGTGACAGAGGCTTCTAAGTTCTCAAGTAACGCTGTTGAGCCTAAGGAAGGTGCTTTGGCAAACTTGCTCGACAACAACTACAGCACATTCTTCCACTCATCATGGAGCCAGGCTGTAAACGAGAAGCACTACCTCCAGGCTGAGGTAAGCGAGCCCGTTGAGAGCTTCATCTTCTACTTCAAGAAGCGTCACAACAACAATAACAACCGTCCTACAGACTTGACTATCCTCGGTAGCACTGATGGCGAGACCTTCACTGAGGTAGCTAACATCAATAGCGGCTTCCCCACAACTGAGGCTGTTATCGATTACATGTCTGACGTTGTTACTGCTTCTGAGGCTTACAAGCACTTCCGTTTCGTAATCAACACAACCAACAACAATGGTTTGAACAATGGCTATGCTTTCTTCACATTCTCTGAGTTCTATATGCTCCCTGCTTCTACTGCAGTGTTGAACGCTTTGGAGATGATGGATGTTGCAAACTATGTGCTTGCTGCTGATGAGGAGAGCGCTTACTATGATGCTCTCTTGGCTGCATTCAATGCTCTCAACGATGTATTTGCTGCTGGCGAAGATATCGCTGCTGCAAAGGAGGCATTCGAGGCTGTTGTAGCTCAGATCGCTCAGGAGAAACTTGACAATGCTTTGACTGTTGCTTTGGAAGAGGCTGAGGCTGCTTTCGCTGCTGCAGATACAGCTGCTGCTCCTGCTATCGGTCAGTACTCTGTAGTTGCTTACAACGCATTTGAGGCTGCTATCGCTGAGGCTAAGGCTGAGACAGCTACTCAGGAGAGCATCGATGCATTGAAGGCTGCTACCAAGGCTTTCTATATGGCTAAGAACATGCCTGTATTCACTATCAACGGTGTATTCAGCTATGTAGACAACAAGTATATCTACGACAATAACAGCGGTACATTGTACTTCAATAAGAACAAGGACCTCGCTGATGAGACTATGTTGTGGGCATTCGATATGGATACCACTGCAGTAGGCGTTACAGAGTCTGTTGTAGTACGTAACCTCGCTACTGGTAACCTCTTCTGGAACTCTGCTTCTCTCAAGATCGTTGAGACTGCTGAGGCTAACGCTGAAGACGGCATCTTCTGCTTCCACGTAGATCATCAGGACTATCCCGTACACGCAAGACAGTCTGACAACGCTATCATCACTTGGAATACTAATGCAGCTACATCTGCTTCAGCATGGGTATTCACATACGTAGGTACTACCTATGACCTCTATGACCTCTCTGCTTTTGCATGGGCAGACGTAACAGCTGACGTTGTTAAGAACGCTGACCTCGCTGCTACTGACAACTGGGTAGCTAACGGTGGTGGTTATGCTCACAACGCTGGCAAGCGTGTAGCTGAGTTCTACGCAGGTTGGGGTGCATTGGATAACACTGCTGGTAGCTTGCTCCAGGAGGTTACTCTCCCCGCAGGTAACTATCGTTTGACAGCTAAGGCATTCTACCGTTTCGGTGAGGCATTCAATACTAACGCAGCTAAGTCTCTCGGTTACTTGGTAGCTGGTGACAATAAGGTTGCTGTTAAGACCTTGGGTAGCGTAGCTGGTTTGGATGCTTATGCTAACAGCATCGATGAGGCTTCTGCTGCATTCTATGAGAAGGATCTCTACACCAACGTACTCGAGTTCTCTCTCGCTGAGGAGACCACATTGAACCTCGGCTTCGAGTGCACACACGAGGAGATGCGTTCATGGTTCATCGTAGGTGATGTGAAGCTCGAAAGCGCTACTGACGTTCCCGGTGCTCTTAAGGCTCAGTTCGAGGAGCAGGCTATGGCATTCTGCAGCTACGGCAACATGGCTATGTACTCATTGCAGGGTGTAATGGCTCGTTGGGAAGCTAAGACTGCTACTGTATGGGATGTTTATAGCGCTATTAGCAATGGTGAGAAGATGCTCGACGCTAAGGTTGAGAAACTCATCAAGGAGATGGCTGACATGATGGTTGAGTTCGACGAGATCAGCGAGTACTTCGCTGAGTTCCAGGATATCAAGTACGGTTGCTATGACATCCAGGATAACTCTGGTGACAACACCGCTGCAGAGGTAATCGCTGCATTCGAGGAGGTTGTTGCTCTTACATTCAACACTGCAAACATCGCTACATTGGCTGACCTCAAGGCTCTCACTGCTACTTTGATCGCAGGTCGCAATGAGTATGTATTGAACGCTGTACCTAACGAGGGTTACACATTCGACTACACATTCCTCATCGAGGGTGTTGGTAACTCTATCGACGGTTGGGTGAAGAATATCGAAGGCTTCGTAGGTAACTTCGTATACAAGCACTCTGCTGAGAAGAACACTGCTGAGTTGCAGAAGACTGGCTTCATCGAGGCTTGGAACCCCAACGCTTACAACGGTACTATCAGCTACACAGCTAATGTCCCCAACGGTTACTATAAGATCTCTGCTTACACATTCGCTAATGGTGCTACAGCATTCTACGCTAATGACAAGTCTGCTGCTGTGACTTCAGACATGTACGTTCAGCCCATCCTCGACAGCGTATACGTTTACAACGGTAAGCTCGAGTTCGGTTTGAACGTAGAGAACGCTAACTGGGTAGGTATCACAAACATTGAGTTGGCATTCATCGCTCCGAAGCCTGCTGTAGAGGTTGCTACCGTAACTCTCAGCCAGACTGAGGCTACTCTCGAGATTGCTGGTGAGGACTTCCAGTCAGTACAGCTCGTTGCTACTGTAGCTCCTTACGATGCTGACGATATGACTATCACATGGACCTCTTCTGATGAGGCTGTAGCTACTGTAGACGCTAACGGTGTAGTGACAGCTGTTGCTCCTGGTACCGCTACTATCACAGCTACTGCTGCAAATGGTGTAAGCGCTACATGCGTTGTTACTGTAGTATACGCTGAGGGTATCGAGACTATCGAGGCTGAAGAGAACGCAGTGATCTACACTATCACTGGTAAGTCAGTTCAGGGTAGCTTGAAGTCACTCGAAAGAGGTATCTACATCGTAAACGGTAAAAAGGTTTACGTTAAGTAATAAGGAAAGATTTCCCCTCCCGATTTCAGCCCTTTCCCCTTTATAGGGCTGGAGTCATATCTCAGGTAGGATGTGCTGCGAAGCACGTCCTACCTTTATTTTTTTAAATCCACGAATCAAAAAACTTGGCATTTAGGTTTGTTTATTGCGTGTTTTTAACTAAATTTGCCAACAATCGATAACTATAAACATTTATTAATAATTTAATTCATTAAAAACTAAACATTTATGTGGTTAATTGATTCATCCATCGGAAGAAAGTTGGTGATGAGCGTTTCAGGTTTGGCCCTCATCCTTTTCTTGACATTTCACATGGCAATGAATGCTGTTGCACTCTTCTCTG